>CAUAWV010000012.1 GCA_958433005.1 uncultured Collinsella sp. | reverse complement strand
GGATGCGACACTGAATGTGTCCATCCTCGCAGTATCCGGTTCTCAAGGTGCACGCCTGGCGGTTCATCCGGTCCGACCGGGCCGCGCGGCAAGGAGATATATTGCCAGACCGCGAAGCCCTGTGGGACGTCAATTCCACTCTTCACAAGTCCTACACAACATATTGCTTTCTATAGGTAATAGAAAGACTGGTGCGGATCTTCCGCACGTATCAGATGATGGCCCTTTGGTTCAGGAATATATAGAGATCGGTCACCTATAAGTGCTTATCTACCCGCGCTTTTAGCAATGTAAACCGCGCTTCAGATAAAAAGAGGGAGCGCCGCGCACAACGCGACACTCCCCTAGCGATTCAAGAGAATCTATTAGGCCTCGAGAGCCTTCTTGGCGATGGTAGCCAGCTCGTTGAAGGACTCGATGTCCTCGTAAGCCATCTGAGCCAGGACCTTGCGGTCGAGCTCGATGCCGGCAACCTTCAGGCCGTGCATGAACTGAGAGTAAGAAATATCGTTCAGGCGAGCAGCAGCGTTGATACGAGTGATCCAGAGAGAACGGATCTCGCGCTTCTTGTTGCGACGATCACGATACTGATACTGCAGGGAATGCTGGACCTGCTCTTTAGCATGCTTGTAAGTACGCGAAGCGGCACCGTAGTAACCCTTCGCACGGTGCATAACGGTACGGCGCTTCTTCTTGGCGGCAACAGCGCGCTTAATACGTGCCATGTTCTATCAACTCCTAGATGGTAAAACGAAAACGGGAACGCGAACTTAGGCGAGACGCGACTTGATGACCTTACGGTCGGCAGCGGCGATCTCGGTCTCCTGACGGAAGCCACGCTTACGCTTGGTGGACTTCTTGCTCAGGATGTGGCTCTTGAAAGCCTTGGCGCGCATAAGCTTGCCGGTACCAGTCTTGCGGAAACGCTTCTTGGTGCCGCTGTGGGACTTCATCTTAGGCATGAAATACTCCTTAATCGGTTACAGAACACTAGTTACTTGCTATCGCTTGCCGCTTTATCCTCATCGAAGGCGCCCTTAATCGGGGCGAGCAGCATAAGCATGTTACGGCCTTCCATCTTAGGCTTGGACTCGACCGTAGCGTAAGGCTTGAGATCCTCGGCGAGACGCTCGAGAACGTTAAGGCCCTGCTCCGGGTGAGCCATCTCACGGCCGCGGAACATGATGGTGATCTTAACGCGTGCGCCCTTCTTGAGGAAACGCAGAACGTGACCCTTCTTGGTCTCGTAGTCGCCAACGTCGATCTTGGGTCGGAACTTCATTTCCTTGACCTCGACCTTGGACTGGTTCTTACGAGCGGCCTTGGCCTTCATGGCCTGCTGGTACTTGAACTTACCGTAGTCCATGACCTTGCAGACCGGCGGCTCCGCGTTGGGAGCGATCTCGACCAGGTCGAGACCCTGATCGTCGGCGACGCGCTGGGCATCGCGGATGGCGAACAGGCCGAGCTGAGAGCCATCGACGCCAATCAAACGGCACGAAGATGCAGTGATCTCGTCGTTGATGCGGGTGTCATCAGACTTAGCTATTTTCCCTACCTCCATTCATAAAAAAAAACCCGGCGCTTCTCAGCAACCAGGTCGTACACATAGACTTCCTCGACTTGAGGAAGAGAATCTAAGTTGTATGACCAGTCAGCTGCTCATTGGCGCCAAAAGGTGGGAACCCTCGGGTTCCTCTTTAGGGCATTGCGGGAACAACGCCTTGCGAATAATAACACGTACAGCGCGTTATCACATTACGTACACGAAAAAGGGGCCTTGACCCCCTTGAACGCTCGCTTGCATGTATGGTGCCCGAGGCGAGACTCGAAGGGCCTTCGCTTCGCGAAGCCCCGGGCTTCGGGCGCACGGCGCCCTCGCCACGCTCCGCTACAAACAGGCCACAGGCCTGTTTGCTTAACGCTCCGCGCGCTCACGCGAGTTCGGCACGAAAAAGGGGGCCTTGACCCCCTTGAACGCTCACTTGCATGTATGGTGCCCGAGGCGAGACTCGAACTCGCACGTTGTTGCCAACGGTGGATTTTGAGTCCACTGCGTCTGCCAATTCCGCCACTCGGGCACGCAATGCGTGAGTTAGTTTATCACAGCTTTCTGCCGATTAGTCCGAAAATGGAACTTCGAGCATTTCGATGAGTTCGACCGTGCGGAGCATCTCGCGCTGACGGCATCCGCGACCGTCGACCGAGACCTCCCCCACCTGGTTGTCATAGGGGTCCTCGCGCACGCCGTCGAAAGAGGGCTCAAACTCTGCCTGGAATCGATTGCTGGCCACCATACGCCACGGGTCGAGATTGCCAAAGTAGTGACGGCGGCGCCACTCCTCCCCCATCCTGCGAGCAGAAGATCCAAATGACACATCGGCGTTGAGCCAACCGGTCTGCGGCGTATAGAACTCTGCCCAGTCGTGCGACCCCACCGAATCGGGCGCAACGTACAGGCCGCTCTGCCAACGGGCGGGCACGCCCGCGATACGGCACATGGTGATAAACGTGAGCGCCATAACGCCGCAATCGCCGCGGAGCGAATGCGCGCAGTCATCGGCAATAGATCCCAAAAGCAAGTACGGCGGCTGATAGCGATAGTCGATATGCTGCGTCAGGTAATCATAGATAGCACGGGCGCGATCGAGCGGATCCTCGAGTCCGTCAACAACACCGGCCGTCAGCTGCAGCAGATACGGCGTGAATGCAATGTGCGGACGGTCCTCGGAAATATCCTCGGGCAGAGGCGCGTCCATACGCGGATGAACCGGAAGTGTGCCACCGTAGACATCACAATAAGCAGCATCGATGTGGTAACGATAGGTCACCGAGAATGAGCGTTCACTCGAAGAAGACCACGAGGCGGTACGTGCCGAAGCGTTCGCGGGAGCAACAGCACCCTCCGGCGTCATGTCGAGAATCTCGACCCGAGACTGCTGGCGGCAGGTGGCGGCAACGGGAAGCCAAGCGCGAACGGTCTCCCCCTCTAGAGCGCCGGGGACAGACACAGACGCTTTAAGCGTAATGACGCGAGCCAATCCGTTTTGCGACTCCATCTCCTTGAGCATCTCGTTGCGCAGTGCAATTCCGTCCGTAGGATCGGGACGCATGCCGGGGACCTCTTTGGGATATACGCGAAGCGAATCGAGGAAGTTGTCGAGAACGAACAGCTCGCCATCGATAAAGCGCCAGTCAATACGCTTACGGTCAATCAGATCGTCAAACTGCTCCTCGGTAAACTCAGGCCACTCCTCGCGAATCATCGCAATGGCCCGATCACGCGACACCGAAAAATGAAGCGGCGTCTCGAGCATGCGATACCGCTCTGCACGAACACAAGCAGCCAGCGAAGGCTCAGGGTTCTGCTCCAAAAGGCGATCGCAGGCAACAACAGCCTGCGTCAAATACCCGGCATCCTTAAGACGAAGAATCTCGGGCGGCAGTCCAACATCGAGATGACGAAAGTCATCACAGCAAACATCAACAGAGCAACCAACAGGCCCCTCGTCAATAACCTTCCCATCCGAAGGCAGCACATTAATAACAGCCATACCAAACTCCAAGTCATTAGAACCCTTGAAGCACATTGTAGCGAGATAAAAAGAAAGCCCCAACAAGGGAGCCATCAACACCGCCGAGCGGTAGTCAAAAAATGAATTCAGCCCAGTAACCCTGCAGCGAGTTAACGAAGGAGGCCCCGTTCACCCGAAGCTTTTCCCATTGCGCGACTTCTGGCAAAGCCAGTAGCCATCTTAATTCAGACTCGTAACCCTGCGGCGTTAAACGAAGGAAGCCCCGTCCCCCGGAACTGTTTCCTTGGCGCGACTTCTGGCGAAGCCAGGTGAGCGCGAAGGAAACAGCGTAGGGGAAACGGGGCCTCCGGCGGGAAAGTTAAACCGCTACTTACGCCTTGTTGACGGAGCCAAACTCCTCCATGAGCTCCTTGGTACGGGCAACGATGTTGTCGCGACCAGGCTTGAGGAGCTTGCGGGGATCGAAGCCCTTGCCCTGCTGATCCTTGCCAGCCTCGATGTACTCGCGGACGCCCTTGGCGAAGACGAGCTGCAGGTCGGTGTTGACGTTGATCTTGGAGACGCCCAGGGAGATGGCCTTCTTGATCTGATCCTCGGGGATGCCGGTGCCACCGTGAAGAACGAGGGGCAGGTCGCCGGTCTCGGCCTTAATCTCGCCCAGACGCTCGAAGGACAGGCCGGCCCAGTCGGCGGGGTACACGCCGTGGATGTTGCCGATGCCGCAGGCGAGGAAGTCAACGCCCAGGTCGGCAATCTGCTTGCACTCAGCGGGGTCAGCGAGCTCGCCGTTGGAGGTCACGCCGTCCTCGGTGCCGCCGATGCCGCCGACCTCGGCCTCGATGGACATGCCCTTGGAGTGGGCAAGCTCAACGAGCTCCTTGGTGCGGTCAAGGTTAAGCTGGAAGGTCTCCTCGTGAGAGCCGTCATACATGATGGACGTGAAGCCGGCCTCGATGCACTTGAAGCAGTCCTCGTAAGAACCGTGATCGAGGTGAAGGGCGACGGGAACGGTAACGCCCGTGGCCTCGACGGCAGCCTTGACCATGTCGGCGCAGACCTTGAAACCGCCCATCCACTTAGCGGCACCGGCGGTGCACTGAAGGATCAGCGGAGACTTGGCCTCCTCGGCGGCCTGGAGAATAGCCAGGGTCCACTCGAGGTTGTTGGTGTTGAAGGCACCGAGAGCGTACTTGCCGGCCTCGGCCTTCTTGAGCATGTCTGCTGCGTTGACGAGCATAAAAGAAACCTCCTGTAAGGTTGCTCCGATAACGCCTGAGATTTTACCACGGCATACCCGGGCATAAACGTTCGTTTGTTCACGAATATCGTCCAAACGGACTTTTTTTGACCGTTTGCCCTATGGAATCGACCCGTTGGGGAAAATTACTTGACGTTTGGACGCTTCTCGTGCTCGCAGCTGACGGTAAAGCTATATCTGCATGAACGGGTTCTGCATGAGCTCGCGCGCCATGGTGGTCGAACCACCATGGCCCGTCAGGCAAACGGTATCGGCCGGAAGCAGCTGGGCGAGCTTGGAGAGCGAGCGCATGATCGCCGCCTCGTCGCCACCGGCAAGATCGGTACGGCCGTGGCTGCCCGGGAACAGGGTGTCGCCAACAAAGGCAATGTTTCCCTGCTTGGTCGCAGCGAACAGGACAATGCCGCCCGGTGTATGCCCAGGCACTTCGATAACCTGCAGGCAAATGTCGCCGAGCTCAACGGTATCGCCCTCGGCAAGCAGAAGCGTCGGATCGCCCGGATCGGGCGTCTCGATGCCCCACATCGCTCGCTGTTCCTTGATATTCGCATGCGGCACCGCTGCGTCCTTGTCACACAGCTCGTACAGGGCGCCAGCGCCAATGGCGGCCCGAACTCCTGCGACACCGCCGACATGATCGGCATGACCATGCGTGCAAACGGCACCGAGTACATGCACATCAGGGTATTCTGCTCGAATATGCTCAACGAGACTCTCGCCCTCCCAGGCGGGATCAACAATCAGACACTCGCCGTTCGAAATCACGGCATAACTATTGGTCTGGATGGGACCGTTTACAAGGGTTTCGATTGAGACCGAGCCCCGAGGAGTTAAATCCAAAGCCGTAGCGTCCATACGCGTGCCCTCCTTCTATACACGTCGAGGCACCATACGATGCCTCGAACGCAGCCAATATCAATAATTTCGCAAGTCAGCCTACACACGACGCTTGAGCTGAGCTCCACCCTCACCCGGCATCAGACGGCGTGCGTCATAGACCGAGTCGACACTGCTGATGGAAGCCAGCAGCGGATCCAGACCACTCGCGTCCGAAATCTCGACCATAAAGCGCAGGGTTGCAATACCCTCGCGGTTGGTCGACGTGGCGGCAGAAAGGATATTGCCGCCCGCATCGCCAATGGCAATGGTGACATCCTTGAGAAGGCCCATGCGGTCCAGGCACTCGACCACGATCTCAACCTGGAACAGGGTATCGGCAGCGCCGTCCCACTCAACGTCAATCATGCGCTCGGGGTGTTCCATAAGACCCTTGACGTTGGGGCAGTTGGCACGGTGCACCGAGACGCCGCGGCCGCGCGTGATGAAGCCCACGATATCGTCGCCCGTCACGGGGTTGCAACAATGCGCCAGACGAACCAGCAAGCCGCTGTTGCTCTCGCCCTTGACGATGATACCGTTGCTGGCGCTCTTGCCACGCTTTTGGGGCTTGCGGTTGGATCCGCGCGCGGGCTGCTTCACGACCTCGGCAATGGCCTCGGCCTTGGTGAGCTGCTCCTCGGGCTTGGGATCCAAGATCTGCTCGACCTTGTTGCCCACGGCACGCGGGGCGACTTTGCCCGCCCCAACGGCTGCGAACAGGTCCTCGAGCTGCTTGTAGTTAAACTGCTCCGCCACGGCATTGAGCGCACGCGTAGATCGCGGCGTAGAGATGCCGTACCCGCGCTTGCGCAGGTCCTTGGCCAGTATATCGCGGCCGGCGGCAGCGTCATCGTCTTTGGTCGCGGCAGCGAAGTAACGGCGAATCTTTGACTTGGCCGAAGGTGTCTTGACGATCTTGAGCCAATCGCGCGACGGCTTGGAACTCTTATTGGTCAGGATTTCAACGCGGTCACCCGTCTTGATCTCATGCGTGAGCGGCGCGACCGCACCGTTGATCTTAGCGCCGACGCAGTGGTTGCCCACCTCGGTGTGAACGGCATAGGCAAAGTCGAGCGGCGTGGAGCCGGCACGAAGCGCCATGACCTCGCCCTTGGGCGTAAAGACAAAGATCTCCTGGTCGAAGAGGTCGACCTTCAACGAGTGCAGGTATTCCTTGGCGTCGGTAATCTCATCAGACGCTGCCCAATCGAGCGAATGCTTGAGCCAGTTTATCTGGTCGTCCAGACGCTGGGCATCATTGGTCTTTGAAGCAGACGATCCGCCCGACTTCTTGTACAGCCAGTGGGCGGCGATGCCGTACTCGGCCTGCTCGTGCATCTCGTAGGTTCGAATCTGAATCTCGAGCGGACGGGCCGTGGGGCCGATAACCGTCGTATGAAGCGACTGATAGTTATTGACCTTGGGCATGGCGATATAGTCTTTAAAGCGACCGGGCATGGGGTGCCACAGCGTATGCACCGCACCGAGCGTGGAATAGCAATCGCGCACCGAATGAGTGATGACGCGCAGCGCCACCAAGTCATAAATCTCGGAGAATTCCTTGCCTTTGCGCTTCATCTTTTGGTAGATGGACCAATAGTGCTTGGAGCGGCCGTTGATCTGGAAGCCCTCCAGGCCAATGCGGTTGAGTTCATCGGTGAGCGTCTTGATAGTCTCGGCCAGATAGCGCTCGCGAACCTCACGCGACTCTGCCACCATGCGCGCGATGCGCTGGTAGGCGTCGGGCTCCAAATAGAAGAAGGACAGATCCTCAAGCTCCCACTTAATAGAGCTCATGCCCAGGCGGTCGGCCAGGGGCGCGTACACGTCCATAGTCTCGCGTGCCTTAAACAGGCGACGGTCCTCGCGCAGGGCGGCGAGCGTGCGCATATTATGCAGGCGGTCGGCGAGTTTGACGATGATGACGCGAATGTCCTTGGACATGGCAAGGAACATCTTGCGCAGCGTAAGCGCCTGCTTCTCGTCCATGCTGTCGACTTCGATGTTGGTGAGCTTGGTCACGCCGTCGACGAGCTCTGCCACGGTTTCGCCAAACAGGCCGGAAACGTCGGCAAGCGAGGTTTCGGTGTCCTCGACGGTATCGTGCAGCAACGCGGCGCACACCACATCGCAGTCCATCTTGAGATCAGCCAGAATGATGGCCACCTCGACGGGATGGTTAATGTACATCTCACCCGAGCGGCGCTTTTGGTTGCAATGCTTCTCGGCGGCAAAGCAGTAGGCCTGCTCCACCATGGAGAAGTCATCCTCATTCATATATTTGAGGCACAGACGCTCCAGCTTGTCGTAACTGTCCGCCATAATCTCGGGCGGCAGCTCATCGGCATGCTTATAGTGCTCCATCTCCGAAAACGGCTGGAGAGTGGAATCATGGGCGGTACGGGCTGCGGCATCCATCGAGGTCCCCTTCCCCTAGGCCCGTGGTACGATCGGGCGGTTAACTTTGGCTAGCATATCAGAAGCACACGAATCGAGCGCCCAGCTCCGGAAAGCCGAGAACTCCATGCGCGAGCGCAAGCCCTCCAAATAGCGAATTGACCTGCTCAATTGCACGCGGCCAGGGTTTTCGGCCATCGCGATGCGACGGGTGTCGTCAAACCCCGAAACGCGACAGAAACCAAGCTCTTCGAAGATTCCCAGGCCGCTTTCCACCGAGCGCTCATCGACCGGCGTGCGCGCGTCGATTGCAAGGCACATCTGCGCGATGTCGATATCGCTTGCGCAGAATGAATCGTCCCCCGTCTTGCCGCGGTTGGAGCGCCACATGGTCTGCAGCGCTCGATAGAGCGTGACGAGCTCATCGCGTTCGGGCGCGTAGCAATCGAGTAGGCGCTCGTTAATACGGGCGTCACGCGACGAATAGAGCAGATGAATCACAGCGGGCTGTCCGTCACGACCGGCACGGCCGCTCATCTGGTTAAACTCAATCGCGCCAAACGGCATATGGTAGAGCACGACATGTCGGATATCGGGCAGGTTGACGCCCTCACCGAAGGCCGAGGTCGAGACGATGCAGCTGAGGCTGCCATCTCGAAACGCCTCCTCGACGCGGCGGCGATCGGAACGCGCGAGCCCGGCGTTATAGAACGCGATATGGGTCGCACAGTCTGGCACGCGCTTGCGCAGCGTCTTGGCAAGCGCCACGGACTGGTCGCGCGAATTGACGTAGATAACGGTCTTCTCCCCCGTCGCCACAATCGACACCAGGCGATTTTCGCGGCTTGCGAGGTCGCGATCGTCCTCGAGTTGCAGGTTCTCGCGCACGGTCTCGTCAACCACCGTGCTGGTAATCGGCAATACGCGAGCGAGCTCTGCCACGACCGGAGCCGTCGCGGTAGCCGTTGCCGCCATGACAACGGGATCGCCTAGCGCTTTGAGAATATCGGGCATGTCGAGGTACGCGCTCCGGTCGCCACCTTTGGCAAGACCGGCATGGTGTGCCTCATCGATAACGACAAAGCCGATGCGCCCCGAACGCGCAAAGCGATCGCGGTGAATGGACAGGAACTCGGGCGTCGTGAGCACGATACCGGTGCGGCCCGAAGCCAAACCGGCAAACACGTCATCGCGCGCCGCCTCCACGGTCTCGCCGGTCAGCACGCCAACACCAATGCCAAGCGCTGCCATCGTCGAAGAAAGGTGATAGGCCTGGTCGGCAACGAGCGCACGCAGCGGATAGACAAAAATGCTCGCGCGACCGCGAAGGACCGCCTCGCGTGCGGCGTGCACGTGGAAAATCAGAGACTTGCCGCGGCCCGTTCCCATAACGGCCAAGACGCTCTTGTGGTCAGCCAGGGCGTCAAGCGCCTCGACCTGCGCGCGGTGCGGCTGGTTCGATCCGATAAAGCTGTGAATGAGCGAGCGCGTGAGCTCGGTATAGGAAAGCTGGGCAAGCGTCTCGCGCTTACGCGACTCCAGGCGCAGGCCAGAATCCGCCGGCCGCACGCCACGACGAAGCTCGCACGCCGGATCGTCGATATTGGGCGCCGTGGTATCGCGCACCAAGACATCTTTGATCATGAGCTTGGGCTTCACGCGTCCCTGCCAATGCTCGGCCACGGCCTCGAACACCAAATCGACGGCGCTGTCGCAATTGATGAGCTTATCGATCTGCGGCACGCGGAACATAATAGCCGGCACACTCGCAGCGCCATCGGTCGCCACGAAGCGCATGTGCTCGCCGGTTTTGCCCACCACGGCGCGATCGCACATTGTCACGCCCTCGGCCGCCAACAGCGGCACCTTGTTGCCCTGGCCAAACGGCTCAAGACGGGAGATCTGCTCGATGGTCTCAATATTCAGCTCGGAGAGGTCAACGGTGGCGGCAACCTCGTCGGTGTCTTCAAAGTCCTCGGCGGGAAGCTCCGATAGCACGGCGGAAAGGCGGCGGCGGAACTCATCGAGCTTGGATGCCTCGATGGTCACACCCACCGCACCGGCATGTCCGCCGCGACGAATCAGCAGGTCGGAACAGCGCTCGACGGCGTCAAACAGGTTAACTTTGCCCACCGAGCGACCAGAGCCGCGCGCGATACCGTCCTCGATCGAGAACAGCAGCGCCGGCACGTGATAGCGGTTGGTCAGACGGCTTGCCACGATGCCCTTGACGCCCTCGTGCCAGCCCTCGCCACCCACGACGATTGCGCGTCCGCCGTCATAGGTCTTCTCGACCTTTGCCATGGCATCGCGCGTGAGCTCCGCCTCGATCTCACGGCGCTGGCGGTTGATTTCCTCGAGCTCAGCCGCCAGTGCACTTGCTTCGATGGGATCGCGGGCAAGCAGCAGGTCGAGCGCCAGCTTGGGATCGGCCATGCGACCGGCAGCGTTTAAGCGGGGAATGAGCGAGAACGATAGGCCATCCGCCGTAATGCTCGAAAGGTCCGCCTTGGCGAGCGCGGCAAGCGCGATATAGCCGGGACGAGCGGTTACGCGCATCTGCTGGATGCCCTCGGCAACCAGCGCGCGGTTCTCGGGCGTGAGCGGCATCATGTCGGACACGGTGCCCAGCGCCGCGACCTCGATTAGCGAACGCCAATACGACGGCTTGCCCAAGCGCTCACCCAGGACTTGCACCAGCTTGAGCGCCACACCAGCACCGGCAAGCTCGCGCGAGGGGCCCTCGTCCTCGAGCTTGGGGTCGGTAAGGGGCACACCCTGCGGCACCTGATCGGAGGGCTCGTGATGGTCCGTGACCACCAAATCGATCCCCAGGCTCTCCAGATAGGAAACCTCTTCCTTGGCGGCAATGCCGTTATCGACGGTCACAATCAGGTTGGGTTGGGCGAGCTCGTTGACGCGGTCGAGCGCCGCACGCGACAGGCCGTAGCCCTCGTCAAAGCGATGCGGAATAAACGGCGTGACGTTGGCGCCAAACGAACGTAGCGCCTCGGTCAACAGACAAGTCGACGTAATGCCGTCGACGTCAAAATCGCCAAAGACCGCGATGTGCTCGTGGTTGCGAATAGCGCGCTCGACGCGGTCGGCAACGACCGCCATGCCCGGAATAATGAGTGGGTCGGCCCAGTCGCGATTGAGCGAAGGCGTCAAAAACAGCTGGCCTTCCTCGATAGATGTTATGCCGTGCGCAACCATAATGCGCGCCACCAGCCCGGGTATGCCCAGGCCAGCCGAAAGCTCCTTTTCGAGCTCGGGGTTTTGCTGAGCGACCGCCCAGCGATGCGTCGTCTTAAGCGATGACATAGGCGCCCACCCCCGATAGGGGCAGGTCGCCGCGATACCTCTCACGGTTCATAGCGATGAGTCCTCTGTGTATGCCCGCTTCGGCAGGCAGATCTGTTGAACGGATTTATTATACCGTGCAGAGCAGACGCAAATCGCCGCAGCACGCCGCGGTTTCGGTAAACGATGCCGGTAATAGCCCCGAAATATTCGAGCGTTTCTGACGCACGGACGCATGCGAGCGTCTAGCATATCCATTCAAAACGGGTTCACGGGCAAAGGGAGTCACAAGCGCATATGAAGCAATGGGTTGGACTGGGCAAGTTTCTCGCGGGGCACATGCAGGTCATCGTTCCGATTTGCGTGGCACTCGGCGTGCTCTTTCCCCAACAGATTGGCGTACTCAAGCCCATCGTTCCCACCTTGTTTGCCTTTATGACGTTTCAGGGTGCGCTCAGCAACACCTTTCACCAGGTAACCGAGGTGTTCCGCCGTCCGTTGCACCTAGTCTTGGCGCTGCTCGTCTCGGCGGTGCTTATTCCCATCGCGGCGTATGCCATGGGGTCACTCTTCTTTGGCTCCAACCCCAACCTTGTCTGCGGCATTGTGCTCGAATACAGCGTGCCCGTGGCCGTCACCGCTTTTATGTGGATCAGCATGTTCGGCGGCAACGGCCCGCTCGCGCTCACCATCATCCTGACGTCCTCGGTCATCTCACCTGTGACGATTCCGCTTACGCTCAAGCTCCTGCTGGGCGCCACCGTCTCGATCGACGTGCCGAGCATGATGCAGAACATGGCCTTTATGATCGCCATCCCCGCTGTGCTCGGTATTGCCATCAATGAACTCACGCGCGGCTGGGGCCACGAGAAACTCTCTCCCGTGCTCTCGCCCGCCTGCAAGTTCATGATGATGGGCGTCATCGCGTCCAACTCCACCGCTATGAGCGAGTACGTGCTGCACATAAACGCGGTGCGCCTGGAAGTCGCCCTCTTTATTTTGGTCTTCGCCATCAGCGGCTTTGTCGTCGGTTTTCTGGTCGCACGTGCGCTGCATCTGCCATATAGCGAGACGACTACCATGTGCTTTACCTGCGGCATGCGCAACATCTCTTCGGGTGCCGTCATCGCCACGCAGTACTTTCCGGGCGAGGTCGTGTTCCCCGTCATGTGCGGCACGCTGTTTCAGCAGGTGCTGGCCTCGATTATCGGGCATCTCTTTGAGTGCCTAACCTGCGAGGAGCGCACCAAACAGCGCAAGCGGGTCGAAGCCGGCCGCGACGCCATGGCGCGCTAGGCTGTGCGCATTACGCGGGTGTTAGTCTTGCTATACGAGCGTTTCCAGATGCGCACGCAGACGCTCAGCATCGATATCGAGCGTCGTCTCGGCATTGACTTGGGCCAAACGATAGCCGACAAAGTAGGGCGAAACCACCCAACGCGGCAGCGCCTTGGCAATGGTCCGACCGCCCAGGTGATAGAAGAACAAGTTGTACGACTCTGCGCGACCACCGTGGTGCTCGTTTAGGATATAGCGCAGAGCTACCTGGATCGCATCGGCAAAGAGATCCGCCTCGGCTTGGTCTCGTGCGTCATCGCTGGCGGCGATTCCCTGCGGGGCTGAAACGTTGATCTCAAAGAACCCCATGATCGGTTCGGCTGAGATATTGACCGAGATTCTCCCCTGTTGCCAGACATTGATGCCTTCGAAATTGGCGGAAGCCAGCGAAGCATAGCCGTCTTCCTGCTCCAAACCCACAATCTGCATGTGCGGATGAACGAGACTACCGCCCGAAAGTGGGCCCTTGTTCTTGTACATGAGAACGCTGCGATACTGTCGGGAGTCAATCATCCGCTGCCAGCAATCCAGGGCAAACCGCATAACATGATGCAGCTCGTCCGGCGCATAGGTCACCAGGTCGGCGTCGTGGTCGGACGACTCAATCAATACGGTCTGGCGAGTGGCCCGCAAGGTCTTAAACTTATTCTCGAGCCAGATGCAGCCACCGTCGCGCCGGATGATATTGGCGAGTTCCTCGGTACTGCAAAAGGGACACGCGGTGCCGGGACGACGGTTGTCGTCGGGCTTACCGTTCGCCTGCTGAACGTCAAACACCAGCGCCACGAGTTATACCTCCAGCGGCACGATCTTGGTGCCATGGAGCTCGGAGACGCCCAGTGCCGCAGCCACGGTATCGCGGTTGGCCGTGGAAATGCCGCCGCCGGGAAGGATGGCCAGGCGGTCGCCCGCATACTCGACAAGACGCGATAGGTGCTCCAGGTTGTCCTCGATCGGCGTTCCGGCAGCGCCACCATGCGTGAGGATGCGCGTAACGCCGCAGTCGGCAAGTGTATCAATCGCATCGAGCTGAGCCTCGGGCGAGAGCTGGTCAAATGCCATATGGAAGGTGATGTCGATGGACTCACGCTTGCATTCCTCGGTCGCGCAGCCCGCAGCCATAACGAGGGCGCCGAGGGTGAGTTCGTCGAGCGCCCAGCCGCCGGCACAGGGCTTGCAGCAGCCAAAGACCAGACCGTCGACGCCGGCACTTACGGCAAGGCCCAGGTCCATCTCCATCATGCGTAGCTCGTCCTGGTTGTAATGAAAGTCGCCACCACGCGGACGAATCATGCACATCACTCGCGCGTCATGCTCGTGAGCATAGCTGACCGTAGTGCTGATAACGCCGGCCGAGGGCGTGGTACCACCGACGGCAAGGTTGTCGCACAACTCGATGCGCTTAGCACCGGCATCGATAGCCGCCGGCACACGCTCAAAGTTCTCGGCACAAAACTCGTACAGCATAGATAGCCCCCAGGAGACATTTCGATTTTCACACGGCATTGTCGCACGTTAAATAGCAACCCGCACGATGGAACAAAACCTTGACAAGGAGTGTCCCAAAGTGCCGGCACATAAGGAACGTCCCCAGGTGCCACCTTGAGCGATGGGTACTCATTTAAGTACGTCCCCAATGAGTACCCGCAGGGGACAGACAGACCGGACTCCCTATACGACAACTGTTGACATCATATACTATGTGTCATATAGTAGGTGTTACACAGTATACTACGAAAGGAGGTGTGCGGATGGAGGCACAGATGAAGCGCGGCTTCCTCGAGGCCTGCGTGCTCGCGGCCGTCTCGGGCGAGGAATCCTACGGCTATCAGATCGTGAAGGACGTGCCCGCGAGTATGGGGCTCACGGAATCCACGCTCTATCCGTTGCTCAAGCGCCTGGAGAAGGCGGGCTGCATCACCGCGCGCTCCGCCGAGCACAACGGGCGGCTGCGGAGGTACTACCGCATCACGGACGCCGGGCGCGAGCGTATCGCCGAGTTCCTCGCCGAATGGCCATCCGTGCAGGAGATCTACCGTTACGTGGAGGGGGCGCACCATGACGCGCGATGAGTTCTTGAACCGGCTGGGCGAGCTTCTGGCCTGCCTGCCGGCAGATCAGGTAAAGGAAACGCAGGAGTTCTACGCGGAGGCCATCGCCGACCGTATGGAGGACGGCATGACGGAGGCCGAGGCTGTGGCCGCCATGGGCACGCCCGGTGAGGTCGTCGAGGCAACGCTCGACGAACTGCCCGCCGTGCCGCGCGCGATCGCGAGGACCAAGCGCAAGAGCACGGCACTTCTATGGGCGCTCGCCATCGTGGGCTCTCCGGTATGGATTCCGCTGCTGCTCGCGTTCGTCGCCGTTGCCGCTGCAGTCTACATCTGTATTTGGGTTCTTGCGCTCTGCGTGTGGATCGTGGCCGCGGCATTCGGGGGCGCGGGCCTGGTAGGGCTCCTGTTCGCCGTGGACGGCATCATTATCGGGCATGTTCCGTACGCTTTGGCCTCGATGGGAATGGGATTCGCTTCCATCGGTGTGGCGCTCCTCACGGGAGCCGGCGCCTGGACGGCGTCCAAGCAGATCGCGCGCCTCTCTGCCCTTTGGGCGAAGAAAGCCGTTTCGCCCTTCTGGAAAGATCGAGGCAATAAGAGCCGCATGGGCGCCGAAGCGGCGCCGCTCACGGCATAGGAAGGAGTGCAAACATGTCCAGCGTAAAAAGGATTTACCTTGCCGTAGCGGGTGGGCTTGTTGCCACGGGGCTCGTCCTGGCTGCTATCGGATTTGTGGCCTCCGGCTTTAACCTCGCTGTGCTCAACACGCAGATCGACCTGCGCGATGACACCATCATTCTGGGTGGTGTTGAAATAGACGACCCGACAGGGCTTCCACTCATCGAGCAGCTTGCCGAGGTCGGCGAGATCCATATTGGATCTGCAACGACTGGTTCGTCTTCTCCTCGCAAATGATCGAGCTCGTAGCAGCCGTCCCCCCCCCTTCGGGCGCACCACGACGGGCATGAGCACGCCGCGCTCGGAGCCTTTTTGCGAGACCTTCCGTCACGCTCTTCCTGCGTGGTGAACCGGTCATCGACCGACGAGAGGCTGATGGGAATCTCTCGACTTCGGGCCAATCCCGCTCACCGATCTGGTCTTCCTTCGTGATGCGCACATAAGCGAGCAGACACCGCGCAGAGCTTCAGCGCGGCCGCACTTCCACGTCTATGACGGAGGTGCCCGGCGGCGTCTTGGCGATCCCCTTGTTTGCAGGCGTTAGCGCGTGGGGATCGCCCACTCGGGGGTCGAGGTCGCCGAGGACGGCGGCGAACCTCGCGGTGTCATTCGACATCGCGAGGTTCCCGGACCATGACCACCTGGCCTCGTACCGCGGCATAGCCCCAAGGGTGAGGAGCTTCGGCACGTCGATCAGGGCGCCCGCGCAGCGTCGGCCGGTCCGCCGTTCGGCAGAACGGCGGAAGTCCCTAGCCGCCCAGGTAAGCCTTGCGGACGTTATCGTCGTGGAGCAGCTCTTGGCCGGTGCCGGTCATGGTGATCTTGCCGGTCTCGAGCACGTAGCCGCGCGTGGCGATCGAGAGCGCCATCTGCGCGTTCTGCTCGACCAGGAGCACCGTGGTACCGGCTTTATGCAGGTCCTCGACGATCTGGAAGATCTGCTCAATCAGAATCGGCGCCAGGCCCATGGAAGGCTCGTCGAGCATGAGCAGCTTGGGGTTACTCATAAGGGCGCGCCCCATAACGAGCATCTGCTGCTCGCCGCCCGAAAGGGTGCCGGCGACCTGGCGACGGCGCTCCTTAAGGCGAGGGAACTGCTCGTAGACGCGCTCAAGGCCCGGAGCAACCGTGGACTTGGGCTGCGTGTAGGCGCCCATCTCCAGGTTCTCCTCGACCGTCATCTGCAAAAAGGCGCGACGACCCTCGGGCACCTGGGCCAGGCCCTTGCCAACCAGCTTGTCGGCAGGCGTATGGGTAATGTCCTCACCCATAAACTTGATGGAGCCGGTCTTGGAACGCAGCAGGCCCGAGACAGTCTTAAGCGTTGTAGACTTGCCGGCACCGTTCGCGCCGATCAAGGCCACGATCTCACCCTCGTTGACGTTAAAGGAGATGTCCTTGATGGCGTGTATGGCGCCGTACCAGACGTTGATGTTGTAGACGGAAAGCATCGGCTCTGCCATTTAGTTCTCCCCCTTATCCTGCTTGCCCAGATATGCCTCGATAACAGCGTCGTTGTTCTGGATTTCCTCTGCCGTGCCCTTGGCGATGACCTTACCAAAGTTGAGCACGCAGATGCCCTCGCAGATGTTCATGACGAGCGACATGTCGTGCTCGATAAGCATGATGGCAATGCCAAAGGTGTCGCGAATCTTTACGATGTTCGCCATGAGCTCCGCGGTCTCGGACGGATTCATGCCGGCGGCAGGCTCGTCAAGCAGCAGCAACTTAGGGTTGGTGGCAAGCGCACGAACAATCTCCAGACGACGCTGGGCGCCATAAGGCAGCGAACCGGCCTGCTCATTTGCCAGATGCTCCATATCAAAGATGGAGAGCAGCTCCATGGCGCGCTCATGGGCGGCCTTCTCGTGCTTCCAATACGTCGGCAGACGCAGCACGCCCTCAAAACCGGAGTAGCGCTCCTGGTTGTGCAGACCGACCTTAACGTTGTCCTCCACCGTCATAGTGTTGAACAGGCGGATGTTTTGGAAAGTACGGGCGATGCCCATGCGGTTGACCTGATAGACCGACTTGCCCGAGGTGTCCTCACCGTCGAGCAGGATGGTGCCGTGCGTGGGCTGGTACACCTTGGTAAGCAGGTTGAATACCGTGGTCTTACCGGCGCCGTTGGGGCCGATCAGACCGGCGATCTCGGTCTTGCCGATAGTCAGGCTAAAGTCGTCGACTGCCTTAAGACCACCGAACTCAATGCCCAGGTGGATGCACTCGAGCGCCGGGCGCTGGCCCAGATCGCGATCGGGAACGATGGCGCCAGAAGGATACGGGACCATCTTGCCCTTGTTGAACTCAAATTTACTGGGCATCGGCTGCCACCTCCTTCTTGGAAGCAAAACGGTCCTTGACGCGACCGAAGAACGCCTTAAGCTGCGGGTTGTTAGTAAAGATCATGACCAGGATCAGCACGATGGCGTAGATGAGCATGCGGTAGTCCGAGAACTGACGGAGCAGCTCGGGGAGCACCGTAAGCAGTGCGGCCGCGATGACGGAACCGCGCATGTTGCCCAGACCGCCCAGGACCACGAACACCAGGATGAGGATCGACGTGTTGAAGTCGAACTTGGTGGCGGAGAGCTGCGAGAAGTTACCGCCGAAGAGAGCTCCGGCAGCACCGGCGAGGGCAGCGGAAACCACGAAGGCGATCATGCGGTACTCGGTGACGGAGATGCCTACGGACTCGGCTGCAATCTTGTTATCGCGCACGGCCATGATGGCACGGCCGGTACGGCTGCGCACCAGGTTGAGTACAATCACGAGCGCGACCATAACCAGGATGGCGCCGGCAAGGAAGGTCGAATAGGTCGACACGCCCGATGCGCCCTGGGCACCCTTGATGATGGCGGTGCCGTCCTCGAGCAGGTGCAGGTCGTCGATCGTGGAGTTACCCGTGATGTTAAAGATAACATGCAGGCCGCGGGAGTCGACGCCCACGATAAGACAGGTGACGATCTCTTTGATGATCTCGCCAAAAGCCAGGGTCACGATGGCCAGGTAGTCACCGCTCAGGCGCAGAACCGGGATGCCAATCAGGAAGCCCAAGATGGCAGCGGCGATAGCGCCGACCACAATGCTGATGATCAGGCGCATCGGATCGGACGGAACGGCGCTCTCCAGCGCGACGGCGGTAACGATGCCCGTATAGGCGCCGACACTCATAAAGCCCGCGTGGCCCAGCGACAAGTCGCCCGCGATGCCGACAACGAGGTTGAGCGAGATGGCCATAACGATGTAGGCCGTGATGGGAACCAGCTGACCGGCGATCATGCGCGGGATCATATGGTTGGACTGCATAAAGAACACGATGGCGAATGCCACGATGCACATGGCGTACGTGACAAAGTCGTGACGCGTCTGCTTGTCTTTAAGGAACTTCATAACGCTCACCTACACCTTCTCGGGGACGTACTTGCCCAAGAGGCCGGCAGGCTTGACGAGCAGGACGATGATCAAAACACCAAAGACGATGGAGTTGGCAAGGCTCGTGGAAATATAAGCCTGTGCCATCGCCTCGATGATGCCGATGAGAATGCCACCGACAAAGGCGCCGGGGATGGAGCCGATGCCACCGAAGACGGCTGCATCGAAGGCCTTGATGCCAGGCATGGCACCCGTCGTGGGCTGCAGCACCGGCGAGTAGGAGCACAGGAGCACGCCGGCGATGGCGGCAAGCGCAGAGCCGATGGCAAACGTCATCGAGATGGTGCGGTTGACGTTGATGCCCATGAGCTGAGCGGCGGCCTTGTCCTCGGACACGGCGCGCATGGCTTTGCCCATCTTGGTCTTACCTGTAAAGAACATCAGACCGGCCATGATAACCAGGCAGGCGACGATGGTGACGAGCGAGACGGCGCTTACGTTGAACTTGGCCAAGAACTCCGGCACCTGGAAGGTGACGAGCGAAGTGAAGTTCTTGGGCGTGGCGCCCCACAGAAGCTGCGCGGCGTTCTGCAGGAAGTAAGACACGCCGATGGCCGTGATCAGAACGGCCAGAGGGCCCGCCTGGCGCAGCGGCTTGTATGCCAGACCCTCGATGAGAACACCGAGAACCGTGCAGACCACACAAGAGAGAACTACAGATGCCCAGCCCGGGAGGCCGAGATACGATGTGGCGCAGAACGAGACATAGGCACCGACCATGATGACGTCGCCGTGAGCGAAGTTGAGCATCTTGGCGATACCGTAGACCATGGTGTAGCCCAACGCGATGATGGCGTAGACGCTGCCCATGGACAGGCCGTTGACCAGGTATTGGATAAAGACCGTCATGTTCCACATCCCCCTTTCGAATAGGTTTCCAGTTGATGTATGAAACAGGGACGTTACGTTGTCCCTAGATACCAAGCAAGCAGGGAAGGCCAAAACCTCCCCTGCTTGGGATCAAAACCGCTCTATGTAAGGCGGCCTATTAGGCCTGTACGTACTTGCCGTCGGTAATGACGTACGCCGTCGGGTCCTTCTGGACCTGACCCTTGTCGTTCCAGGAGAGCTTGCCAGTCAGGCCGTCAACAGTAATCTTGAGCATAGCCTCGGGAAGCTTCTCGGCAACCTCGGTGGGGTCGGCGTCGACGCCCAGGCCGGCCTCCTTGAGAGCCTCGACCACAGCATGCACGCCGTCGTAGGCGTCGGCGGCAAACTGGTCGGGGGTATCGCCGTACTTATCCTTGTAAGCGTTGACGAAGTCGGCGTTCTTCTCGTCGTCGGCGGAGAACGGGGTCATGAGCAGCAGACCCTCGGCAAGAGAGGTGTCGAAGCCCTCAACGCCCAGAATGCCGTCCATGCCGTCGCAGCCCATCATCTTGACGTCGTAGCCCATGTCCTTGGCGTTCTTGAGCAGGACGGACGCCGGCGTGTAGTAGATCGGCGCAAAGATCATGGTGGCGCCTGCCTGCTTGGCCTTGGTCAGCTGGTTGGTAAAGCTCGTGGCGGAGTCGTCCTTAAAGGTCTCCTCGTCGACAATCTCAAGCTTAGACTTAGCGGCCTGGGCCTTAAAGGAATCTGCGATGCCCGAAGAATAGGCATCGCCGGAGTTATAGAACAGCACGAACTTCTCGTTCGCATACTTCTCTGCCAGGAACTTGGCAGCGTTGACACCTTGGTTGGGGTCGGTAAAGCAAACCTGGAAGACGCAATCCTTGCCCTTGGTAACGTCCTCGGAGGACGCGGACGGGGTGATCATGAACGTCTCGGGGTCGTTGCCGCACTCGGCGGCAACGGCGACCGACGCACCCGTGGTGGTCGGACCGACGAGGGCCTGCATGCCCCAGTCGAGCAGGGTGTTGAAGGCGTTGACGGCCTTCTCGCCGTCAGCCTGGTCGTCCTCGGCCTTGCTGACAAGCGGCAGCTCCTTGGTCGAGAAATCCTTGCAGCCAAGCTCGACAGCCTGTGTAACGGACTTGCCGTAGGACGCGTTGGCGCCGGTCAGCGGGCCGATGGTGCCGATCTTAAACGAAGCGTCGCCCGACGCGGAACCGCTGTCGCCGCCGTTGGAGGAGCAGCCAGCTAGAATGGACATCGCCCCCAGACCTGCTGCGCTCGCGATAACGCTCCTGCGATTCATAACAGGGTTCAATGACTTACCGGTGAGGCTCGACATGCGGCTCTCCTCTCAAATCTCGTCGGGTTTTGGTTGCCCGACAGGCCATCCTTCGCCGTGTTCGGCGTTCGCAAAATAGTAGACGCTTTAGTTAGGAAAAGTGGCGATTATTTCAACTTTTCTTTGGATTTGTTCTTTTATCCATATTTCTGCGTATTTCTATTATTTTATGCAGTAATGCCACTTTATTGTGTAAAAGTAATGTTTCCATTCTGTTACAAGCGTTCCCGCTCTCAATAAACATGGTGTCCCCCCTTTTTTTCGCTGACCGCGACGCGTCCGTCTTGCGGTACAGGGCAAACCTTATGGCGCAAACGTTGACAGTTTGTTACGGGAGTTCGTTTGTAGCGAGCGTGTTTCCAATATTTCCGCAGCGTTTCGGGGGTAGCGTTTTGCACAGCTCCGGCTGCCTGGCAAGCACGCGCCCGCACTTCACGCTAGAATGCACTCAACCTATAAGCAGTTAATCCATCCACAAGATGCACGAAGGAGCTATCTATGAGCGAACCCCTGCGCACCGTGAACGTCGGTCTGATCGGTCTGGGAACCGTCGGCGGCGGCGTGGCCCGTCTGATCAAGAGCCACCACGATGAGTACCTGGCAGCCTACGGCATCGACCTTAAGCTGACCCGCGCCTGCGCGCTTGCTTGGGAGCAGGCCGAGGCGGCAGGCATTGAGCGCGAGGCCTTTACGAGTGACTGGCACGACGTCGTCACCGACCCCGCCGTCGACATCGTCGTCGAGCTCATCGGAGGCGAGCACCCCGCGACCGAGATCTTTACCACTGCCTTCGAGAACGGCAAGCATGTCGTCTCCGCCAACAAGGCTCTGCTGGGCCGCCATGTCGAGACGCTTGCCGAGAAGGCGCGTGAGTGCGGCGTGCAGATTAAGTGCGAGGCCAGCTGCGGTGGCGGCATCCCCATCGTCAGCACGCTCGAGCACGACCTGGTGGGCAACAAGATCCTGACCATCGCCGGCATTCTCAACGGTACCACCAACTACATCCTGTCGCGCATGGACGCCGAGGGCGCCGATTACGCCGACGTGCTTGCCGACGCGCAGGCCAAGGGCTATGCCGAGGCCGACCCGTCCGCCGACGTCGACGGCTTCGATGCCGCCAGCAAGACGGCCATCCTCGCCTCCATCGGCTTTGGCACCCGCGTTACCACCGATGATGTGTACCAGCAGGGTATCCGTACCATCGGCGCCGAGGACATCGCCCAGGCCCGCGAGCTCGGCTACACCATTAAGCTGCTCGGCATCGCCCGCAACACCGACGCCGGCGTCGACGTCCGCGTGCATCCCACGCTGATCCCCGCCGACCACATGCTTGCCAAGGTCAACGGTGCCATGAACGCTGTCTACGTGGTAGGCGACGCCGTGGGCGAGACCATGTTCTACGGCGCGGGCGCAGGCTCCTTCCCCACCGCGAGCGCCGTCGTGGGCGATATTCTGTCGCTCTCCGAGCAAATCAGCCGCGGCGTGGCCCCGCTGCCCGAGATTGAGCCCTATGGCCACAACCTCGCCTTTAAGCCCATGGACGAGCTCCAGACCAAGTACTATGTGCGCCTGAAGGTCGCCGACCGCGTGGGCGCCCTGTCCGAGACGGTCGACATCTTTGCCAAGCACAACATCTCGATCTCGCTCATCAACCAGGTCGAGGACGGCAAGTCGGGCGTCAGCGATGCCTGCTCGGTCATCTTCCTGACGCACCGCGCACTCGAGAAGGACGTCCAGGCTGCCGCCGCCGAACTTGCCAGCGTCGACTGCGTGGCCGAGGTCGCCAACGTCCTGCGCATCGAGGACGTCGAGGCTTGGACCGAAGACGTCATGGCGAACTAACCCAACGCTCGCCCAGCAATACGCGCCTTGAGGGCTCCCGTCCGATGTGGGACGGGAGCCCTTTTGTCTCCTGCCCTAAGCACGACGGCAGAGCACATTTGCGCGAGCCGCTCATCGGTAACGCGGGCTACCGTTCACCGATATGCAAACGCGGCCGATTCCGGCTACCGCTACACTGTGCTGCGAATGTCCGCCCGCGATGAGAGGAAGCACCATGTTGCTCGAGGGCAAGAAAGCAATCATCACCGGAGGCACGCGCGGTATCGGCTATGCCATCGCCTGCCGTTTTATCGAGGAAGGCGCTGCCGTCACCGTATTTGGCTCGCGCCAGGAGACTGCCGATGCTGCCGTTGAGAAGCTGGAAGCTGCCTATCCCGAGGCCAAGGTCTGGGGCCGCTCCTGCGACCTCACCTCACTCGAGGCCGTAACCGAAGCCTTCGCCGCGGCTGCCGACGATATGGGCGGCTTGGACACCGTCGTCAACAATGCCGGCATCTCCCAGCGCTCTCCCCTTTTGGACTACACGGCCGAGGAGTTTGCAAAGGTCATGGACCTCAACGTCGTCGCTGTCTTTAATGGCCACCAGGCTGCCGCCAAGATCATGACCGAGGCCGGCCACGGCGGCACCATCACCACCACGAGCTCGATGGTCGCCAAGTACGGCCAGCCCTCCGGTGTCGGCTACCCCACGTCCAAGTTTGCCGTCAACGGCATGGTCCAGTCGCTCTCGCGCGAGCTCGCCCCCATGGGCATTCGCGTCAACGCCGTCGCCCCCGGTGTGACCAAGACCGATATGGTCGCCAACCTGCCCGAAGAGGTCATCAAGCCCATCATCGCCACCATTCCGCTGGGCCGCATGGGCGAGCCCGAGGATGTCGCCAACGCCTTTGTCTTCCTGGCGAGCGATATGTCCGCCTACGTCACGGGCGCCATCCTCCCCGTCGACGGAGCCGCCCGCTCCTAAAGGTCGCAAGCCACAGCTTTAAACCTCAACCGAGCTCAACGCAAGAAGGTGCGCTGCCTGCATCAACCGCAGGCAGCGCACCTTCTTCTATTCGAAAAGGAAACTGCGTCCCATAATTCCGGCTCAGAATGGGATGCGCTTTCCCTAACGAGCCTCTCGCGGAAACTGCATCCCACTCTGAGCGCCCATTCCGGGACACAGTTTCCCAACGCTCCCCGTTTCGGAAACCACATCCCGTTCCGAGCCTTCAAAGCGGGACGCGGCTTCCCCGAGAAAGTATCGACTACTTACCGTCGTCGTCTTCGGCTTCTTCGCGCGCATAGAGCTCCAGCATGCGGCGGCGGTATTCGCGCACAGCGAGCTTGGCGCGCTCCAGGCGGCGGCGCTCACGCGGAGTCAGCTCGGACGGGTCGACCTCGTCTCCATAGGTCTTATCGGCAAGCAGGTGCGCCGCGTCCACAATGCGCGCATCGATGTGGCCGCTCGCTGCCTCGGCGGAAAGACGCTCGGCAATCGTATCGAGCGTAGGCAGGCCCTCGAATACGCGACCATGGCCATGCGAGGTCAGCAGCTCGTGCTCGCGCGCGAGCAAGCTCGCTAGGTCGTGGTGGGCGCGCAAGATGTCGAGCGCATCGGATGGATGCTCGGCAACCTCTGCCACGGCGGCGACCGGTGCGGCATCCACCACGCGGTAGAAGAGCTGCGCGAGCAATGGCATCAAGAACACCGTGATGGCACCGGCGGCAACCATAACCGACGCGATGTCTTGCGACAGCGCGCCCGCGTTGACGGCAACGCTCGTAACGGCAACGATGATCGGCAGCGCCGTGGTGCAGTACAGGGCCACGGTAATGCGACCATACGCCGACACATCGCGCGTCGCAGGACAAATGCTCATGGAAATAAGAATGGGCACGGCACGAATAATCAACAACGCCACGATAAAGCCCGCGAGCAAGCCCGGGCGCGACGCCACGGCCGTCAGGTCGATCTTTGCGCCCGACACGGTAAAGAACACCGGAATCAAAAAACCGTAGGCCAGACCGTCGAGCTTGGTCTCGAGCGTATGGTTGCCCTCGGGGATGATATAGCGCAGGACAAAGCCAGCGGCAAAAGAACCCAACACGATGTCGAGATCAAAGACAGCCGAGAATGCCACGAGCGTGACCAGGATGAGCACCGTCAGGCGCACGAAGGTCTGCGACGTGGTATCGGCGCGCTCCTCAACAAATGCAAAGAAGCGGCTGCCGACGCGCTTGGAGCGGCTCGGGACCACGGCCAGCAACACGCAAACCACCGCAAACAAGCCAAGGATAACGAGCGTTTGGATGCCAGTGCGGGCAGACAACAGCACCGACATGGCGAGCACGGGACCGAGCTCGCCCCAAGTGCCATACGCGAGAATCGAGTCGCCCACGCGCGTGCCGGTGAGCGAGCGCTCACGCATGATGGGCACAAGCGTACCGAGCGCCGTCGAAGTGAGGGCAAGCGTCACGGCGATACCGTCGAAATGACTGACTGAGAACCACGGGGTAAAGCGCACGGCAAGCCAGGCGATACCAAACGTGACGACCCACGTCGCCAAGCCGTAGCGCCCCTCGACGCCCGTGATGCTCTTGGGGTCGATCTCAAAGCCGGCAAGCAGGAACAAAAAGGCCAGGCCCAGCTCGGACACCAGCGAGACCTCAGCATCTACATGGATGACGCCGAGCATATGGGGTCCCAGTACCGCGCCGAGCACGAGCAAAAAGACCGTCTCGGGAACGGGTTTTCCGGGAATCGCCGAGGCGATAAAAGGACTCGCAAAGGCCACGAGTGCGATGATGGCGAGCGAAACGAATGCCATGTGATGCCTTTCTCTTGTTTGCGCTTCACTGTAGCACCCTCGCCGTCCTCAACGCGCCGCGAGCTGTCGTATCATAGTGAGGTTTACAAACATGTGGCTCAAGGCGACCGCAGGGCAGACCCCGCAAACCGACCGCTGCCGCATACCGTACCGTACGCCCAACCGATCAGGAAGGCAGGAACCAATGGTCTCTCGTATCTACGTGGAGAAGAAACCCGGGTTCGACGTCGAGGCTCAGCAGCTCAAGGGCGAGCTGACCGAAATTCTCGGCATCAAGGGCATCGAGGCCCTGAGGATTATCAACCGCTACGACGTCGAGGGCATCGACAAGGAGCTTTTCCGGTCCTGCGTGCCGACCGTCTTTAGCGAGCCCCAGGTCGATGTGACCTACGACGAGCTCCCCGCAAGCGATGGCGCCGTCTTTGCCGTCGAATTCCTGCCTGGCCAGTTTGACCAGCGCGCCGACTCCGCCAGCGAGTGCGTGCAGCTCATCAGCCAGGGCGAGCGCCCCGCCGTGCGCTCCGCCAAGGTCTATATGATCTCGGGCGCTCTGGACGAGGCCGCCATCGATGCCATCAAGCACTACGTGGTGAACCCCGTCGAGGCGCGCATCGCCTCGCTCGACCTGCCCGAGACGCTGTACATGGAGACCCCCGAGCCCCAGCCCGTCGAGGTGCTCGACGGTTTCCGCGAGCTCGACGAAGCCGGCCTTGCCGCCTTTATTTCCGAGCGCGGCCTTGCCATGGACGAAGCGGACATCGCCTTCTGCCAGCAGTACTTCCGCGATGAGGATCGCGACCCCACCATCACCGAGATCCGCGTGATCGACACCTACTGGTCCGATCACTGCCGCCACACCACCTTCGGCACCGTCCTGGACGACGTGACGATCGACGACGCCGTGGTGCAGCAGGCCTTCGACCGCTACATGGAGATGCGCCACGAACTCGGTCGCGACACCAAGCCCGTCTGCCTCATGGACATGGGCACCATCGGCGCCAAGTACCTCAAGAAGACCGGCGTCATGACCGATGTCGACGAGTCCGAGGAGATCAACGCCTGCACCGTCAAGGTGAAGGTCGATGTCGACGGCGAGGACCAGGACTGGCTGTTCCTCTTTAAGAACGAGACCCACAACCACCCGACCGAGATCGAGCCCTTCGGCGGTGCCGCCACCTGCGTGGGCGGTGCCATCCGCGACCCGCTGTCGGGCCGCAGCTACGTGTACCAGGCCATGCGTGTCACCGGCGCCGGCGACCCCACCGTCCCCGTGTCCGAGACGCTCGAGGGCAAGCTGCCGCAGCGTAAGCTCGTGACCACTGCTGCCGCCGGCTACTCCAGCTACGGCAACCAGATCGGCCTTGCCACCGGTCAGGTCAACGAACTCTATCACCCCGGCTACGTCGCCAAGCGCATGGAGGTCGGCGCCGTCGTGGGCGCTACCCCGGCAAACCACGTGCGTCGCGAGTGCCCCGCCCCCACCGACAAGATCATCCTGTTGGGCGGCCGCACCGGCCGTGACGGCATCGGCGGTGCCACCGGCTCCTCCAAGACCCAGAACACCGAGTCCATCGAGACATCGGGCGCCGAGGTCCAGAAGGGCAACGCCCCGGTCGAGCGCAAGCTGCAGCGCCTGTTCCGCCGCGGCGATGCCTGCCGTCTGATCAAGCGCTGCAACGACTTTGGCGCCGGCGGTGTCTCGGTCGCCGTAGGCGAGCTTGCCGACGGCCTGTATGTCGACCTTGATACCGTGACCAAGAAGTACGACGGTCTTGACGGCACCGAGCTCGCCATCTCTGAATCCCAGGAACGCATGGCCTGCGCCGTCGCCGACGGTGACGTCGAGGAGTTCATGGGCTACGCCGCCGAGGAGAACCTCGAGGCGACCGTTATCGCCGAGGTTACCGCCGAGCCGCGCATGCGCATGGCCTGGAACGGCGTCGCCATCGTCGACCTGTCCCGCGAGTTCCTCAACTCTAACGGCGCACCCAAGCACCAGGTCGCCCACGTGTGCGCCCGTAGCGTGTGGCAGCCCAGCTGGGCCGGCACCACGCTTGCCGAGCGCATGACCTCGCTCGTCACCGACCTCAACGTCGCTTCTAACAAGGGCCTTTCCGAGCGCTTCGACTCCACCATCGGCGCCGCGACCGTGCTCATGCCCTTTGGCGGCAAGACGCAGCTCACCCCCAGCTCGGCCATGGTCGCCAAGTTCCCCGTGGACGGCGAGACCACCACGGCGAGTGCCATGGCATGGGGCTTCAACCCTTATCTGATGGAGGCCGACCAGTTTGCGGGCGCCTACCTGTCCGTGGTCGAGTCCATCGCCAAGCTCGTGGCTGCCGGCTTTGAGCACAAGCGCGCCTATCTCTCCTTCCAGGAGTACTTCGAGCGTCTGCGCACCGAGGCCGAGCGCTGGGGCAAGCCCACGGCAGCCGTCCTGGGCGCCCTCATGGCCCAAGTCGACCTGGGTGCCGGCGCCATCGGCGGCAAGGACTCCATGAGCGGCTCGTTTGAGGACGAGGCCGGCGAGCTCAACGTTCCGCCGACCCTGATCAGCTTCGCTGTCGCCGTGGGCAAGGCGGCCCGCGCTGTCTCCCCCGAGTTCAAGGGCCTCACACACCGCGTCGTCCGTATCGCCCCCGCCACCTATGGCGAGGACTACCGCCCCGATGCCCAGCAGCTGCTCGCCGCGTTTGACGCCGTCGAGGCGCTCACCGCTACCGGCGACGCCCTGGCCGTCTCCACGCCCGGCTACGGCTGCGGCGCCGAGAGCCTCTTTAAGATGTGCGTCGGTAACCAGATCGGTATCGAGCTTGCCGAGGACGTGGACGTGGAGAGCCTCTTCACCCCGCTCTACGGCAGCTTTATCGTCGAGCTCGCCGAGGACGCCGAGCTGCCCGAAGTCGCCGACGGCGTTGTCGTCGAGCCCCTGGGCACCACCGTCGAGGGCTATGTCATCGACACCGGCTCCGAGGTCATCGAGCTCGCCGAGCTCCAGGAGGCCTGGGAGAGCGACATCGAGGGCGTCTTCACCTACCGCAGCGCCGGCGAGACCCCCGAGGTCGAGACCATCGACTTCCGCGCCAAGGATATCCACGTGTTCGGCGGCGCCAAGATCGCCCGCCCGCGCGTGATCATCCCCGTGTTCCCCGGCAACAACTGCGAGTACGACAGCGCCCGCGCCTTCCGTGCCGCCGGTGCCGAGGCCGACACCTTCGTGATCAACAACCTCACGCCCGAGGCCGTCGCCGAGAGCACCCACGAGCTTGCGCGCCGCATCCGTGCAAGCCAGATCGTTATGATCCCCGGCGGCTTCTCGGGCGGCGACGAGCCCGACGGCTCTGCCAAGTTCATCACGGCGTTCTTCCGCGCTCCCGAGGTCACCGAGGCAGTCCGCGACTTGCTCAAGGCCCGCGATGGCCTGATGCTGGGCATCTGCAACGGCTTCCAGGCCCTGATCAAGCTCGGCCTGGTGCCCTACGGCGACATCGTCGACGCCACGCCCGATGCGCCCACGCTGACGTTCAACACCATCGGTCGCCACCAGAGCCGTCTGGTGCGCACCCGTATCTCGTCCAACCTGTCCCCGTGGCTTTCGCAGTGCAGCCTGGACGACCCCTACACCGTCGCCATCAGCCACGGCGAGGGCCGCTTTGTCGCCAATGACGAGGTGCTCGCCCAGCTGATCGCCAACGGCCAGGTCGCCACGCAGTACGTGGGTGAAGACGGAAAGCCCAGCATGGATCTTTCCGTCAACCCCAACGGCTCCGCACTCGCCATCGAGGGCATCACGAGCCCCGACGGCCGCGTCCTGGGCAAGATGGGCCATGCCGAGCGTCGCGGCGACAACCTGTACCGCAACGTGCCCGAGCATGTCCCCGGCGATAAGTTCATGCCGATCTTTGAGAGCGGCGTGGCCTACTTCGCTTAAACCTTTCCCATCGGGTACAATCCCCTCGGGTAACAACACCCGCCACCGACACATCCGGTGGCGGGTTCTTTTTTGCTTCGCGCATGCAGGAAGGACATCATGGAAAGCCGCAAGCCGTATCTCGCCACCCTGCCCGGACTCATCCTGGGCTGTCTTGTTTGTTGCGCGCTCTGGGGATCGGCCTTTCCCTGCATCAAGATCGGCTACGCACTCTTTGGTATCCCGGCGCACGATAGCGCCTCGCAGCTGCTCTTTGCGGGCTTGCGCTTCACGCTTGCCGGCGCCCTGGTTATCGTTGGGATGAGTGCGGCCCAGCGCCGCCCCCTCATTCCGCAGGCTCGCGACATCAAGCCCATCTTTGTCTTGTCGCTCTTCCAGACTATCGGGCAGTACTTCTTTTTCTATCTGGGCCTCTCGCACGCCAGCGCCATGTCGAGCTCCATCATCGAGGCCAGCGCCAACTTCCTCGCAATCCTCTTTGCCGCCCTGGCATTTCACACCGAGAAGCTCAATACGGTCAAGGTGCTTGGCTGTGCGCTGGGCTTTGCCGGCGTCGCGCTCGTCAACCTCTCGGGCGCAGATGGCACCTTTGGCTTCAGGCTCGATGGCGAGGGCTTTATCCTAGCCTCCACTGTCGCGGGTGCTCTTTCGACCTGCCTGATCTGCATCTTCTCGCGCAAGCATGACGGCGTCTTGCTCGCCGGCTGGCAGTTTTTAGTCGGAGGTTTGGTCCTTACCACCATCGGGTTTTTGATGGGCGGCGCGCTCTCCCCCACCGCGATCATCCCCGCCATCGCACTCATTATCTATATGGCACTCATTTCCGCCGTCGCGTACTCGCTATGGTCGCGTCTGCTTGCCGTCAACCCCGTCAGCCGTGTGTCGGTCTTTGGCTTTATGAATCCAGTCTTTGGCGTACTGTTGAGCGCTCTGCTGCTCGGCGAGGGCGCTGGCACGAGCCCTGTTACCGTACTTGTTGCCCTGCTGTTGGTCTGCGGCGGCATCATCATCGTCAACAGGCCCAAAAAGGTCTAACGAACTACCCCTATTTAGCAGAGGGGGTTCACATGCTTTAGCTTAATGGAGTACATCGGAGAGCCGAGGGCCGCCACGCCCGCCAGCGTGCGCCCTTTTTCAAGCGTATCTGGGCGCCGGCTTTCTTCTTCTCGCGCTTTACGCGGTAGAGCTCCGCGTCGGCAGCACGAAACAAGTCTTGCCAGGTATCGACGCCATCACCGACCCGTGCGTAGCCGATGGACATCCGCAACAGATACGGAACCTCGGCGCGCGCGAGCTCATCGTTGATTGTCGCGCACAGATGCATGATATCCTGTTCCGCCACTGCCTTTTGGAGCACCACGAACTCATCGCCACCATAACGTGCGATAAAGCCGCCAGACGCCGAGCAGACTTCTTTGAGCGCAGCGGATATGACCTGAAGAGCATGGTCGCCCTCCACATGCCCATAGCGATCGTTAATCTGCTTAAAGCCGTCGGCGTCCATCATAAGCAGATATACATCTTCGGCCTGATCCACATTTGAGAAGAGCGACAGCATATAGGTCTCAAAACGGTTGCGATTGTTAAGTCCAGTCAACGGGTCGGTCGAGATGAGCTGCTCCTGGTAGATGATGTAGAGCAGCAACATGCTAATCATTATGCCGACACAAAGGCCGGGCACCGAGTATACGACCTGAAAGGTACCGCCCACCAGGGCCGGAATGGCGAAAAATGCCAAGGTTCGATAGATGGCCTTCGTCTGCAGGCTCTCGACCCTGCGAGATTGCACAAATGCATGCAGGGACGTATGTATAACGTAACAGTAGCTGACGATGGGCTGGATCATATAGGCAAAGCCGCGACGATACACGCCCTGCGAATCGATATAGAACAGGGCGTGCGTCCAGTAACTGGTAAACGCCAGCACGACCACCAGAGCCGTAGGCAACGCTACAAGCACCACCCTATAGCGCGGGGTCAAAAGGCGAGAACCCTGCACCGTCTCGGAATAGATAAACCAAATGAGACACGCGATAGCAAAGAGCGAAAACGAAACCGCGTTGGAAATCCAGTTGGCAGCAATGCCCAACGTGCCGTCCACACCGTCCGAAAGCGTCCAGATCATATCGAATAATATGTACGCGGCAGAGGTGTAGCCAAGCATGCTAAACAATAGCTGCTGGGTGCTCGAGAACAAGGAGCGACGACTTCGCACGGCAAGCCCGATAAGAACAATCATGCATAGCACGAATATCTCAATCTTGAGTGCCTTAACCACTAGCGCCATCCCTTCAATACCCAAGTGGTCAGAATCGCCCAATTCGAATCAGGGCAATAAACACCCCTTTACTCCACAGGGGTAAAGGGGATAATAGCAGAGCGCCCGAACATCACTGCAAAACAGTTTCTGTTCGGGCGCCCATACGGCGCGAATTGCACACGCCGGCATCATTGATGGGTATCGATTGCTACTCGCCATCGATGTCAGTCGCGACGGCCTCCTCTATGGCCTCGACACCGACAGGCGACAGATCCTCCTTGCCTTGGCAGAACTTCTTGTCGACCCAGCCAGTCAGAATCGGAGCCATGATCGCCGTGATGATAACGGCGGTGGCGATCTGAGCGTACGCGATGGGCGCAAGCTCGGCGTAGCGCGGTGCGACCTCGGCGAGGGCAACCGGTGTGGTCATAGCCGTGCCGGCAATGGTGGAGCAAGCCACAGCGGCCTTGCCATTGCCGCCGCACAGACGCTCGAACGCAAAGGTGATGGGACCGACGACAAACAGCGTGACAAGGCCCAGCAAGATGCCGGAAATACCGCCGGTGATAAAGCTCGACAGGCTCATGGACGCACCGAGCTGAAATCCGATGACGGCAATCGCGGGATTGGCACCGGGAACCAGCAGGTTCTTGATAAACGGGAACAGGTTGCCCAGAACCATGCCAATAACGAGTGGCAAGATGGAGCCGATAATGGTGCCAATGGGAATGTTGGCGAGGCCGGAAACACCGAGGATGATCATCGTGACGGCGGGGCCAGCCGTAAAGAACAGGATACCGACGGCGCCCTGCTCAGACTCATCACCGAACTCGCCCATGATGCCCGTATAGAGCGCCATGTTGCAAAACGTGATGCCGCCGATGATAGACACGGAGCTCAGACCCAGGAAGTTGTCGTTAAAGAAATATGCCACGCCCAGGCCGAGAGCCGCTGCGACGACCAGCTTGGGGATCAGCACGACGATACCGGTCTTGATGGCACCCGGCGTGGACTTAAAGCTGATGCCGGCGCCCACAAACAGCAGGATCGCGGCGACGATGGCATTGGAGCCACCGCGGCAGGCAGCCGTAAAGAAGCCGCCGATCTCAAAAACCTGCGGGCAGAAGGTGTTGAGCAAAAGACCGACGATCATCGGATAGATCATGATGTCGCCCGGGATGCGCGGGACCTTGAATTTCTTTTGCTCGTTGGCGGTCGCTTCCTGTGCCATGAAACCCCCATTTCCGCTGACGGGGTACAAAAGCCCACGTCACGCTTTGCTACAGTAAAGTTTGACCATGGTACCAGAAGAAATAGACCAGCTCGGTGAGAAATTCGATTCGTTGGACAGGGGCGCTAAACGTGCCCCGCTCTTATATGAGGCTCAAAACGATATAGAACACGATGCCCGAAACACAGCACCACAGCATCGATTTTGTCTTGACCGCCACGGCCACGACGCCGGCAGCCGCAATCCAGGGAACCAAGGCAGGCCAGGGTCCCGCGTCGAACGCGCCGGGGCTCACCAAGTCGTTGGCGACCAGCGCGGCAAAGGCAGCGGGCGGGATATAACCCAGGGCCTCGGTAATGCGGGGCGACAGCGTTCTCCCGCGCAAGGCAAACGCCGGCGCGATGCGAAAGAACGCGATAGCAGCCCACGACGACAGCCACAGAACCAAGAACTCGTTAACGGGCATCGCGGGCACCTCTTCCGTCAAATACAGCATCGCACGCCAACGCAATGGCAATGCCGGCCACGACGCTTGCCGGCACGGCAATATTCGTGAGGCCCAAGAACTTGCATACGGCGACGGACACCGCGCCCGAAACCGCCGCGACAACGTTGCCGCGCGACAGCCGCTGCGAAAAGAGCAGGCAGATAAAGAGCGAGGTGCAGACAAAGGCTGCAATGGCGGTGGGAACATCGACAACGGCGCCGACGATGGCGCCCATCGTACACGAAACGCCCCATGTTGCGATGAGAATCACGTTGAGCACGAAGGACTCGCGCGGGCCCCAATCCTCCCCTTCAACCAACTTGGCAAGCGAGATGCCATATGCCTCCTCGGTAAGTGTCGCGGCAACAGCCAGCGTCTGACGCTTCGAGGCACCCGTCAGATGCGGCGCGATCGATGCCGAGTAAAGCGCAAAGCGCGAGGAGATGGCAGCAACGCTCGCGACGATCGATGCTGCAGGCACGCCCGCCAGCCAAAGATTGCAGATCATAAACTGGCCGCTGCCCGTCACAAACGTGCTGCTCAGAGCAAAGACCATCCAGGGCTCCATTCCCGTCTGCCCCATGATCATTCCGCACGGCGCGCCTATTGCAATATAGGTAAGCATCACTGGCCAGACGATTTTAAAGATCCTAAGGACCATGCCACTCCCATTCTGGTAAGTCGTCTGCAGCGCGCCTTGCAACGCAGCAGAAATATCAACCGGTGGCAATAAAGTTCACCTACAATTGCCACCGGATCGAAAGACACAACTTTTTAGGAAGTCATTATGACAGCTATCGATCGAGACCGGGCGCGCGCGGCCTTCAAAAGCTACACCGATGCCTACGACGCCACCAACCCACGCATCGCGCTCAAAATCGAGCATACGTACCACGTGGCCGAGGCATGCGATGCCGTAGCGCGCGAGCAGGGCTGGTCGTCAGAAGATATTGACCTGGCATGGCTTTGCGGCCTGCTACACGATATGGGCCGCTTTGAGCAGTTGCGGCACTGGGACACCTTTAAGGACGCCGAGAGCATGAGCCATGCAGCGCTGGGCATCGAGGTCCTCTTTGGCGAGAATCCCGCCGATGCACCCGCCGTAACGAGCATCCGCGACTTTATCGATGACCCGGCAGAGGACGAACTGATCCGCGCGAGCATCGCCCACCACAGTGATTTTCGCCTGCCCACGGAACTCGACACCCGTACACGGAGCTTCTGCGAGATCGTGCGCGATGGCGACAAGATCGACATTATGCGCACCATCGCCGACAGCACCGTCGACACCATCCTCAAGGTGGATGAGGACACGTTTCTCGCCAGCCACTTCTCGACACCGGCGCTTACCGCCTTTGACGAGCACCGCTGCGTCGCACGCGATGAGCGCGATGAGCCCGCAGACTACCTGGTGGGACTCATCTGCTTTATGTTTGAGCTCGTCTATCCAGCGAGCCGCGCGCTGGCGCGCAAACAGGGCGATATCCACCGCCTGCTCGACGCGCCCTTTGGCATTACGCGGCCCTTTACCGACCCCGCCACGCAGGCAACCTGGAGCCGCCTAAAGGACGAGATGCGCGACTGGCTGACGCGCGCTTAGCGCTCAAGCTGAGCCAGCAGCTCCTCAACGATCTCAACGGCATCGCCGACGACCTTGTACTGGGCGGCACCAAAGATGGGGGCATCCGGGTCCTCATTGATGGCGACAATGCACTCCGCTCCACCGATGCCGGCGAGATGCTGGATAGCGCCCGAGACACCGATGCTCACGAGGAGCTTGGGCGAGACCGATACACCCGTCTGGCCAATTTGGTGGCGATACTCCAACCAGCCTGCCTCCACAATGGGACGCGTGCAACCAAACTCGGCACCCAGGGCATCGGCGAGCTTTCGCATCAGGGGCAGATTCTTCTTGGAGCCGATGCCGCGGCCCACCACGACCAGACGCTCGGCATCGGCAATTGAGGCCTGCTGTCCCCACTCCTCGGCGGGAATCGAGATCTCGACGCGGGCCTTAACGTCATCCGCAAGCACTACCTGGGTAATCGTGCCGGAGCGGCTATAGTCAAACTCGGGCGCCTTAAAGATGCCGGGGCGCACCGTTGCCATCTGAGGACGGTGGTTGGGGCAGATAATGGTGGCCATCAGGTTGCCGCCAAACGCCGGGCGCGTCTGCTGCAGCAGACCCGTCTCCGTATCCATAGAAAGCACCGTGCAATCGGCCGTAAGACCCGTCTGCAAGCGCACGGCCACACCGGGCGCCAGCTCGCGACCAAAGGCGGTCGCGCCGTACAGAATGGCCTCGGGCTTGCGCTCGGCTACCAAATCGCAGATCAAGCGAGCGTAGACCTCCGCGTCGTTCTGACGCAGGCGCTCGTCACGACAGACCAGAACTTCGTCCGCACCGGCGCAAATCAGATGCTCCAGGTCCCCGAGTGAGCCCTCGGGGCTCATGCCGACCAGTGCCACCAGACGGCAGCCGCGGGCATCGGCAAGCTCGCGCCCCTTGCCCATGAGCTCGAAGGCCACGGATGCAACGGCATCGTGCTCGTCAGTCTGCACGAAGATCCAGATGTCTCGATATGCGTCAAGGTCTGCCGCGCCGGCGGCCTCGTCGCGCTCAATCGAGATGGCGTTGACGGGGCAGGCGTCGACGCACCCACCGCACAGGATACAGCCGTCGGTTACGCGGGCACAGCGATTGGGGCGCTCACCCTCCACCACAATGCCGCCCGAGGCGCAGGCGCGAACGCAGCGACCGCAGCCGATACAGGCTTCGCTATCGATAATCAGCCCGCTCATCTATGCCATCCCCTCAATAATCTTGGCAAGTTTTACCGCCTGCTCGGACGCCGTTCCCTCAACGGCCTCGCACGTTTGGTCACGGTCGGGCACAAACGAGCGCACGACCTGCGTCGGTGATCCGGCAAGGCCGCAACGCGAGGGATCGGCGTTTACGTCGGCAGCGCTGGCCACACGCACGTCTGCATCCTCGGCCGCGCGAATACCGGCAATACTCGGCATGCGCAGCTGGCCAATCTCCTTGGCGGTCGTCATCGCACACGGCATCTCCAGGTACACCGTCTCCTCGCCGGCATCGCAGCCGTGAACGAGCGCCAGCGAGCCACACGTCGTAAATCCCGCGCTCTGCACACAGCTCACGTCGGTCACGCAGGGGACCCCAAAGGCGCCGGCCAGCTCGGGGCCGATCTGGGCCGTATCGCCGTCCACTGCCATCTTGCCGCAGATGAGCAGGTCAAAGTCCTCATCGAGTGCCTCGATGCCGCATTTGAGGGCATAGGTGGTGGCTAGGGTATCGGCGCCCGCAAAGGCGCGATCGGTCAGCAGCAGCGCGTCGTCGGCACCGCGGGCGATGCAGTCGCGCAGCAGCGATTCGGTCGCGGGGATGCCCATCGACACCACCGTCACACGCACGTCCATGCCAAAGCCGATAAAGTCGTCCTTCAGCGCTAGCGCACATTCGAGGGCACTTGCATCGAAGGGATTAACGACCGCCTGCTTGCCATCACGCACGATAGTATTGGTCTTGGGGTCCATCTTGACCTCGGTGCTTCCGGGCACCGCCTTGACGCACACCACCATATGGAAATCACTCATCTTCACGCGCCCCCTTTCTGGACGAGTTCATCCAAGAGCTTCTCCGTAAACAGGTTGCCGCGACCCAGCTGGCCGGCAGGATCAAGCTGGAGTTTGAGACGCGCCGACTCGACCATGGCCTCGTGGCCGTACATCGTCTCCAAGAAGCCCGCCTTGATCTTGCCGACGCCGTGTTCGGCAGAAACGGCACCGCCCATGGCCGTGACCTCGGAAGCCCACTGGGCAAAGAGCTCTCCACCACGACGGTAGTCTTGCGCATCGCGCGGCAGGATGTTCACATGCAGATGGTTGTTCCCGATGTGTCCCCAGGCAGCAGACTCAAGCCCGCTTTCGGCCAGCGTGCGGCGATAGAGGGCCACGACATCGGCAAGGTGTGCATTGGGCACCGACATATCCGATCCCAGCTTGGTAATGGTGGGGTCGGTGCGGCGACGCTCGTCAATGAGCATGTTGACGCTCTCGGGCACCGCGTGGCGGAAGAACCGCTGGCACTCGCGATCGACTTCGTTGCGGGCGACCCATGTCGCATCGTCGCGGCCGCCCGCAAGCTCCAGCACCCATCCCAAGTGGTACAGCTCCTCGGTCGCCTGCGCCTCGTCATCGCAATCGAGCTCCACGTAGACACATACCTTGGCCTCTTTGTCGAGCGCCGGCAGCGAGGCAAACGCCGTCGACTGCTCGCGCTGGCGACGTAAAATATCCAGGGCGCCAACATCGAAGTACTCGATGGCAGCCGCATGGGACAGGACAGGGCGCACGGAATCGGTAAAGGACACCGCCTTGTCCTCGCTATCGAAAAAGCAACTCACACCCCAAACGACCGCAGGCGCCGCCTGCAGGGCAATCTCGAGCTCGGTGATAACGCCGAGCGTGCCGCACGCGCCGATAAAGAGGTCGATGGCGTCCATATCGTCCGCAACGAAATAGCCTGAGGCATTTTTTGTCTCGGGCATGGTATAGCCGGGAAGATCGAGCTCGAGCGTACGGCCCTCTGCCGTCACGAGCGACAGGTGGCGGCCCTGGGCAAAAGCCTCGCCGCGCTGAAGCTCAAGCAAATCGCCATCAGCCAGCGCGACGTGGAGTCCCGTGATATGCGGGCGCATGGGGCCGTAAGCGTAGCTGCGGGCGCCGGAGGCGTTGCATGCCGCCATGCCACCCAGACAGGCAGATGCCTCGGTGGGATCGGTGGGAAAGAACTGCTCGGGGGACTCTTGGAACTCCTCGTAGGCCTCAAGCGATGCCTGGTCCCAACCAGCGGTCGGCAGTACCTTCTTGCTCAGCTGCTTACGCAGCTCCGAGAGCACAACGCCCGGCTCCACGCGCAGCAGAAATTGGCCTTGTTCATCGCGGCGAAGGCCCAAGTAGCGATTCATACGGGAAGTATTGAGGATATGCCCACCGTGGGGCACGGCACCGGCGGCAAGGCCGGTTCGGGCGCCCTGAACCGTTACCGGGACACGCTCGGCATGGAGCGTTTCCAAAATGGCACGGACCTCGTCTTCCGTTGTCGGAAACGAGATGCTCGATGCTTCGCCCGATGCACGAGATTCATCGCGGCCATACTCTTCGAACTCATCGGTGAAGGGTTTAATGGTTGCAGACACGCGAACTCCCCCTTTAGCTAACTACAGTGTTTGCAGGGAGATGTTACCGCATCGTTTCGTCGACGTGTTCGAGACCGTCTCCATAATTGGCGATTTTTACGTTTGTGCAATTCGGCGAACGGCAAGGCTTCCTCGGCAGACGATGCTTTTGACACATATCGCCCCGCCGTCGCCGACCGCTCGATTGTCGCTCGAAAAAAGTTGAAGTTATTTTTTCCACCTTTTACCTGCGGAGATGTCAATCCGTCAAGCATTTGGTCAGAAATTGGTCAAGTAGCGGCTGATACGGTCGGCGTCGACAACCAAAACCGATAGAAGTTTTGGCCCCAGAAGCAGGGAGGTTCCCATGGCATATTACTGGCCCCAGTACGGCGTCGCCATCGAGGTCGACGACGATCCCTATCTCCTGCCTTTCGACGAAGAGGCGTTCCCCGATACGGCGGTCTACCACGTCACCACCGATGTTATCTGCGACCCCGAGTCGTTCTCGGCGCTCGCCCACCACATCGCGCGTATCCACGACATCGAGCTCCCTCACGACTTTGACGAGCTCATCTACTCGCGCCGCCTGATGCTTCACATGCTCTTTGGAGCGGACCCGTCCACGTTCGCACGTGTCTACACCACCAAGGACGCCGCATGAGTGCGAAGAAGCCGCCCCGCCTCGCAGGACTGGGGCGTCGCAAGAAACTCGTCGTTGTCTGCCTGGCTATCGTCTGCGCCCTCATCGCCGTAGGGCTATACGCCTGGCAGTCGCAGCCCGTGCCCGAAGCGGGCGCCTCAGTCACGACGGCAGAGGGCAAATCGCGACAAGAAATCCAAGATGAGCTCGATGCCATCGTCCGCGACAACATGATGACGATTTCGGTCGCGCCGGTCGCTCAGCTACAGGAGGACGGCAAGCTGCGCGTCAACGTGCAAAACGTCCAAGACAATAAATTTCCCCAGCGATTCCGCGTCATCCAAAACGACGAGACCATGTACGAATCCGGTGTGGTCGAGACCGGCAAGACAATCGAGACGTGCCCCGCCGGCGACATCAAAGAAGGCGAGGCATACATCGAGATCCAGGCACTCGATGCCAAGACCCTCGACAGCCACGGCAATCCGACACGTGTCAGGGTACGGGTTGAGCAAGCCGAGAACTAGCTTTTTCGGCCGACGCGGCACCGCACGCAATTCACCAGCATTCGTCCAATCATCGCGGGGACGGCCCGCGGCGAATAGAAAGGAACGACCATGGACATCACCAGGAACATGAACGGAGCCAGAGCGCTCGTCGTGGGCGCAGGGCTCGCGCTCGCGCTCGCAATGGGCGCCGCCCCGACGCCAGCTCTGGCAGCCGGGCGCGTTGGAACCACGAAAGTAATGGTCAGGACCGAGATCGACAACGTAGAGTTCAAAGTTCCGACGGTTATTCCCTTCGTCGCCAAGGCCGACGGCACGCTTCAGGGCCCCTCAGAAGACGCGACCACCATCGACAATCATTCGGCCTACGGCATCCATGTCACCAACATGAAGATCGACGCCATGAACACCTGGACCATTGCCGCCGACGCCAAGGCCGGAACCGCGCAGAATTCCATCGACTTTAAGGTCGGCCCCGACGGCGCACTCCAGAACGCCAGCGCCGCAATGCAGGAGACGGGCCTCGATCTTTCCAAGAATGCAGCCTTCGACATGGGCTACCAGGGCATTGCCGGCGGCACGGACAAAATTAAGCTCAAGACAAGCGGAAACGTCGCCCGCGTCACGCGCGACATCTTCCGCGTAACCGGCGAAGGCGATCAGGTTGCAACGATCACCTGGACGGTCGAGCCCGGTGCGCACACGGCATAAGGCCGTCGCCCTGGCCGCCGTCAGTATCCTAGCGTTTGGGCCAGCCATGGCCTTTGCCCAGCAAGAACAGGCGCAGGCCGCCACGCAAGTGACGGTCGACCTCTCGGAGCTCGACCGCGGCAACTGCAAGGAACCGTTGGCACAGACAGACGACAGACGATGGCTCTTGGCAGCAGGCGCCACGGCAGCAGGTGCGGGAACCGCCGGCCTCGGTCTGCACATCAAACGCAGCCAGAAACGAAACACGGACAGGCCGCACTAAATTAGCTAAGGAGACCCCATGGCATCGAAGAACCTTTTGCCCGTCGTCGCACTCTGCGGCGCGCTCGCAACCGGAACGCCTGTCGCCGCTTGGGCGACTCCCGTCATGGCAGACTCCTTACCAGCAGCCCTAAGCTCCGCACCAAATCCGTCGAGCGCCATTGCGTGCAAGCGTTTTTCGTTCGCACAGGCCGCAATCTCAACCTCGGGATGCCTTCGTCGTAATACGGACGGCTCGATAGTCGTGGATATCAATCGTTCGAACAAGGCAAACGGCTCCCAGGCGGGGTGCGCCGTCTGCACGTGGCGCTCGATTGTGCTCGATGCAGATGGCGATCCGTGCGATTTGGGGTTGCGCATCGATATCGCTTCGGTCGATGACTCGGCGAACGGAGCGAAGGTCGCCTTCGACGGTGCGTTTTTCGAGAAAGGAGGCGGTATATGTCTGGGCTGCGCCGCCGCGAATGCAGACGATGTGCAGCCCACCCTCTCATTCACGGCATCGCTGCGGCTGACCAAGGCGGGCACCGATGCCATCGCGGCGGGAGAAGCATCCCTGCTGTTCTACGCCGCCAGTACCGAAGACACAGACATTCATTTCGAGAAGCCGGCCGGATCGCTCAGCCTTACGCGCGGGACGGAGGCAGGCCCTATTGCGATCGATACCCAGACGCTAGGCAGGCAACGCATTCTTGCCGACCCGGCGCTTCTCGAGATGGAGTGGAACGGATCCGGAGCCGTCGGGATTGTCCCCTCCGCGCTTGACGCCAAGACGCTCCCCTCAAACGACGAACCCATCAACGCAACCATACAAGAAGAGAGCACGGACAAAGAAGCAGGTGCGGGCGACACGCCGTCGCCGACAAACAGCGTCCCAGCTTCTTTCGAAGCACCGAATGAGCCCGCTACCGGTCCAAACGATCCCGAGCTCGCGGACAGTCTGGGGCTTGCTGATCCTCAGGAGATCGATGAAGGTAACTGCTGCGTGCTTGCCGCCCTCGACCACACAGAGGTCATCGATGCTGCAAACATCGAAGTTGCCGCCGCCAATCAGCCCGTCCGCAAGTCGGCCATCATCGCATTTCCCGAATCCATCGAAGTCGTCTATTTGCCATCGGGCGAGGTCGTGGCCCCAACGCTGCTCACCTTGTTGGGCGCCAAGAATACTCGAAACGAAATTAAAAAGGTCACGGTTGTCGACCCTGCAACCACCGCTAAACTGCGTCTATACGCCGTTGCCCCAGACGGAGGCAAGACCTTGGAATTCGATGGCGACACACTTCTAGCCTGGCGACGTCTGGACATTATGCAAGACGTCTCGTATCAGATCGAACTCGAAGGGTTTGATCGTGCCCGCGATGCCAATATTATCGCCGCGGCTATTGAATCCCCGCAGCGGCTTATGACACTGCGCTTTGACTACTACCCCTATGTCCCGACAACCACCTGAGGCTTAAATGCTGCGCATCATTCCTAATACCACTTATATAACGTATTAGATGAGTCGCAATGTGCCTCGCATTTCGTTCTGCTACGATTGCCACGTTGGCATCAATACAGGAGGGCTCATGCCGGGCTTGGGAACAATCATCAACGTTGCGCTTTTAGTTGCGGGCGGTCTTTTGGGATTAGCGGGCGGCCGCTTCATTACACCGCGCATCCAAGACACGCTCATGAAAGCATCGGGGCTGTGCGTCCTGTTTATCGGCCTGGGCGGCACCATGCAAAAGATGCTCATCATCGATGGAAAGGCGCTGTCGACCACCGGTACCACCATGCTCATCGTCTCATTTGCGCTCGGTTCGCTCATCGGCGAGGCCGTCAACTTGGAAGCCGCCATCGAGAACCTTGGCGAATGGCTCAAGCGCAAAACCGGCAGCGAGGGCGATAACGAGTTCACCAACGCTTTTGTCTCGACTTCACTCACCGTGTGCATCGGCGCCATGGCCATTGTGGGATCGATCCAGGACGGCCTGCTCGGCGACTGGTCAACGCTTGCCCTCAAGGGCGCACTGGACTGCATCATCGTCTGCACCATGACGGCCTCGCTTGGCCGCGGCTGCATCTTCTCCGCCCTGCCCGTCGCCGTGTTCCAGGGGACGATCACGCTGTTTGCCGGCGCACTCTCCCCCATCATGACCACGGCAGCCCTCGACAGCCTTTCGCTCGTAGGCTCCATGCTCATCTTCTGCGTCGGCGTCAACCTCATCCGTCCTCAGACCTTCCGCACGGCCAATATGCTCCCCTCCGTCGTCATCGCCGTCATCTTCGCCCTCCTGTTCTAAATCTATCTACGCAGCAGTATCTCGAACACCTGTTTGATGCTGTGCTATGATATGAGGTCACCGAAGCTGCGTTAGGAGAGGAGAAGCGGTGGCCGACCAGGACATCAAGATGCTCATCGAGCGCATTATGGCCGAGGCCCGGACCCATCAGTCCGCCCGCTTCTCAAACGAAATCTACGCAGACGAGCCGATTCTCAAGACCGGCCGCCAGATGCAGAACTTCCTTCCCGACCAGTACCGCAAAATGCGTGAGATATCGCGTTGGCAAGAAGACCCCAAGGGCGGCGCGGGGCGTTGGCTTTCGGAAGCCGAGCTTTTCTACCGCCAAGGCCTGCTGATGGCCAACTTTGAGGACGACTGTCCCTACAACGGCACCTTTAAGTCGTACTTTCCCACCTACAACGCCATGAGCGACCGGCAGCTGCGCGGCTACTTTACCTGGCGTGCCCAAGTGCGCCGCGGAAATATCGAGGAGACATCGACCTCGTTTGCCTTTCTGTATCTCTATGAGTTGATTTGCGGCATTGGCGTAGATGACCCGCTCGATGGTTTTAACAAGATCAAGGCTTTTTGGGATGTCTATCGCGCCTTCGAGCCCGGCATCGACCGGTTTGCGCGCGTGTGGCTGCAAGATTACGCCGTGTTCCACGGGCTCGACCCCAAGCTGCTTCGCGACTCTAAAACCGTCATGTTCGATAACGCCCTTATCGAACTGCGGCGCGCGGCACGAGACCTTGTACCGGCACCGTCCGGCCAGACCCCTAAGCGTCGCAAAACCTCCGAGCCCACGCTCCCCCTTCCGCCCGATGAGGTGCGCGAGGAGCGACTCATGGCCGCCATCAACGCCCTCTCCACGTACAACCTAAGTAGCTCGCGGCTCGACCGCAGCCACCACCGTGATCTGCGCCACGTGGCGTGCGCCGTGTATGTCCGCATGGCGCGCTACTATGACACGCACCGAAAGACCGGCATCGTGGCAAGTTTATTTGGGGAGGAGACGGCCATGCCCTACACCATGTTTGCCTCGGCCGTATTCTTTGCGCCCGAGCGCCACGAGGACTGCGAATACCGTCTGGACCCCATCCATATCTACCGTTGCCAAAACGGTTTTTGGGAATGCATGCGGATTCACGGTAGCAGGCAAAAGAGCAGCAAGCTCGGTGAAATGATGCGCGCCTGCGACCAACGCCTGCGCCTGGCGCTGGACCCCGCCCATCCCCTTAAGGAAGAAAAGGTCCCCAAATATCTGGCCAAGATTATCGATGACGAGATTGTGGCATGGCTTTCGTGGGACGCCGCACACCAGCCCGTCAAGATCGATATCGATTTGAGCCAGCTGGGGCACATTCGGAGCGCTGCCGCACAAACGCGCGAAGCGCTTTTGATCGACGAGGAACGCGAGGACGGCACGCTTGCGGATGCCGAGGTGACAGTTGCCGAACGACGGGAAGCCAAGCCCGTGGCCGGCACGATCGCCGAACCAGTCGCGACGACCATGCAGCAGGACGAGGCTAGCGAGCCGACCATCTCCACCGAGCAGTTTGGCGTCGTGGCCCCGCTCCTCGCACCAGCACCCACGTCCGCTGACACCGCGTCCGCACTCGATCCCGCCGCAGACGCCTATCTTCGAGCACTACTCGAGCAAAACGCAGCGCAGACGGCATCGGCGGTGGCGCAGTCGGGCAAGAGTGAGGACATGCTTGTCGATACCATCAACGAGGCGCTCTTTGACCTGGTGGGAGACACCGTTATCGAATTCGGCGCGGCAGGGCCGCAGATTATCGAGGACTACGAAGCAGACGTGAGAGGATACCTAGACCATGAGTGATACCGCATCCGCAGCACCCCGCGTGCCCAAGCGCGTCGCTGCCGTCATTCTCAACTCGCTCAAGGGCGGCGTGGTCCCGCGCATCGGCCTTCCTTACATCACCGTAGGGCGCGAGGTCGAGATCCGCGCCCTGCTCACCGATTTAAGTCTCATCGCCGATGGCGGCGCGAGCTTCCGCTTTTTAGTCGGTCGCTACGGCGCCGGTAAGAGCTTTTTGCTCCAGACCATCCGCACGCACGCCATGGGCGAGGGATTCGTCGTCGCCGATGCCGACTTGTCGCCCGAGCGACGCCTGCAGGGCGGTCAGGGGCAGGGCCTTGCCACCTACCGCGAGCTCATCCGCAATATATCGACCAAGACGCGCCCCGAGGGCGGTGCGCTCAACCTTATTCTGGATCGCTGGGTCGCCTCGTGTGCCAACGTCGACGAGTCGGTCGTCAATGCCCAACTGACCCCGCTCGAGGAGATGGTCCACGGCTTCGACTTCACCCGCATGCTTCGCCGCTATCGCACGGCCGTATCCGAGGGCGACGAAGAGGCCATGAGCCGCGTGACCAAATGGATCCGCGGCGAATACCGCACCAAGAGCGAGGCTCGCGCCGAACTGGGGTCCTCAACCATCATCAGCGACGATGACTGGTACGACTACGTCAAACTCATCGCGCGTTTTTTGGTTTGCAGCGGCTACAAGGGCATGCTGGTGCTCATCGACGAGCTCGTGAATCTGTATAAGATTCCCAACGCCATCACGCGCCAGTACAACTACGAGAAGATCCTGACCATGTACAACGACACACTTCAGGGCAAGGCGCAGTACCTGGGCATGATCATGGGTGGCACGCCGACCTCCATCGAGGACCGCCGCCGCGGTGTGTTTTCCTACGAGGCCCTACGCAGCCGACTCGCCCAGGGCCGCTTTGCGCGCGAGGACCTTAAGGACATGCTTGCGCCCATCATCCGCCTGCAACCACTCACCTACGAGGAGTTGCTGGTGCTGATCGAAAAACTCATGCAAATTCACGCCGGCTACTTTGGCTGGACGCCCACGCTGACCGAAAACGACTTGGTTGACTTCCTCAAGATTGAGTTCGGTCGTGTGGGAGCCGACACGCACCTGACGCCGCGCGAGGTCATTCGTGACTTTATCGAGTTGCTCGACATCCTATGCCAAAACCCCGACGCCAACGTGGCCGAGCTGCTGCAAAGCGTCGGCGGCGACGCGCTGGCGCCGGCAGCCGCAACAGGCGACACCGGCACCGCAGGCGGCGACCGCAACTTCGCCGAGTTCACCATCTAACCTACCAAAAAGGGACAGGTTTATTTTGGCAGGTTTTATCTGGGCAAACGTTGAAGCAGTAATGCAGCAAGCCGTTGCCAGCCGCGTTGAGAAATTCGTTGTTGAAAGGAGGCCCCGTGAACGCCTTTGACCGCTACGCCCCGTTTATCCAAGGCTTCATCTACTCCCACGATTGGGAGAGCTTGCGCTCTATCCAGGTTGCGGCGGCAGATGCCATCTTCAACACACAGGACAATGTGCTCCTGACGGCGTCAACGGCTTCCGGCAAAACCGAGGCAGCCTTCTTTCCCATCCTGACCGAGTTTTGGGAGAACCCGCCCGCAAGCGTGGGCGCCCTCTACATTGGCCCCCTCAAGGCGCTCATCAACGACCAATTCGTCCGCCTCAACGACCTGTGCGAAGAAGCCGATATCCCCGTCTGGCACTGGCATGGCGATGTCTCACAATCACACAAGGCCAAACTCATCAAAAAGCCGAGCGGTATCCTACAGATTACGCCCGAATCGCTCGAGGCGCTCCTGATCCATAAGCACATGGCAATCCCGCGCATGTTTTGCGACCTGCGCTATGTGGTTATCGACGAGGTTCATTCGCTCATGCGCGGCGACCGCGGCGGTCAGACGCTCTGTCTTATCGAGCGACTCTCGCGCATGGCCGGCGTGCAGCCTCGCCGCATTGGCCTTTCTGCCACCATCGGCGACCCCGAGCGCACGGGCGCCTTTCTCTCACAGGGAACGGGACGCGGTTACATCATCCCCCGCTTTGAGGAACCGCGCCGCGTGTGGCGCATCTCCATGGAGCACTTCTACAACTCGGGCCCCCAGGCTCAGCAGCGAGGATTCGTAGGCACAGGTCCACAAGAAGCCGAGGTGCTTGCTTGCGAGCGTATTGAGACGGCGGCGCCCGCGGCGCTGCCCGCATCCGGACAAGACATGTGCCACAGCGGACAGCTTACACAGGAAGAACACCGTCAACGTCGTGAGCAGGCGCGGGGCAAGGCCGCTCCCAAAGACCGTCGCACTTCCTCGGCCCCCGAGGGCGAAGTCGACATCCCACGTGCGACCGAGCAGGCGCTTCTCAACCCCACCGACACGGCGCCCGACAACGCCGACCCCGGCATGGGTTATATCTTTGAGCATACGCGCGGCCGCAAATGCCTGGTCTTTGCCAACTCGCGCGAGGAGGCAGAGGCCGTGTGCTCCATGCTGCGCAGCTACTGCGAGAGCCGGCACGAGCCCGACCGTTTCCTCATCCACCATGGCAATCTTTCGGCATCGCTGCGCGAGACGGCCGAGGAACTCATGCGCGATGAGGAGCAGGCACAGACAACCGTCACCACCTCTACGCTGGAACTCGGCATCGATATCGGCCGTCTGGAGCGCGCGTTCCAGATCGATGCGCCGTTTACCGTCAGCTCCTTTTTGCAGCGTATGGGCCGCACGGGACGCCGCGATCTTCCGCCCGAGATGTGGTTCGTCATGCGCGAGGAAGAACCCGAGCCGCGCACGATGATGCCCGAGACCATTCCCTGGAAGCTCCTCCAGGGCATCGCACTCGTACAACTCTATCGCGAGGAAAAGTGGGTCGAGCCGCCCGAGCTCGATCGACTCCCCTACAGTCTGCTCTATCACCAGACTATGTCGACGCTTGCCAGCACCGGCGAACTCACGCCGGCAGAGCTTGCCCAGCGCGTGCTCACACTCAGCTATTTCCATCGCATCTCGGCCGATGACTATCGCGTGTTGCTGCGTCACCTCATTACCATCGACCATATCCAAGTCACCGAGGGTGGCGGGCTCATCGTGGGTCTCGCGGGCGAGCGCATCATTAACAACTTTAAGTTCTACGCCGTATTCCAGGAAAACGAGGAGTTCACCGTTCGCAGCGAGTCGGCCGAGTTGGGCACGATCGTCAATCCGCCACCGCCCGGTGAGCGCATCGCCATCGCCGGACACTGCTGGATTGTCGAGGAAGTGGACTGGAAGCGTCATACCGTCTTTGCCACGCAGGTCAAGGGCCGGGTGCCGGCCTACTTTGGCGACTGCCCCGGTGACATCAATACACACGTACTCGAGCGCATGCGCAAGGCGCTCAACGAGCACGCGACATATCCGTACCTTATGGGCAACGCGAGAGCCCGCTTGGCGCAGGCTCGTCATACGGCCGATATTTCGGGTGCGGGAACTAAGCCGCTCATCAACCTGGGCGGCGATACCTGGGCACTTTTCCCCTGGCTGGGCAGCTACGCCTTTTTGGCGCTCGAGCGCATGCTCAAAATTAAGTGTGCCGCGGAACTGGGCCTTCGCGGACTTGACCCGTCACGCCCGTACTTTATGCAGTTTAAGATGAAGGCCGACGAGGAGACGTTCTTTGAGGTGCTCGCCGCCGAGGCCGAGAAGGACTTCGATCCCATCGAGCTCGTCTATCCCGGCGAAGTGCCTTACTTTGATCGTTACGATGAGTTCGTTCCCGAAGAGCTCGTGCGTAAGGGCTTTGCCGAAGGCGTGCTCGACATCGAAGGCATGAAGCAGCGCGTTCTCGGCTGGTGCGACCACACATAAAACCAGTCTTTTTGGTACGGGGAGACTTACTTGTCGTGAAGGACGGTGCCGAGGAAGTCGGCGTTAAAAGGCACGGCTTCGGCGAAGACATAGTCGCCGTCGCTGGCGATGAGCAGGTAGTTCTCCTCGCCGCCAAATTCCGCGTCGCCGCAGGGAACCACCCAGGCATGCGCAAACACCTCGAGCGCCGTGGCAACGCAACCGCGCAGGAACGTCACATCGCTCCCCTCGTTCGCACTCACGATATTGGCCGCATAGATACCGACGGGGTTCAGGCTGCCCCGCACCAAACGCAGCGCCTCAATCGTCGCCAGCTCGCGCACGGGCTCGGCACCGCCAAAGCAATCGCTCACGACCGCATCGTAGCGACGATGCCCCACACTCGTCACGCCCAGATACGAGCGAGCCTCAGCGGTAATCACCCGCAGGCGATCGCCCACCGCGTGCTCCAGCTCGTCTAGGTAGAACCAACGACGCGCCAGACGTGTAATCTCGGCGTCGTACTCAATGACGTCCATGCGCAAACTCTCGTGCGACATCAGCGCGAACTTGGGATAGGCAAACCCTCCGCCGCCCAGCATAAGCATGCGGTCGATGCCATGACCATAAGCATCGCGCATGGCATCCTCGGCCTCAAACACATCGTCAAACGCACGATAGTACGCAAAGACGGGCTCTGCCCAACGCTCGCCAACGTAGGTCGCGCTTTGGTAGACGCTGCCTTGCACCAACACGCGGACTTCCTCACCGCTCTCATCGTGCACGCGCTTCACACGCGCCAACCCATTGCGGGTCCTCGCGACCTGCAGGCAGGCGGCGCGAACAGCGACGGCGGCCGCACCAAGCGCCGCGGCTCCCAGAGCAACGCCGGCAACGACGCCGGCAGAAACACTCGGCTTGTTCATCTAGAGCTCCTTTTGCAGATAGAGTCCATGGTCGTAAAAACCCAAATGGCGATAGTACTCACGCGTGCCGATCGCACTGATCACGTTGATGCGTGCATAACCCGCATCCCGGGCAATCTCGCACGCACGCTCTACGAGCAAACGCCCCAATCCATGGTGCTGGGCTGCCTGGCCTTGATCCCCCACGCGCGCCGCCATGCCATACACGTGTACCTCGCGAATCATCGCCTCGTCCGGCGTCGTCGGCAACTCGTCCGCATGCGCGGCAACAAATGCGCGATCGGGCAGCGACAGCCGCAAAAAGCCCGCAATCTTGCCCTGCGGCGTCACCCACTGCAAAAAGCGCTCGTGCGTCACCGGCGTCTCGTACGTCACTTCTTCGTCAAGGGCCAACTCGTTCAGGTCGGCACCCGCCGTGCTGATCTCGCGATAGCGAATCTCACGCACCGTCGCACCGTCACCCCGAGCAGCCAGGCGGTTCTCAACGAGCTGACGCAGGTTGGGCTTCTTGTTGCCCACCATAATGTCGTCGGAGCTAAAGTCGCGAATCATGCGGCTGATGCGGCAGAACGCCGGCGTCACCACGATGTCATCGGCCAGTACGTCGAGCAGCTCTTCCTCGGTATAGGGGCGCCACTCGCCACGCTCGTAACAGCCCACCAGGCGCGAACCCTCGATGAGCGCACACGGGTAGACCTTGACCTCGTCGGGCATAAAGGCGCCCTCGGTCATAAAGCGCTCGTAGTCGCGCTTGTCACCCTCGGGCGTGGCGCCCAGCAAGTTGAGCATAAAGTGCGCGTGAATCTTAAAGCCAAACAGGCGCGCAAGCGAAAACGCTCGCTCGATCTGTGCCACCGTAATACGGCGCTCGTTGATATCGAGCAGGTGCTGGTCGAGGCTCTGGATACCCATCTGAATCTTGGTGCAGCCCAGGCGGCGGATAAGCGTAAGCGCCTGCGGCGTTACGGCATCGGGGCGCGTCTCGATAACGAGTCCCACCACGCGATGCTTCGCCGTCTCGTTGATGCGCTGCTGTTGCTCAAGCTCCTCCATCGTTGCCGTCTGCCACTCGGCGACTGCGCCCCAAGGCGTGCCGGGGCCGTACAGACGACGCACCGCGCGGTTATAGCCACCCTCGGCAGCATCCACACGCCCTTGCACGCCGGCAACGCCGGCGGCAAGCTCGGCCTCATCGGTCGCAATACCGGCAGCCCTATAGCGCTCGCGACGCTCCGCCACCACCGGCGGCAGGGCATCGGCGGGAGCGTCATCGAGCAGGCGCCCCGCCTCGGCACGGCTGATGCCCGGACGTGCCAGCATGGGGTTAGCCGCCACGCCCGCCACGGCGTCTTCATTGAGCGCACGGAAGAGCTCCGACATAAACCATGCCTGATACCCCTGCGGATAGTCGCTCCAGGTACCACCGAGCACAATGAGCTCGATCTTATCGGTCGCATGCCCCATCTGCGAAAGCGCGGTCAAACGAGCGCTCACCTGCAAATACGGGTCGAAGCAGTTTTGCTCCGCACGGGCGCATGCCGGCTCGGCGTGCAGATAGCTCTTGGGCATGCGCAGGTCGTTGGGGCAAAACAGGCAATCGCCCGAACAGGGCCACGGCTTGGTAATGACGGTAATGGTCGCCACGCCCGAGGCCGTTCGGCGCGGCTTCATACGCAGCACCTGCAGCAGTCGACGTTCCAGCTCGGCATCGACATTCCACCCAGCCCAACGAGCCGGCTCCTCACGCTTCACCCGCTGGTAGAACGGCAGCAGACGGCGCTTGGCCAAATCGCGTTTGTCGGCACCCTCGCGGCGCGCCTCGGCATGTATCAACTTGACGAGCGCCTTGTCGTCCACGGTCTCACCGCGACGCAGAGCCTCGAGTATGTTCAAAATAATCTGTTCCATGCCCCCATTGTAAAGGCAAAGGCGCCGGAGCCCGTCACGGCCCCGGCGCCTCCATCAAAGAGCAT
>CAUAWV010000011.1 GCA_958433005.1 uncultured Collinsella sp. | reverse complement strand
GGACGCAAAGAGGCTCCGCAGCGCGAAGCGCGATGCGGAGCCTCTTTGCATGTCCGAGGACGTTCCGGAGAGAAGCCCCCGTCACGCCCCCGGATTCCCGGTGGGAGTTCTAGACCTTGTCGGCCTTAGTACATACCGCCGCCCTGCTGACCAGCGGTAGCAGCAGCGATAGCGTCCTCAAGCTGAGTGTTCTTGGGCACATCGGAGACGGTAGCCTCGGTGATGAGAATCAGGCTGGCGACAGAAGCAGCGTTCTGCAGGGTGACGCGGCTGACCTTGACGGGGTCGAGGACGCCCATCTCGATCATGTCGCCCCACTCGCCGTTGGCAGAGTTGAGACCCTGGCCGGCGGGCAGCTCGGCAACCTTGTCGACCACGACGGCGCCCTCAAAGCCAGCGTTCTTGGCGATGGTGGCGACCGGAGCAGTCAGAGCCTTCTTGACGATGTCGACGCCGATCTTCTCCTCGGGGTCGTCGAGCTCAACGGCGTCGAGCGCAGGAGCAGCGTCCATGAAGGCGACGCCGCCGCCGGCGACGATGCCCTCCTCGACAGCAGCGCGGGTAGCCTGCAGGGCGTCCTCGACGCGATGCTTGATCTCCTTGAGCTCGGACTCGGTAGCAGCGCCGACCTTGATGACGGCAACGCCACCGGAGAGCTTGGCCAGGCGCTCCTGGAGCTTCTCGCGGTCGAAGTCAGAGGTGGTGTTCTCCATCTCACCCTTGATCTGAGCGATGCGGGCGTCGATGGCCTCCTTGGAGCCAGCGCCGCCGACGACGACGGTGTTGTCCTTGGAGATGGTGACGGACTTAGCGGTACCGAGCATATCGGCGGTGATGTCAGCGACCTTCACGCCCAGCTCGTCCAGAGCGGCCTGGCCACCGGTGAGGACGGCGATGTCCTCGAGGATGCGCTTGCGGCGATCTCCGTAGCCCGGAGCCTTGACGGCGCAGACGTTGAGAGCGCCACGGATCTTGTTGAGGACCAGGGTCGGCAGAGCCTCGCCGTCGATGTCCTCAGCGATGATGAGCAGGCCACGGCCGGCGCGCTGGACAGCCTCGAGAACGGGCATGATGTCCTGAACGCTGGAGATCTTCTGGTCGGTGATGAGGATGTACGGATCCTTCATCACGGCCTCCATGCGGTCGTTGTCTGTGACGAAGTAAGCGGAGACGTAGCCCTTGTCGAACTGCATGCCCTCGACGGTGTCGATGGTGATGTCGAACGTCTGGGAATCCTCGACGGTGATGACGCCGTCCTTGCCCACGACCTCCATGGCCTCGGCGATCTTCTCGCCGACCTCGGGGTCACCGGCAGAGATGGTACCGACGGAAGCGATCTGCTCCTTGGTCTCGACCGGCTTGGCCTGCTTCTTCATCTCGGCGACGGCGGCGTTGACAGCCTTGTCGATGCCGCGACGGATGGCCAGCGGGTTGGCGCCAGCGGCGACGTTGCGCAGACCGTCGTTGACGATGGCCTGGGCGAGCAGGGTTGCGGTGGTGGTGCCGTCACCCACGGTGTCGTTGGTCTTGGTGGCGACCTCCTTCACCAGCTGAGCGCCCATGTTCTCGATGTTGTCCTCGAGCTCGATCTCCTTAGCGACGGAAACGCCGTCGTTGGTGATGGTCGGGGCACCGAACGTGCGCTGCAGCGCAACGTAGCGGCCCTTGGGGCCCATGGTGACGGTAACGGCGTCGGCCAGGGTGTTGACGCCCTTGGCGAGCTTAGCGCGGGCATCGGTGTTGAACGTAATGTTCTTTGCCATAGTGGGTAATCCTCCAAAAGAAATAAGACTCGCGTCGCCGCACCGAGTCATTTGCGGCGAGCGCGTTCAAAGGACGAATCGTGCGATTCCGGCTGAGGCTTAGGCCTCGACGACGGCGTAGATGTCGTCGGCGCGCATCAGCAGATACTTCTCGCCGTCGACCTTGACCTCGTTGCCACCGAACTTACCGTAGATGACAACGTCGCCAACCTTGACGTCCATGGGGATGCGATCGCCCTTGTCGTTGACCTTACCGGCGCCGACGGCAACGATGGTGCCGCGCTGCGGCTTCTCCTGAGCGTTGCTGGCGATGTACAGACCAGAGGCGGTCTTCTGCTCGGCCTCGTCGGGCTTGACCAGGACGCGATCTGCAAGCGGCTTCAAAGACGACATGCTTGTTTCCTCCTTTTTGGGCCGCACGGTTGAGCCGTGCGGGTTTCCCTACTTCGTTTGCGTACGCGTTGAATGGTACCCACGAATGGCGGGTTATACAACACGGAGTCAAAAAATCTTATTTTTTGGCACTTAGATTTTCTGAATGCCGGGGGATAACTTAGCGATGCCTCCCGTGTGGCTCCGGAGGGGCGGGGCATAAGGTTTCCTGCTCGGGCAGTCCTGCTCGCACGAAGGCCACATTAAGTGGCCTTCGGCTCGTGCGGAACTCGCGATAAACCTTATGCCCCGCCCCTCCGGAGCCACACGGGAGGCAGGTTAACTAATTCGGGCCCGGCATTCAGAAAAGTCAGTGCAGCAAAATGGCGATGCGGATAGCGACATGTGCATGGTTTTCGCTGCGCGCACGGGTCCCCTGGGGAGCACCGTGCATTTTTGGGAGTATTCAGCAGACTAGGACGGCTGCATACGTGCCGGACACACCATATTGGTCCCAAGGACGCCTTCGGCCGGCGATTTTGGTCGGCAGGCAAACCCCGTCAGGACAGAAAGGCATGCCTCACGCCGCACCGGAGCACAAAATGACGTCAATCTCTGCAACGTTACTCAGCCGCAGCGGCACAGGCAGAGCTCGCGGTGCTGAATACTCCGTTTTTTGCACGGCGCGGACGGGGGTACATCAGGATCCGGAAGAACATCCCAGCCTTTTTATGCAATTCGTAATGGAAAGTATGCAAAACACCTAGAGATAGCATTGCTGCTGTCCAAATTGGGCGCGGGGCGGCGGCGCCTCCGCCCCGCGCCCAAATCAAGCAGGGCGGGGACGCTCCTAACGAACCCCCCCATTTGCAAACAAACGCGGCTCGAGCGCCATCCCAAAATAGGCTGCACGAGCCGCGTTTAACGGTACGGCATGAATATTAGCGCTCGTAGATTAAGTTGCCCGCCAGGTAGGTGGCCTGAACCTTGGTGGCTTGCAGCTCTTGGGGGTCGATGGTGAGCGGGTTTTGGTCCAGGACTACCAGGTCGGCGTATTTGCCGGGCTCTAGGCTGCCGAGGTTTTGCTCGTCGCCCGCTGCGTACGCGCTGCCAAGCGTGTAGCTGCGCAGGGCCGTTGCCGCGTCGATACGCTCGCTCGGCAGCCAGCCGCCCTCGGGCCAGTGGCTGCGGGGATCTTGGCGTGTGATAGCCGTGTAGAGCACGTTCATGCTGGTAACGGCCGTGATGGGGCTGTCGGTACCGAAAGCTTGACGGATACCGCGCTGCTGATAAGTTGCGAACGGCCACATGATGCGGCTGCGTTCCAGGCCCAGGTCGCGCTCCGGGCCACCCGGGTCGAGCGTGATGTGGCAAGGCTGGCTCGAGGCAATGACGTTGAGCTTGCGCAGACGATCGATGTCCTGAGGCAGCAGATTCTCCAGGTGCTCAAGCGTATTGTGGCCGTGCTGGGGCAAGCCGTAGAGCTCTGCCGCCTCCTCAAAGATATCGAGTGCGGCATGGATGGCACCGTCGCCGATAACGTGGATGCGCACGGTATGGTCACGCTCGGCTGCCGCCAAAACCAACTTGCGCATACGCTCGACAGGGACCGTCAGGCGGCCCTGGTCGCCCGGGAAGCGCGGGTTGGTATAGGGCTCAGTGAGGTATGCGGTATGCTCGCTCGACACGCCGTCGAAGAACTGTTTAAAGCCTGGCGCCGAGAGCAGCGCGTTGTTCGCGTAGCGGGTCTGGAGTTCTTCCAAGCGCGACTGGTCATCCAGCAGCGTGGGAAACAGATGGGCGCGGATGCCCAGCTTGCCGGAGGCCTGCAGCTTGTCGTAAACATCGTCGCGAATAAAGTCGCAGCCCGGCATGGGCATGAGCGACATATCGCAGATTGAGGTGATGCCTTGCTCGGCCATACGCTTCATCTGGTCGGCGTAAGCGCTCGCGATGCGGTCCTCGCCCAGCCACTCCAGGCAGCGCGGCAGCAGCTGCATAGCAGCCGCCTCGTGGGCGATACCCGTAAGCTCGCCATTTGCATCTTTGTCGTAACTGCCACCCGCCGGAGGCTCGCTGTCGCGCGTAACGCCGAGCGCCTCGAGTGCGCGGCTGTTGAGCCACAGCGTGTGCCCGTCGCCCGAGTACATAACGCAGGGACGATCGGGAAATGCCGCATCGAGGGAGGCCTTGGTAGGGTGCTCGGGCGGATCCCAGCGGTAATCGCGCCAACCCTGGGTCACGACCCAGGCGTCATCTGGCAAGCCTTTGGAAAACTCGAGCGCATGCTGCACCAATGCTGCCTCGGACGCGCCCATATCCATGAGCATGTACGGCGAGGAGCCAACCGAAGTATGGAAGAAATGCAGGTGCGCATCGTGGAAACCGGGGCAGACAAACTGCTCGCCGTAGTCGATAACCGGCGTGGCGGCAGGCGCGGCGGCAATCACGTCATCGGGCGCACCGACTGCGACGATACGGTCGCCTGCGATGGCAATCGCCAGCTCACGGGCAGTATCGATGCCGTCTTGCGCGGTAAAGACGTTCTTGGAGCGGATAATCCGATCGATATGTTGCATGGGCATCCCCATCTCTGGCAGGAAATTCAACACCCCCGAGTGTACTCCCCCGCCTCGGTTACAAAATGCCAAGCGGCAAACGGCGGCTTTGCCAGGCCAAGTGGCAGGTGGCATACTGGAAAGAGCTTGTACGATTTTGCGATAAACCAGTAAGGAGCAAATCGACTATGACGAAGACCAAGGCACAGCAGATTATGGCGGCGACCGAGGCTCGTGCGGCTGACGACGTCACCGCAGCCATCCAAGATATCGCCGCCGAGTTTGAACCCTACATCATCAAGCAGCGTCGGCACTTCCATAAGCACCCGGAGCTGAGCCTCGTCGAAGAGCGCACGACTTCTGACATCGCCAACCAGCTCGACGCCATGAATATCCCCTACGAGCGTCCCCTTAAGACGGGTCTGGTGGCGACCCTTCGCGGCACCGCGCACGACGCCTATCGCGAGGACGGCACGCCGCGCCGCCGTATCCTGCTGCGCGCGGATATCGACGCCCTGCCCGTCACCGAGCAGACCGGCGAGGAGTTTGCCAGCGTCAACGAGGGCTGCATGCACGCCTGCGGCCACGACTGCCACATCGCCATGATGCTCGGCACGCTGCAAATCCTGCGCCATATGACCGACGACATCCACGGCGAAGTCCGCATCGTCTTCCAACCCAGCGAGGAAAACGGCCAGGGCGCCAAGCTCATGATCGGCACGGGCGTGCTCGACGGCGTCGATGGCGCCTACGCCGCGCACATCTGGAGTGAGGTCGACGCCGGCACCGTGAGCTGCGAGCCCGGACCGCGCATGGCCAATACCGACTGGTTCCGCATCGACGTCCGCGGCACCTCGTGCCACGGTGCCATGCCCCAGCGCGGTCACGACGCCGTTATGGTTGCCGCCGAGATCGTCAACGCTCTGCAGACCATCGTTTCGCGCGAGATCAGTCCCTACGAGCCGGCCGTCATTACCGTCGGCGAGCTGCACGGCGGCACCGCGCGCAACGTTATCGCCGGCACGGCCTACCTCGCCGGCACGGTGCGCACCTACGGAGATTCGACCCACGAGGAAATGCCGGAGCTCATGCGCCGCATCGTGGAGCATACCGCGGCCGCCTTGGGCGCCGAGGCAGAGCTCACCGACTACACCATCGCCAATTACAAGGTCGAAAACGATGCCGCCTCGAGCGAGCGCTGCCGCCAGGCAGTAATCAAATGCCTGGGCCCCACCGGCCAAGGCCATTATCGCGGCACACTCTCGGGTGAGGATTTTTCGGAGTACCTGCGCCGCGTACCGGGCGTGCTCGCCTTTGTTGGCACGCGCAACCCCCAGATTGGCGCCACGTACGCCCAACATTCTTGCTTCTACAAGATTGACGAGTCGGTACTGGCCAAGGGCTCCATGGTGGCCGCCCAATATGCCATCGACTTTTTGGCCGAGCCCACACAAGAAGAGCTCGACGGCCCCACGATTGCCGCGGTCGCCGAGACCAATCCCGACCTGGCAGCCAAACTGCGCTCTGCCAAGGCCACGGCCGCCGAGGCCCGCGACGCCATGCACGATGCCCGCACCGCCCGACACGCCGCAATCAAGGGCATCCACGACGCTCGCGCCGCCGCCCGCCGCGAGGAGAAGCACGACGAGTAGTCGATCCACGACCATCTCGCAGTCATAGCCACATCGCGATATCAAAGCGGGGGCGGACGTTTCGACGCGTCCGCCCCCGCTTATTTGTCAAGCGCTATTTCTACCGTTTCTACCCCGTCCCCAAATGGCAGGTGGCAGGGTTACTCGTCCTGCGGGTCCTCGTCGGAGCTTGGCGCGGGGTCGGGCTCAGGCGCAGGCTCGGGCTCCGGTTCCGACATGGGCGCGGGGTCGGGCTCAGGCACGGGCACGGGCGCGGGCACAGGCTCAGGCTCAGGCACGGGCTCGGGCTCGGACTCGGGCGCAGGCGCCGGCGCCGCAGCGGAATCGGATACGGGCGCTGCGTCGGTGCTAAAACCAGCCGGAGCAGACTTCTTCTCAAACGGCAGCACAAAGGTCAGGACGTCATCCTTATCCTCATCAGCCCATTCAGCTGCATAACGCGCTACCCAATAGCCAACGGCACGATGCTTGAGCATCTTGCCAAAGACCGTAAGGAATACCGTGACAAACGCCGTCAGCACCAAGAACAATACGAGCGTGATGCCACCGCCGGTAACAAGCGCCTCAATAGCCGAAGGACGGTAGTAGTAGCTATACATACCGACAGAGGCAATGGCGCCGAAGATGAGCGTCAGGATCCATGTGACAACGTTGGCGACCAGACCCGTCAAAAACTCGGGAAGGAACGAAGCGCAGAACAGCTTGGTCTTGTTGTGCTTAAACGCCGCCCAGACCTTGTCGAGCGAAAACGCGCTCTCGACACGACCGGTCACCGCAAAGTGCATCACGGCAATGTCGGCGAACATCTTAAAGAAGACCCCCAAGACCGCCGTGGCAATCATAGCCAGGACAAGCAGGCCAAGCGAGCCAAACAGCGCTGCCTCGAGTGCATAGGAGCCGTAATACGAATACGAGCCCGCGGCGCCAATTACCACGCTCTCCACCAGCGAAAGCACTACACCGATAACGGGAATGGCAGCGATAACCTCGAGCACGACCGAGATAACGCTCGAAAAGACTCCGAGGCCAAACGACGTGGAACGCATGAGTGGACGGTCCATGCCGTCATCGACCTTGAGCGAAAGATCACGGCCCCACTCGATACCAAAGCCGGAACCGCACACGCTCGCAATGCAAGCTGCCAAAAAGCCGATGGCAGCCGCAATGCCGCCAATAACGGGAATGAACAGCACGAGCACTGACACGACACAGATGAGCGCCGGCAAAAAGGCGATCTGGCACACGCGCTGCAGCACGCCCGGCGTCTTGGTCATGTCCTCAAACGCCTGAGCCACACAGCCCTTGGACGCATTCGCCACGGGCGGTTGCGGAACAAACTGCTGGGGCTGACCCTGAGGGGCAGAGGCTGCGGCACCGGCATTGGGGGCACCACACGCACCACAGAACTTATCGTTGTCGCCCATGGGGGCACCACACTGCGAACAGAACATCGAGATCATCCCTTCGTATCTTGAGCGAATCATCTGGATCGCAAACGATGTCTTTGGCATCATTATCACCCAATGTGGGGACAAATACTCCAACATGACGCATTTGCAATGCGCAGGGCGCTATTCGATTGTTTGATGAGCTCGACCGCGTTAGTTCGTTCCGCGGAAACCCTTGCCGACGATCTCGGAGCTGTCGACAATCGTGATAAAGGCACCCGGATCGATCTCGCGCGCGTAGCGACGCAGTTGCACGGCCTCGCGACGACTCAGCACGCTCATAATCACCGTCACGCACTTGCCCGAGAAAGCACCGTAGCCGCGGCTGATAGTCGCCGTACGGTTGAGATGCTTGACGATAAACTCCTCGACTTTAAGGGGCTCGGAGCAAATGACCGTGCAGACTTTACGCAGGTGGATGCTCTCGATGGCTTTGTCGACCACAAGCGTCTTGGCAAACAGGCCGAGCACGCAATACAGACCGACGCGCGGGCCGTACAAGAAGGCCGCGATGGTCACGATGCCGATATCGACCAGCAGCAGCGCACGGCCGATCTCAAGCGTCGTGCGGCGTTTGAGAATCATGGCGAGGATGTCCGTGCCGCCCGTCGAGGCACCAATATCAAAGACGATGGCGCTGCCGAGCGCCGGCAGAATCACGGCAAAGCACAGGTCGAGCCACATATCGCCCGTCATCGAGACATCGGTCGGAATAAAGAGCTCAAACAGCGAAACATAGGCGGACAGCGCAAACGAGGCAAAGACACTCCACAGGATTGCCTTGCGCTCCAAAAAGATAAAGCCCAGAACGACCAGGACCGCATTGATAATCCACATAAAGACGCCGACGGGCAGGGTCGGGAACAGCGTGGACAGAATGACCGACACGCCCGAGGTGCCGCCAAAAGCAAAGTGATTAGGGGTTTTAAACGCGACGATGGCAAAGGCCGTGAGGATCAGGCCCAAATTGAGCTCGGCAAAAAAGCGCGGAAAGCCCGGCTCCTGGCTGCGCTTGCGACCAGCGCGCTCGCCCCGCTCGATAACATCGCGATCGACCACGCGCTCCATCGGCACTACGGGAGGACGATGCACCTCCTCGGCAGCACGCGACGCCGCCTCTGCCGCAGCGGCCTCAATTGCCCATGCCTTGCTTTCTGTTTCGTGCTCGTCGGCCATTACGGCAACCCCTCGTTAACAATTTGGAAACAATGCGCCCATTAGAGTAACGCGGAACGTGGGGATTGCAACCCCTAGTTAGACGAGCGGTATGACTACATCGGGAGCGTACAAAAACGGCCGGCCACGCTTTTGCTTGCGCGGTCGGCCGTTTAACGTTTTCGCAGATAAAACCTGCCAAAACAAACCTGTCCCTTTTTGGAAGGTTATTCGTGCTGGCTGGTGCGGTGCTCGTACTCCTCGGGGGTGATGACATCCTCGATGCGCAGGTTGACGCCCGCCACCTCAAGGCCAGTCATCGCGGCAAGGCGCTCGGTGACACGTGCCTTAACATCGTCGAAGATCGCGGGCGCATAGGCGCCGTACTCGATGATGACGGAGATGTTGACGACCACGCGATTATCGTCGGTGACCTCGACCGTCACGCCCTTGGTCAGATTCTCGGCACCAAACTGCTCCTGCACAAAGTGCATGAGGTTACCCTTCATGCCCAGAACGTGCGGAACCTCGCGGGTGGCCATGGCAACGATCTTCTCGATCACGCCGTTGGAATAGGTCAGCGAGTCCTCGGACTCATCCGCTTCCTCGTCGTCCTCATCCGTATCGGACTCGGCCTCGACGAGAGCCTCATCCTCGAGCGTCACATCCTCAGCTTCGGCGACGACCGCCTCGTTCTCCTCGAGCTCGGTATCGGCTACATCGACCTTCGTATTAAAAGCCATGGTTCCTCCTTATGCCTGCCGCGGATGCGACAGTCGAATACATATTAGCGGCCGCTAAACAGACGGCCGAAGAAGTTGACGATCCCGTTCTCACCGTCGCGGATCTGACCAATTACGGCGCCGATCAGCACGAAGAATGCAATGACGAGCGTGTCCCACAGGCCCAACGTGAGCACCAACACGGCGAGGATAAAGCCGGCGACGGCGCCGAGCGTGGTGTTGGGATGACGCACAGCATAGCTCCAGATGGCAGCGCCCGTACCCTTGATGAGACCCATAGCCTCGTCAAAATCCGCGGCTGCCGCGTCTTGTAACTCGGTTGCCTCTGCTTTGGAATCAACAGGTTCGCTCGCCGACGTGGCGCTCTGGTCAATCGTCAGGCGCGGCGTACGAGCGGTCTTATCTTGATTGGTATCACTCACCGGAAACCTCCACGGTCTGGACGGTAGTCTTGGACGGCAAAAAACGGACACGCGCGGTCGTACCCGGCGTGCCGAGCATGGTGTCGCAGGCCTTCTCGATGCGCTGCTGCATCGAGGTGGCAAGAGCGGCAACGTCCTTATCATCGAGCGCGATGGCCTCGACCTTAAAACGGACGTGCGAATCGTCGGAGCCTTGGACGCGGGCCTCGACATGCTCGACCATCACGCGGTCGTCACGCTCGGCAGCAGCCCTGGCGCACGAAGAAAGCGCCGCAAGGGTAACCTCGATATTGCGCTCCCCCGCCGGATGCACGCAGGACGGTTCGCGACGGGCGAACATCAGGCGGAAAAAGCTTACCAGCACGCCGATCGCCACGACGCCGGCGCACGCCGTGACGACGATGCGCGGCATGGGGTCGCGCATCAGCAGCATAAAGCGGTAGGTATATGGCCCCCAAAACTGGCAGACCAACGTGCCCAGCGCCACGACGGCGGCGGCAAGATATACGATCGCTAGGGCTCGTTTGAGCACGCGCATGCGGCGCTCCCTTCAAATCTCGATCCACAGAATGCAAAACGGTTCGCATCATTATAAAAGAGCCGGGTCCGGTGCTCTACGCACGCGGATCCGGCTCATCTATTCCACGAGGCTTGCATGCTCGCTTCATTATGCCCAGATATGCACGGCTCAATCCGTGCGGGCGCTACTCCTCCTCGAGGGCAGCGATGACCTCGTCGGTCATGTCCATGGTGCTGTAGACGTCCTGGACGTCGTCGAGCTCCTCAAGACGGTCGATGAGGCGCTGGACCTTCTTGGCGTCGGTACCAGAGACCTCGGTCGGGGTGGTCGGGACCATGGTGGTCTCGGAACCCTTGACCTGGACGCCCTGCTCCTCGAGCGCCTTGGAGACAGCCATGACGTCGTTGGCAGCAGTCCAGACGATCCACTCCTCGCCGGCATCCTCGTAGTCCTCGCCACCGGCCTCGGCGATGGCCATCATGAACTCATCCTCGTCACCGGCAGCACCGTTGGCGATCATGGTCTCCTTCTTGGCGTTCTCGTCCAGGATCTCCTTGGCGACGACAATCTGGCCCTTGCGCTCAAACTGGAAGGCGACGGAGCCGGAGGTGCCCAGGTTGCCACCAGCGTGGGAGAAGGCGGAACGGACATCAGCGGCGGTACGGTTGCGGTTGTCGGTCAGGCAGTCGACGTAGACGGCGACACCGGCGGGACCGTAGCCCTCGTACACGATGTTCTCGTAGACGGCGGCGTCAGCACCCGAACCAAAAGCCTTGTCGATAGCGGACTTGATCTTGTCCTTAGGCATGGACTGAGCCTTGGCCTTGGCAACGGCAGCGGCGAGGCTGGCGTTGTTCTCGGGCAGCGGGTCACCGCCGAGACGGGCAGCAACGGTGATGTTGCGGCTGAGCTTGGAGAAGAGGGCGGAACGCTTGGCGTCCTGCGCGCCCTTACGATGCTTGGTTGTGGCCCACTTAGAGTGTCCGGACATACGTGTCTCCTATCGGTTTCGACCTAAAGCCCAGCGCAGATGCTCGGGCAATATAAACAAACGTCGTTATGATATACCTACTGGCCTGCAAGATAAACCCCAAAATGAAGGCGTCGTGATGATGGCCCCTTTGGTGCAGCAAAGAAACCTGACCCCAATGCACTAGGTTAGGACCAGAGGAAGTCACTGCGGGTGACGGTGGCGCCGATGGCGAAGGGCATGCAGGCGATGACCGGATACAGGTAGCGCATGTAGGTCGAGCCGTTACACGGACCAATCAGGCACACGGCGAGCACGCCCAACAGCGGCACCCAGATCGCCAGCGCACGCCATGAATGACGACGCAGCAGGTAGACCACCACGGCAATCATGATCCACACATAGGTGGCCGAGCTCATGGTGAGCGAAATAAACGGGATGCGCTGCACCGCCACACGGTACAGATTGATCAGGTGGTCGCACCAGCGCACCACGTTGCTGTCAACCGGATGGAAGTCGAAGTACTTGAGGTTGTCGGGACGCGCCATGATCTCGGCACTACGCGCCGTGCTGTAGACCCAGGCATCGCGCGCGCTCGGATAAAAGTAGCCGTAATAGTTATTGATGAGCGCCGAGATATAGCACTCGGGATCCTTTTTGAACATCTGCGCCCAGACCTCAAAATAGGCCTTGATGTCCTCCTGCGAGGCGTACTCGTTAAAGCAGTTCTTGACGGCATCCGACTTATCCGGGTTGTAACGGCGGCCCAGATTCTCGTACTTGAGCACCCGGTCGATCACGGCGCGCTCCTCGTCGGTCACCAAGCCGTCGCAAGGAGCCTCCACGATGGTGCCGTCCTCCTTTACCGTGGGGTTGACGCCCGAGTTGAGGCCGTCGTGCTTTTGGACGAAACGAGCCGTCTGTTGGAACGGAATCGAGAGGATTTCGCGCTTGGAACCAGGCGTGATGTCGTGCGCCGGCATAAAGACCTTGGTGAAGTACATATTAGAGGCAAGGCAGAGTGCGAGCACCGCGAGGACGCCAACCCAGCGGAAGCGCGGCGTGGCGCATGAGACCGCGGTGCCCGTCTGCTTAGCCGCACGACGGGCGACATGTACATCCCATGCGCAAAACGCCGCCGCAATCACGCAGGCCGCCAACGGAAAGACCAGACCGCCATTGCGCAAAAACGTGGAACCCATGGCAGCCAGCGCAAGCAACAGCCAGTCGTGGCGCGCAAAGAGCACGGGCCTCTGTTCGCCCGCACGCTCGGCATTGGCATCACGACGGGGCAAGCCACATGCCACGAGCTTGACGGTCTGTACCAGCAGCACCAAAAACGCGTCGGCAAAGAGCACGTCTTTGGTGAGCAACGCCGCGTAGTTAGAGAACATCGGCATAAACGCAAAGAACAGCAGGATCGCACCGCGAACCGGCAGGCTCACGCCCAGTTTGCGCAGCGACGAAATGGAATAGGCCATGCAGGCAGCCGTGATGACAAATTGAGCGCAGGTATAGATGATGAGGCCCGCGTTAGCGCTGTTGAACAGCGAAAGCCCCAGCTGAACGCACGAGCCGATAATGGCCGTGTGCACTACGGGATGATGCCCGTTGAGCAACACATTAGGATTGAGCAGGCGTAGGTAGTCGCTCGTGCCGTTGGGATAGTTGAACCACTGACGAATCTGCGCGCCGGTGTCCCCCATAAAAAGGCCGGGCAGCGAAGCGATGAGCGTGGGCGCCCAGGCGATCATAAACACCAGGAAGGGCCCGGCAAAGGGATGGACCGAGAGCACGGCGTGAGCCACACGCCATATGCGGCCAAAGTGCGCCTCGGAAAACGGGATGCGCCGAGAGCTCAGCCAATCCAGGCACTCAAAGGCAAGGTAGAAGGCCACGATCGCTAGGAGCATCCAGCCCGCGCCGCCAATCCAGGCGCAGATGATGCGGGCCTGGTCGCCAAGAACAATCTCGGCCGAGTCGGTGAGGTCGTAGCTGCGGCCGAACACCATGCAGATGGCGAAAAACAGCGACGGCAGAATAATCGATGGGCGCCAGGTGTCGCCACGGCCAAAGAACACGTAGCGAAACGGCAGCGTGAGCAGGCAGGCAAGCGCAAGCAACATGACCGCGTCGGTATGGCCGGCAAATGAGAGGAGCACCTCGTAGCACACGTACAGCATGCCCGAGGCTTTGGGGTCAATCGCCAAGACTGCGTTGCTCGACACCGGGGCGGGATCGATGGAAAACGCTGTGGTCGCCAACAGCGCGAGCAGAAATGCGATGAGCGTCTGCTTGGCGGGGTAGCGCTTAAACCAGACAATGCGGGCAGCGTCGCGCGCAGCCGTTGTGGAGAGGTCGGAATCCTTCACAGTCCAAAGAGCCTTTCTAGAAACCTATCAAACTCGGCAAAACCACCGCAAAGGTGCCTGTCCCCTTTGTGGTGGTTAGGCGTCGAGGTAGATGCGCTGGGGACGGTTGCGGTGTCGCGCGAAGATGATGAGCGCCAGGCCGGCGATCACGAGCGGAAGACTCAGCAGCTGCCCCATCGTGATGACGCCGCCCAGCAGATAGCCAAGCTGGGCGTCGGGCACGCGCACGAACTCGACGAGGAAGCGGACGATGCCGTATCCCATCACGAACACGCCCATAAACGTACCCTGGGGCAGCAGCGGCTTTTTGCGGCTGAGCACCTGCAGAATGCAAAAGAGCACGATGCCCTCAAGAAATGCCTCGTAGAGCTGGGAGGGGTGACGCGGCATATCGCCCGCAGTCCCGCCAAAGACCACGCCCCATGGCAGATCGGTCGGCTTGCCCCACAGCTCGCCGTTGACAAAGTTGGCGCAGCGTCCCAGGCACAGGGCCAGCGGCGCGCCAATGACGGCAAGATCGGCCAACGTCCATGCATCGAGCTTATACATGCGGCACACGATGATGCCGCCCAAGATGCCGCCGACCAGGCCACCGTGGAAGCTCATGCCGCCCTCGTTGGTGGCAAAGATCTCGAGCGGGTGCGCCCAGTAGTAGCCGTCGCCGTAAAAGATGACGTAGAACAGACGGGCGCCAATGATAAGGCCAAAGACCACGCCGACCACGACACTCGTCAGGTCGTCAATCGTGATGTTAAAGCCCCAGCGACGCTGCGTGCGATACATGACGACCGCCGTGAGCAGAGCTCCGACCACATAGGCCAGACCATACCAGTAAATCGTGATGGGCCCCGCTGAAATCGCGACGGGATCAAGCATATGGTAGAAGTCGTTGAGCATGTCGACCCTCCTACTCCCTACATACAAATGCGGCCGCGGGCCTTACGCTCGCAGCCGCATATTTGGGCGTAACGTCTATGCGGAGTATGCCGTCCGCAGCTTTCGCATCTTAGAACGGCGCGTACTCGTCGTACAGGTCGTCGGTCTCGCCGGAGGCATTGACCTGCTCGACACGGGTAACGCCGGGCACATGCTCCTTCAGGATGCGCTCAATACCCATGGACAGGGTCAGCGAGCTCATGGGGCAGCCGGCGCAAGCGCCCTGCAGCTCCAGTTTGACGACGCCCTCGTCGTCAACGCCCACATACTCCATATCGCCGCCGTCGGCCTGCAGGTTGGGGCGAATCTCTTCAAGAACCTTCTTAAGCAGCTCTTCGTTAACAGCCACAGGGGCTCCTTTCTCACAATAACGCGGGCACGCCCGCGGACAGGGGCTATGTTACTACAGCCATGTACCCGCTTAGGCGCCAGCCATGCGTGCGGACACGACTTTCACGAGCAGTCAATTTGGGACGGGGCTCTTTTAGCTGTTTTTGTTGCCGAGCAGTACCGACGCACGTCGTTGCTATTGCTGAGCCTGTCCCCCGGTACCAATCTGGACATCGACGATAACCTGGCGGTAGCTGATGCCACAGGAGTCGAGGATGCGGCGGCTGATGCGTCCGTCATCGGTGTCGGCGTACTTGTTGTCCAGGTAGACAACCTCGCCCACGCCCACCTGCGCCAAAATCTTGGCGCAGTCGTGGCACGGGAACAGCGTGACGTAGACCGTGGAACCCTCAAGATCTTTGAGCGAGCCACGGTAGTTGAGCACGGCGTTTGCCTCGGCATGCACCACGTAGTTGTGCTTGTCCTGCAACGGGTCGTCGCTCGTGCCCCACGGGAAAAAGTCGTCGTTGAGCGCCGAGGGCGTACCGTTGTAGCCCACCGAAAGGATGCGGTGGTTGGTGCTGGCGATGCACGCGCCCACCTGCGTGTTGGGGTCCTTACTGCGGCGCTGCGCGGCGATGGCCACGCTCATAAAGAACTCGTCCCAGCTAATGACGTCCAGGCGCTTGCCTGACGAAGTTTGATGAAGATCGTCCGACATGGCAGACACCTCCGTAATCGCAATAATTTGACCCATTGTAGCAGGTGAAAGGTGGGGCTGTTTCCTCTCCCACCGATGTCCTCGGCTTTATGCGCGACGAGGCTTTTGATTGATGCGGTAGAGCTCGGCGAGACCCCGCAGCGTCAGCGCGTCATCGACCGTCAGGCTATGGCCGACCAGCGCCGCAAGTGCCTCGGCATCGTCGCCGGTAATGACGATGGGTACATTGCCCTCCCCCGCGGCCTTGGTCGCGCGCATCTCGGCAAGCACCATGTCGAGCATGCCGTCGATGCGTGCCACCTCGCCCAGAACCACGCCCGAACGCATGGCCTCGCGCGTGTTGCGGCCGATTACATGTGTGGGTGCCGAGGGCTCGACCTGCGGCAGGCGTGCCGCAGCAGCCGAAAGCGAGCGGGCGCCAAGCGCCAGACCCGGCGCGATGACGCCGCCGACAAAGGTGCCGCGCGCGTCGATGACCTCGATATTGGTCGTGGTACCCAAGTCGATCACGATGCACGGAGAGCCGTAGACGGCACGGGCCGCCACGGCGTCGGCAATGCGGTCGGGGCCGATCTCGGCCGGGTCGTCGTAGCGGACGGGCATGCCGGTCTTGAGGCCCGGCCCCACGGTGAGCACGCGCCCCGTGCAGGTGCGAAAAAGTGCCGCCTTCCACGGACGCTCGAGCGCCGGCACCACGCAACTCAGGACTGCAGCTGCGGGAACGAGCGCGCCGGGCATGCCCGCATCGGCCGCCAGCGCGGCCATGACTTGAGCGAGACGCATACGCGCTTCGTCGGCCGTAATGCTCGACGGCGTCGTGATCTCGCACGTCGCAAGCGGGCATTCCTGTGCCGCGGCCGAATCCTCGGCAAACAGGCCAAAGCGAATGAACGTGTTGCCCACGTCGACCGTCAATATATATGCGCACCCATTAAGCATCGTCGGCGCTCCTTTCGTCTGTCCAGCAGTATATCGCCTACCTAAACCAGCCGTCCCAAAATGACTGGCTTGCGGTTATACTGATGCGCGGCCGCGCGCGAGCTCACGCGGCGGCCCTTGGTAACCCGACTTCCCGCGCCGTATCCGTAACGGCGCTCCCGGGGAAGCGGATATACGCAAAGGAGTTTTATATGAGCAATCCCTCGAACCGCGCTTCGATGCGCGGGCAACTCACGCTGCGCGGAGTCGTCATCGGCGTCCTTGGCTGCGTGATCATCACGGCAAGCTCGGCCTACACTGCCCTCAAGATGGGCGCACTCCCCTGGCCGATCGTCTTCGCTGCCGTCATCTCGCTGTTCTTCCTTAAGCTCATGGGCAACGCTAGCCTCAACGAGGCAAACGTCACCCACACCATCATGTCCGCAGGCGCCATGGTCGCCGGCGGTCTGGCGTTTACCATCCCGGGCGCCTGGATGCTGGGCTATGCCGACCAGATCAGCTGGCTCGACATGTTTATCGTGGCACTCGCCGGCACTATCCTGGGCCTGCTGGCCACCGCGCTCATCCATCGTCACTTTATCGTGGACGCCGCGCTGGAGTTCCCCACCGGCAACGCCGCAGCTCAGACCCTGCGCGCCACCGAGGCCGGCGGCAAGACCGGCAAGCAGCTCTTTGGCTCCATGGCCATCGCAGGCATCTACAGCGTGCTTCGCGACGCCCTGGGCGTGGTGCCCAGCATGCTGTGCACGCTCAATATCCCCGGCGTGACCTTTGCCATCTACAACTCGCCCATGCTGCTCTCCGTCGGCTTCCTCGTGGGCTTCGCCCCGGTCGCCTTCTGGTTTGCCGGCGCCCTGCTGGGCAATTTTGGCATCATTGTCGGCGGCACTACTGCCGGTCTGTTTGACGTTATGACCGCACAGGGCATTGTTAAGTCCCTGGGTATGGGCCTCATGATGGGCTTTGGTGTCGCCGTCGTCCTCAAGGACATCCTGCCGCAGGTCGCCGGTATCGTCCGCGGCCTCGCCGCCGACAGCTCCACCGACACCGACGAGCAGTCGCTTATCTCGGGCTCCCTTAAGCTCGACGCCGGTATCATCGGCTTGGGCGCTGCCGCCATCGCCGTGATCATCGCCATCGTGCTCGACCTTGGCCCCGTTCCGGCCGTCATCGTCACGCTGTTCACCTTTGTCACCACCATCATGAGCGCGCAGAGCTGTGGCCAAACCGGCATTGACCCCATGGAGATCTTTGGTCTCATCGTCATGCTCATCGTGGCGGCATTCGCGCAGCTCGCACAGGTCAAGCTGTTCTTTATCGCCGGCATCGTGGCCGTGGCGTGCGGTCTTGCAGGCGATGTCATGAACGACTTTAAGGCCGGCGCCGTGCTGGGCACCAACCCGCGTGCGCAGTGGATCGGCCAGGCCATCGGTGGCATCGTGGGTGCTCTGGTCGCCGCCGCCGTCATGGTCGCGCTCGTTACCGCCTATGGCTCGGATGCCTTTGGCCCCGACAAGAGCTTCGTTGCCGCGCAGGCAAGCGTCGTCGCCACCATGGTCTCGGGCATCCCGAGCGTGCCGTGGTTCGTTGGCGGCTTTATCGCCGGCATCGTTATGTACTGGCTCGGCATTCCGGCCATGATGATCGGCCTGGGCGTGTACCTGCCGTTCTACATGTCGCTCACGGCCTTCTTGGGCTCCTGCGTCAAGCTCGCCTATGACAAGTGGTCCGCCCACCGCGATGCCACTGCCGGTCTTTCGGACGAGGAGAAGGCTGCCAAGGACGCCGCCTTCCAGGAGCAGGGCCTGGTCGTCGCCAGCGGTCTGCTGGGCGGCGAGTCCATCGTCGGCGTTATCCTGGCGTTCATCTCCGTCGGCTTGAGCCTGTTGGGCTAGGCCGAACAACAACGCATCAACACAGAGCGCGGGGTCGGAGTCAATCCGATCCCGCGCTTTTGTATCTGCCGAAGCCCTCGGCCGCAACCGCATTTGGCGCGTCCTCATTTACCCACTCGTCCAAGTTCCACACCAAGATGACCGCGCCGCCTGTCACGGTGTAGAGTACATGCTGCGAACACACCCGCGTTCCTGCGGCAATACGAGGTGAACATGGAACTCGATAAACAACAGATCAAGCGGCTGCGCGAGCGCCATCATCGGCGCCATGGCATCCGCCCCGCCCACAGCGAAGCGGCTGAACAGGCACATAGCTTCCTCAAGCGCGCGTTCAACATTCGCGAGGGGCGCGCGCCCTACCACGTGATCCGCAAGCGTTTTGTAAACGGGGCGCGTCTGACTGGCTCCCACCTATGCATCCTCATCATCGCCATGCTCATCGCGAGCATCGGCCTCGATATCGATTCGGACATTGCCATCGTGGGCGCCATGCTCATCTGCCCGCTCATGGGCTCGGTCCTTGCCATGGCATACGGCATCGCCACGCTCGACCGCGAGATTACCGTCGAGGCCGTCGCAGGCTTGGCTCTTCAGATGGTCTTTTGCCTGGTCACGTCCACGCTGTATTTTAAGCTCTCGCCCCTTGGCACCACCACGGCCGCTATCATCGACAACTCGACGCCCACCGTGTGGGACCTTGCCGTCGCGCTCGCGGGCGGCTTTGCGGGTGGCCTGGGCAACTCGCGCGACCAGGAACCCGCGACGCTTATCGCGGGCGTGGCCGTGGCAACCGCGCTCATGCCGCCCCTGTGCGCGGCGGGCTACGGCATCGCCATCGCAAACGGGTCGCTCTTCCTCTCGGCGCTCTACGAGTTTGGCATCAACGTGGTCTTTATCGCGCTGGCGGCCGAAGCCGTGCTGCTTCTTTTGCGCGTGCCACTCAAGCGCGACCTCAACGGCGACGGCATTGTAACCGCCGAGGAAAATGCCGAGGTCAACGAGCTGTCGCGCAAAGTGCGCCGCCGCATCATTGTGGGCACGGTAGTCTTTGCCATCCCCTGCATCGTTATGACGACGGGGTCTATTGGCTCGGCGCAGGCCGGCGTGCAGGACGGTTACGGCGTCACCGAAACCACGCGCGAGCTTGCCGCGGTGCTGCCGGGCTTTAAGGATTACACCGTTGCCGTCGAGACCTCGGCCACCGAAGACGAGGAGGAGGGCCTTGTCGAGCGCGAGGTTGTCGCCCATGTGACGACAAGCGAGGCGCTTGGGGCACACGACCGCCGTGTAGCCCGCAAGCTCATCGACCTCAATGTGCCCGAGCTCGATCGCGTGGAGTTTGATGTGCAGTAATACGTGACGTGGGATGGATGCGCGCAGCCGCGAGTCACGACATGGCGCAGACGTGACGCGGGCCACGAGAAAATAGCGGGGCGCGGTCCATGGCCGCGCCCCGCTCGCTGTTTTATTGCCGTGAATCAGGCGTCCGCATCGACATCGCCAGACTCCACCGTAAACGCCGGATCGGTGCTCACAAGATAAAATCGGGTCACCTTAGTATTTCTAATTAGGTAAATCTGCCCCTGATTGCGTCGGCGCGATATATACGCAACGTGAACCGTGCCGAATTCTTCGCCGTTTTCCTTCTTTAATACCAGGATATTGGGATCATCCGTACGCTTAAACTGCCCGTCTGTGCAGATTCCGTCTTGGTCGACCAGCTGCCATCGACAGTTGTCCTCCTCAAGAAAAGCCAGGGTTTCCCGACTTGTTTCGTCATCCCGATAGTAACCGTCAATGGCAAAGCCTTCGGAAGCACATTCCTGCATATAGGATGTTTCTCGACTTATAGCGAACTGCCCTATAGCGCCCAGGAGCACAGCTAGGCAAACCACTGCAAGGGTTATCGAAATAACACGGCGATCCATGTTAGCCCAACCGATAGTTGTTTAACGGAGCACGAAACATACCCGGAACCTCCGATATCAGGGGGAACGTCACCTACGGCCTGCCGGTAATCATATGTTTCCAACATCAAACCATATGACTACAACTCGTTGGAGATAGATTCCATAAACGGACAATGATATACGGCGAACGGCTACACTTATCAATAAACCCAGAGTTATGGAGGCCGTTTTTCGTACTGCAAGATCGCAGTTTTCGGAAGTGCGGTGAAAAATCGAGTTCTGCCGACCAGACCGACTTTTTTAGCAACAAAACCGCAGGTCACAAGAGTTCAAAAGAGCAGTGTGCTCGAAGGTTCGGAGTTTTCCCCGCACTTCCGAAATCCGAGTCCACGAAAGGCGTCGGCAAGGCCATTTACGCAACATATGTCCAGCAAAAACGGGTGGTAGCCGGTACAGCCACCACCCGTTTGTCTCATATCTAGCCCATAGCAGGCAAGCTACTTCTTAATGCCGCGTCCCAGACGCTTGGCGACCGATGCAACGGCCTCCTCGCTGGCCGAGCCGCAGCTCACGCAGCCATCGTGGGCGCGCATCTGGCCGGTGACCTCGTCCATCGCGAGCGGCGCCACCTTCTCAAGCTTAAAGCCCTTACCGGCGCGCATGTTTTCCTTGGCCACGCTGATCATGAGCTTAATACGGTTGAGCTGGTTGACCTCGGATGCACCGGGGTCGTAGTCCACCGCGACAATGTTGCTCTCGGGGTGCTGACGGCGCAGCTCCTTGATCACGGCCTTACCCACCACGTGGTTGGGCAGGCACGCGAAGGGCTGCGTGCAGATGATGTTGGGCGCGCCGTGGTCAATCAGGTCGAGCATCTCGGCCGTGAGCAACCAGCCCTCGCCCATGTTGTTGCACACCGAAAGCACCGTGCGGGCCTTGTCGGCCATTGTGCCGATGCGCTCGGGCGCCTCAAAGCGGCGGGACTTTTCGAGCATCTCCTCCACCGGCGTACGCATCCAGTCCACAAGCTTAATAAGCGCCTGCATGCCAGCGCGCGTGGTGGCAGAGCTTCCCAGCTCGTCCTTCTGCAGCTCGGCGTTGCTCATGGAGTACAGGAAGAAGTCGAGCAGGCCCGGTACCACGGCCTCGCAGCCCTCACGCTCGATAACATCGACCACGTGGTTGTTGGCTGTGGGGTGGAACTTGACCAAGATCTCGCCAACCACGCCCACGCGCGGCTTGGTACCCTCGCCCACGAGCGGCATAGTATCGAATGCGCGGATGGCCTCGCGGCACAGCTTGGTGTAGTTGTGGCGGTTGAACTTAGGCGCCAGCTTGCGGGCGCGCGCCATGTACTCCTCGTAGAGCGCGTTGGCGGCACCGGGCGTAGCCTCGTACGGGCGGCAACGATAGAGCATCTGCATCATCACGTCACCAAAGAGCACCGCGTAGACTGCTTGCTTGAGCAGCGCCGGCGTAATCTTAAAGCCAGGGTTGTCCTCGCCGAGCGCCACGGCCGAAAGCGAGATCACCGGGATCTCGGGGTGGCCGCTCTCGCGCAGGGCCTTGCGGATGAGCGCGATGTAGTTGGTGGCACGGCAGCCGCCGCCGGTCTGGCTGATAACCACGGCCGTCTTGGACAGATCGTACCTGCCGCTCTCGATGGCCTCCATAATCTGGCCCGTTACCAGGATCGACGGGTAGCAAATGTCATTGTTCACGTAGCGCAGGCCGGCCTCGACGGCATCGTGATCGGTCGAGGGCAGCAGCTCCAGGTTATAGCCAGCACCGCGGAACACCTCTTTGACCAGGTCGAAGTGGATCGGCGCCATCTGCGGGCACAGGATGGTGTAGCCCTCGTCGCGCATCTGCTCGGTAAAGGGCACCTTGGGCCACGCGGTCGAAGCACTCTCACGCTGCGCCTCAAACGTGTACTTGCGGCTCGCGAACGCGGGGGCATCCGTGGAGGGCGCCACCGGCGCGGCGTCACCCTGCTCAAAGACCTCGCCCGCGGCCGTGGCCTCGGCCAAGCGCTCGGCCTCCTGGTCCTTGAGCGCGGCCATGAGCGAGCGGATGCGGATGCGCGCGGCGCCCAGGTTGGACACCTCGTCAATCTTGAGCACGGTGTAGATCTTGCCGCTGGCCTCAAGGATCTCCTGCACCTGGTCGGTAGTCAGGGCATCGAGACCGCAGCCGAAGGAATTGAGCTGGATCAGGTCCAGGTCGTTGCGCATCGTCACAAAACGGGCGACGGCGTACAGGCGGCTGTGGTACATCCACTGGTCAACGACGCGGATGGGGCGCTCGGGCTTCACCAGATGCGCAAGCGAATCCTCGGTAAAGACCGCAAAGCCAAAGCTCGAGATAAGCTCGGGCAGGGCGTGGTTGATCTCAGGGTCGTTGTGATAGGGACGGCCGGCGAGCACAATGCCGTGGCCGCCGTGGTCCTCAACCCACTTAAGAGCCTCCTCGCCCATGGTCTGGATGTCCTCGTGGAAACGCGCATCGGCCTCAAAGGCAGCGTTGACGGCGGCATCGACCTCGGAGCGCGTGATTTTAGGACCGCGCACGCGACCGCGACCAGCCTCGGCATCGGCCACACGGTCGACGGCGAGCACCTGATACAGGCGGCGCTTGAGCTCGGTCTTGTCGTGATAGGGCACAAACGGGTACAGGAACTCGATGTTCTGCTCGCGGATCTCGTCAATATTGAGCGCCAGCGCCGTCGGATAGCTCATGACGATGGGGCAGTTGTAACAGTTGCCAGCCGTCGGATCCTCCTTGCGCTCCCAGCGCACGCACGGCATCCAGATGAAGTCGACATCGCGGTCGATGAGGTTCATCACGTGGCCATGGCTCATCTTGGCCGGATAGCACACGCTCTCGGACGGCATGGACTCGATGCCCGCCTGGTAGGTCTTCTTGCTCGACTGGTCGGACAGCTGCACGCTAAAGCCCAAGCGCGTAAAGAACGCGTGCCAGAAGGGGTAGTTCTCGTACATGTTGAGTGCACGCGGGATACCCACGGTACCACGCGGGGCCTCGTCGGGGCTCAGCACCTCGCGGTTAAAGAGCAGCTCGTTTTTCTTTTTGAAGAGGTTGGGCGCCTCGGTCTTCTGCTTTTTGTGGCCAGCACCCTTCTCGCAGCGGTTACCGGTGATAAAGCGCCTGCCGCCGCCAAAGTCGTTGACGGTAAGCTGGCAGTTGTTAGAGCAACGGCCGCAGCGGACGTGCTTTTGCGTCACAGCGAGGTGCGCGATGTCCTCGGCCGAGAGGATGGCCGAGGTGCCGTCGGCGCCGGCGCGATCGCGGGCGAGCAGGGCCGCACCATAGGCGCCCATGCAGCCGGCGATGTCGGGACGCACGGCATGAACGCCGGTGAGCTGCTCAAACGCGCGCAGCGTGGCGTCGGACATAAAGGTGCCGCCCTGGACGATCACCTGACTGCCGATCTCCTTGGGGTCGCGCAGCTTAATGACCTTGAACAGGGCATTCTTGATGACGGAATAGGACAGACCGGCCGCGATGTCGCCCACCGTGGCGCCTTCCTTTTGCGCCTGCTTGACGCGCGAGTTCATAAAGACCGTGCAGCGACTGCCCAGGTCGACGGGAGCCTTGGCATGGATGGCGGCATCGGCGAACGCGCGCACGTCCATGTTCATAGAGACGGCGAAGCTCTCGATAAAGCTACCGCAACCCGACGAGCAGGCCTCGTTGAGCATGATGTGCTCGATAACGCCGTCCTTGACGCGCAGGCACTTCATGTCCTGGCCGCCAATGTCCAGAATGAACTCGACGCCGGGCAGGAACGCCTTGGCGCCGCGCAGGTGCGCGACGGTCTCGATCTCGCCGGAATCGGCCTTGAGAGCCTCGATGAGCAGCGCCTCGCCGTAGCCCGTGGTGGTCACGTGGCCGATGGTGCAGCCCGCGGGGATGTGGTTGTAGAAATCGGCCATGATGACCTTGGCCGTGCCCAGGATGTCACCGTTGTTGTTGCCGTACCAGGTATGCAACAGCTGGCCGTCCTCGCCCACGAGCGCGGCCTTCATGGTGGTGGAACCGGCGTCGATGCCAATGAACACGCGGCCGGTGTAGCCGTCGAGCTTGCCCTTGGGGACGACTTCTTGGTCGTGGCGACCCTTGAACTCGGCAAAGTCCTCGTCGGTGGCAAAGAGCGGATCCAGGCGCTCGACCTCGGCACCCTGTGTGTCGCCCAGGCTGTCGATAGCCTCGATGAGCTGCGGGAACGTGCTGAGCTTGTTGGACTCGTGCGCCATGGCGGCGCCGCTCGCCACAAACAGGTGGGCGTTTTGGGGCACGATACGGTGCTCCTCATCCAGGTTGAGCGTGAGGTAGAAGCGATGGCGCAGCTCGGAGAGGTACTGCAGCGGGCCGCCCAGGAAGGCAACGTTGCCACGGATGGGGCGACCGCACGCCAGACCCGAGATGGTCTGGGTCACAACGGCCTGGAAGATGGAGGCAGCCACGTCCTCGGGGCGGGCACCTTCGTTGAGCAGCGGCTGCACGTCGGTCTTGGCAAAAACGCCGCAGCGGCTGGCGATGGGATAGATGGTGGTGGCGTTGGCCGCGAGCTTGTTGAGGCCGCTCGCGTCGGTGTGCAGCAGGGTTGCCATCTGATCGATGAACGCGCCCGTGCCGCCGGCGCAGGTGCCGTTCATGCGCTGCTCAATGCCGTTGTCGAAGTAGATGATCTTGGCGTCCTCGCCGCCCAGCTCGATGGCGACATCGGTGGCCGGGATAAGGGTCTCGACGGCGCGTTTGCTGGCGATGACCTCCTGGACAAACTCCAGGTCGAGCCACTGGGACAGCAGCAGGCCGCCCGAGCCGGTAATGGCGCAGGTCATCTGGGCCGTCGGCAGCACGGTCGCGGCACCCTCAAACAGGTCGCGGGCGCAGGCACGGACGTCGGTGTGATGGCGCTGGTACTTGGCGTAGACGATCTGGTTGTCGTCGTTGAGCACGGCGAGCTTGACGGTAGTGGAGCCCACGTCGATGCCCAGGTGCAGGTTGCCGTGGGCGTTGTCGGGGTTGAAGATCGCGCCTTCGGGGGCCTGGGCGGCGGCTACGGGCTCGGCGGCGATGACGGGCTCGCTAGCGATGGACGTCTCCCCTGCCGTGTTCTTGGCATCGGCAACTGCCTCGGCGACCTTCTCGGCAGCGGCAGTCGCTGCCTTCTGCGCGGCATCCACCACGGCGGGCGCGGCCTCGCGTGCGGCAGCGACCACACGGTCCTTAATGCCTTCGACGAGTTTGCTCATTGTCTCTCCTCTTAGTTGTTGGACTCGACGGTTGCGGCGGTGTCGGCCGCATCCTCGAGCTGCAAGTTCAATAGCTTCATGCCGTATTCCGGCACGTTGATATCGATGGGTTGGCCATACAGGTCACCAGGGCGAACAAAAGCGAGCACCGTCATAATGCGCGCCATGGCCTCGGGCGATTCGGTGAGCCCACGCTCAAACCAGCGCTGAATCATGCCGACCTCGGCACTCACGACGTAGGTAACGTAGTAGTCAAAGAACGTGCCCAGCGCCAGGCCCAAAATGCCCGTCTGCGCACGCGGCACCACAGCCTCACGCGCGGTGTCGATAATCCTTTTAATGAAGGCCTGGTCGCCGCCCGGACCCAGCAGCGCACCGATTAAGTCGCGGTTGGCCGCAAGATAACGCAGCAGCTCAACCGAACCGGGCGCCGGCTCGAGCTCATCGATGTTGTGATAGAGATCGGGCAGCTGAGCTGCAGTGATGAGCTCAATGCGCTCACGAATCTCGGCCAGCAAGCCGTCCTCGATTTGATTGATAAAGTCGGGAATATCGCGGTAGTGCGAATAGAACGTGCGACGCGTAAGGCCAGCGCGCTCGGTGAGCGACGCGACATTAATGCGCGAAAGGTCGCCGCTTTCGGCAAGCTCGCTAGCAAGTGCCTGGCGAAGGGCACGCTGCGAGCGAAGGGACCTGCGATCGCATTTCTCGAGCTGGGACAAGCGTCCTCCTTGTTACTCAGCCTGTGCGCTATTGCACAGTGCGAGTATTATTGCACACCGTGTGTATCAACACGTAAAGGCAATATTTAGAATGTGACGAGGGGGCAGTCCCTTTGTCACATCCCACGGCGGCATTACCGATTGTCCAAAATGTCATTCATGGGTAGAATAGTGTTGACGGCAGCCCAAGTTGTAGCTGGCTGGGCAGCGCCGTTGCTTGTTTTAGGGGGTCAACGCCTTAGCGGCGGCGACCCCTTCTGTTACGCTTCGAGCGTTGCTTGAGTACCTCGGAAAGTCCGATAAGCGTCGTAAGAAGCGAGACCAATGCGGTCAGGAGCCTCACGAAATCAATCAAATCGGTCATGGGCATCACCTCCCATCAGATGGAGGGCGCTGCCCGGCACATGGAACTGCCGTCAACGATACCGATTCTATCAAAGCGCAGTTAGATATGCGAATGTTTGTTCGCATTTCAGAAGATCGGAGCTCGGGTATGGCGAAGGAGCAGTTCCTTTGCCATACCCGAGCTTGTCGCCGAACTGCCAACTACATTTTTCGATTTATTCGGCCACGCTACTGGTTTTGTATAAATGCACCGCCGGGATTATCTGAGGGTTTTTGTCCTTATTTGAGCGTATACATGCCCATTTGCGCACTTACGTCACCGAATCAAACACCATTAGAGGCATGAATGTTCCCGAGAGGGCATCTTTAGCCATTTAACGACCTCCGACAGGCCGAATAACTCGAAATTTGTTGGTGGCGAAAGCGTGACAGTCCTATACGCCAAAAGCCGGTATCTCCCATGTGACAAAGGGACAGTCCCTTTGTCACATTATTCAATGATGGTGCGGGAGCTCTGCTTATGCATGGTGGCGAGCATGTGTTTGGGGACGGCGTGGACCATGCAGCTGCCGATAGTTGCGCTCGCAGCAGCCTTAGCTGCATCGCTAGCGTTTTTGGTCGCATAGCTGTGGCGGAAACGCTTGAGCATGGCGATGTCGTTGCCGCCGTCGCCGTAGACCGCGACCTCGTCCTCGGCAATACCGTAGTAGCCCGCCAGCCAGGCCACACTCTCGCCCTTGTTGCACGCCACGTCCGTGATCTCGAACATCACCGGATCGAACGGCGCGTTGACCACATGGTCCGAGCGTTCGGCAAGATAGGCCTTAAGGTCACGCTCCAGCTCGGGCGAGGTCACGCGACAATTGATCTTGCATACATCGTGGCGCAGGATGTCACCGATCGACTGGTCGAAATACTGCTCCTCGTGATACCCACCGCGCGCACGCATGCCGCGCATCACAATACGCTTGATGGGGCTGTCCTTTTTAAAGCCCGCCTGATGCATCTCGAACGAACCGCTCGAGTACATGCCATCGGGCGTGGAGCAATCAAAGCAAATGTCCGGGAACGCCTTGAGCAGTTCCTCAGTGACCTGCGGGTCGATGGTCCAAGTCTTGAGCACCTCGCCATGGCTGTCGCGCACGATGGATCCATTGGAGCAGCAGGCGTCAAGCGCCAAGCCCGTAAAGCCATGCTCGCCGATCGGCAACGTCGAGCGTCCAGTCGCGGGAACCACGTGCAGGCCAGCCTCAGTCAGCTCGCGAATGGCGCGGCGGATGGTCCCATCCGCCTCGTGCAGGGCGTTCAGCAGCGTTCCGTCTAAGTCACTCGCGAACATCTTGATCATGGACATGCCTCTCCTTCGTCTGCCCGATATTGTAGACGAAGGAGAGGCATGTCCAAACAATGCCGTCCCGGCGCGGCGTACCACCGCCTTCACAAATTCACGGTGCCCCAGCGCGTTAAGACAATCGCCGCAATCGATTTTTCAGCCGATAAAACAGAGCCGTCGTCAACGTCAGCACCGCCAACATGGCTGCGAATACAATCGCCGGTGTCCATCGATCATATGCAACCCCGTACGTCAATTGGCCGATAGGCGTTGCGCAGGAAAGGACCATGTAAACGACCGAAAGCACTTTTCCGCAGAGCTCAGTCGGCGCTACCCGCTGAACAAACGCGGTGATTTCAACCGACGTAATGCTCGCCCACACCATGACCCATGCCGAACCAACCGCAAACACGGTGAACACGCATACATCTACGCCGAACAGCAGCGTAACAATAATCGGCGCGACTCCAAAACAGATCATCGCAACATATCGGCATATGCCATTGAAAGAAAAACGATGCGGCCAAATGCCGACCAAGCCACTGCCGGTAAGACCACCCAGGCCCAGAGCAACCTCAACTATCCCAACGCAGGACGATTGCATACCGAGATGCTTTGTAACAATAATGGGAGCGCCAATCGTTAGCCCAACCAACGCAAGGTTCAAAACTGCCGCAAGCAAAATCACAGCGACCAATGATGCATTTTGCAACAGATACCGAATCGACTCCCGAAAATCGTTTCGGCATGTCGTGCGAGTCGCGCCGTCTCTCATCGTTTCAGATGAGGCGTTTTGCTTGAGTGCGACCCCAAACAAGAGAGCTGAAATCGCAAACGCCACCGACGCGGTTGTGCAAAGAGCATCGATGCCAAAGCACCCATAGACTGCCGTCCCGACCACAGGACCCAAGATATTGCTCACCATGGTCATCTGCGAAACCAATGCAGTGGCCCGCTCAACCTTCTCTTCACCCGCCATACGCACCGTCTCAATTTGGAGCATTGGCTTTAGCAGCGATTGAACACCATATTGAACACAAAGTATCGCTACTACGACGACCGCAAGAGGCAACGAGCGCTTCATGGGGATAGACAGCAGTGATGCAGTCATCAGAGCAATGCCGAGGGACACGAGGACCTCGCGGTGTCTTCCCCGATCCGCTAAGATCCCACCAGCCGGAGTTGCGAGTACGCCGGGTATGAACGCCGTCGCCACGACGGCGCCATATAACGTTGACGATCCACTGCAATCGAACAAGTAAAGTGGATACGCAAAGCACAGCGCCGACAGCATCGAATACGTGCACAGCTGCGCAACCAGAAGTTCCGCGAGCCTGATTGACCGCACTGTTTTTGATTTCAACGAGACGCCGACGTCTCTCAGCCCAGCCATAAGCCCACCCCCTATACATACCACTAGTATGTATTTAATGACTTGAAAAGGGCAGCCGTGGCTACCCTCACAAATCAATTACATACCGTTGGTATCTATATTACCACCCGGCGCGGTCCCATACGTCCCAAATCTGCGCCGTTGTCTGAAGCACTTCATTACCCAAATCGAGCCCCACCGCGGCAGCCATCTGCGCCAAACATTGTGCGCGAGCGAGCATTCGCTCCTTGGGCTCGAGCGGACGGAACAATGGCAGCAGCCAAAGATTCGCCAACAACGATACGGCCTCCGCCGCTTCGCGCGGGCATTCGCACGCAATGGAGCCGTCGGCGATGCCCTCCTCGATCACTGGCAAGAGACAGCCATCGGCCGACTCGTCAAATGAGCCCTGGTACTGCATCGCCAGTAGGCGCGAGCTTTTTACCGGATCTGCTGCAGGACGCATACGTGCCCATAGCTCAATTTGTGGAACAACGGACTCGGGAGCGTACAGTCGCTTGAGCTTTTGGGCTCCGGTCATATTACCGACGCCAAGCATCGAGCGGCGGTGCTCAACAATCGGAGTCATCGCCCGATCAAACGCGGCGTTGAAAATCTCTTCTTTGCTCTTGAAGTGATGATAGACAGCGCCCTTGGTCATGCCGTCGAGACGGTCAACGATATCTTGAATACTCGTCCCCTCATAACCCTGTGCGCAGAATAGCTCCAGTGCCGCGTCGAGAATCTTCGCGACCGTCTCCTCGGGATATTTATTGCGACCCATAATCCGCCCATCCGCAACGCAAGTCTTGTGCCTCATTGCAGCATTTTAACGTTGCGGATGGCAGACGGTCGATTCTACACCGCGGCCGGGCCGTGTTCGCCGGTGCGAATGCGGATGACTTCTTCGACCGGCTCGACCCAAATCTTGCCGTCGCCGACGGCACCGGTGCGAGCGGCGTTGCAGATAATGTCAACGATACCGTCGACATGCTCGTCGGCGCAGATGAGGGTGAACTGCACCTTGGGGATCGTGTTGACGAGCAGCTCGTTGCCGCGCACGTATTCCTTCCAGCCATGCTGCGCGCCGCAGCCCTGCACCTGGTTGATGGTCATGCCGCGAACATCAGCCGCAAACAGCGCATCTTTGAGAACCTCAAGCTTCTCGGCACGAACAATCGCTGTAATCTTCTTCATAGTGAATTCCTCTCTTCAATAAAAGAAATTGATTTACCTTCACATGGCACGGGTTTTCCAGGTGCCCGAGATTGCCCCGAAAGAGGAGCGCCGCGTACTTCGGTACGCAAGCGACGGTTTGAGGGGCAAGGTCGGGTGCCTGGGAAACCCGTGCCGCTAATCGAGTCCCGAGAAGGAAGGGTATGCGCTCTCGCCGTGCTGACTCGCATCCAGGCCCAGCGCCTCGTCGGCCTCGTCCACACGCAGGCTGCCGTGGAACAGTGCCTTGACCACCGCGGCGATCACCAAGTCGAGCACCAGCACAATAACGACCGTCACCACAATGCCCAGAACCTGCGAGACAAGCAGCGACACGTCGCCCGTGTAGAACAGGCCGCCCTTACCGGTCCACGAGAGCTCCGGCACGCAGAACAGGCCCGTGAGCACACCGCCCAAGATGCCGCCGATACCGTGGCAACCGAACGCGTCGAGCGCATCGTCGTAGCCAAACTTGGTCTTAAGATGGCTGATGGCCAGGTAACAGACGGGCGAGACGATCAGGCCCATGACCAGCGCTGCCCACGGCTCGACAAAGCCCGCACCCGGCGTGACCACCACAAGGCCCGCAACCAGACCGGTGCTGGCACCCACCAGCGTGGGGCGACCGGTGTGCACGCGCTCGACGACAAGCCACGAGACCATGCCCGCCGCGCTGGCCGTCACGGTGTTGAGGATGGCGAGTGCCGCCACGGCGTCGGCCTTAAACTCGCTGCCGCCGTTAAAGCCAAACCAACCAAACCAAAGTAGACCGGCGCCCAGCGCCACAAACGGCACGTTATGCGGACGGTAGCTCACCATGCCAAAGCCGCGACGACGGCCGAGCATTAAGCAGAGAATCAGGCCCGTGAGACCGGACGAAATGTGTACCACGTCGCCGCCGGCAAAGTCGAGCGCGCCGATGATGTCGCCGATAAAGGAACCATCGCCGCCCCAAACCATGTGGGCGAGCGGCGCATAGACCACGAGCAGCCAAATGCCCAGGAAGGCCGTCATGGCACCAAACTTAACGCGGCCTGCCAGACTGCCCGTAACGATAGCGGCGGTGATCATGGCAAACGCCATCTGGAAGGCGATGTTGATGATCTGAGGGTAGACGGCACCATCCGCAGCATTGCCCTCGGCCGCCTGCAGCACCTGGTTGAGCACCGGCAGGCACAGCAACTGGTCAAAGCCGCCAATAAACGGGCTAGAACCGTCGCCACCGTAGGCCAGCGACCAGCCGGCAACAATCCACAGCACACCAACCAGGCCAATGGCGCCAAAGCACATAAGCATGGTGTTGATGACATTTTTGCGCCTGGACAGGCCGCCATAGAAAAACGCCAGACCCGGTGTCATTAAAAACACGAGCATGGTGCAGATGAGCATAAACGTTGTCGATCCCGTATCGTACATTCGCTCCCCCTTGGTCGCATGAACGTTGTCGGCGCTCATGATGCGGCCGAGGGGCAACTGGTGTAGACCAGATACGGCGTTGTTAAACGCTGCGTTGTCGAATGGAAACGGCACCGCAATCTTGGAAACGGCGCGGCAACGGACGCGAAACGAACGGGAAACGTGCGAACGAGAAGGGCTCGCTTGGCTCCGCTCTGGCTAGCGCCGGAACAGCTCGCGGGCTCGGTCGCGGAGGTCGGTAGCTCGAATGACACCCTCGTAACGATTGATGCGCAGACGCGGGAAGGCGTTAAAGAAGCGTAGGTCGCGGCGGCTGAGTGACACGCTCGGTACCGGGCGGCTCATGCGCTTGCCGGCAAGGCGACGACCGAGCGACGGACGCGGCATACTCGGCGCGGCATCGGCCACGCGGCGGGCAGCGAGCGCCAGGCCGCGAGCACCATCCGAGATAAACGTCGGCATCGAAGTCTTCTCGCGCAGGGCATCGAGCGCCGCGTCGCCCAGCTCGGCCAGCCAAGCGTTAACGGCGCGACCGCGGATATGCGTCTGCGCCACCGAGTCAATCGCCGAATCGGGAATACGTTCGAGCATAGAGTCGGAGGCGTCGGCAAGCGACTCATTGATGCGGTCGGCAAGGTCGGCACGCACACGCTCAAGCTGATCGGACAGACGCCGCCAGCTCGCCAACGAGCACACCGCATCGACCATCATCGCGACCGCGACGATAAAGGCGGCCAAGCGCACGATTAGCACCGGCAGATGGCCAAGCAGCCCCAGCAATGCCGGCTCCACTAAACGGCAAATACACAACGCACCCAAGCCAAACGCGCAGGCCCAGTACAGGCAGATGCGTCCGTGCAGGTTAAACGGCAGATGCGAGTAATCCCAAAACCGGGCACCCGTCGTTTTTTCCAACAGCACGCCCACGCTATATTCGATCACGCTGCATACGAGCGCGGCAGCGACAAACTGGCTCGAGGCGTCTGGGATTCCACGCAGCAGCAACCAGCACGCAATGCCGCCCGCACCGTAGATGGGACAGCACGGCCCTAGCAAAAAGCCGCTGTTGGCAAAGCGTCCGTGGTTGAGCATGGCGCAGACTGTCGACTCCCATACCCAGCCGCAAAAACCGTAGAAGGCAAACGAGAGTACCAGCGCCGAGAGCGGACAGGCGGCAAGCGTCGCGCCGTCAAATGCCATGTCGATCGCGGTTCCCACCGTCTACCCACTCCTCTTTTCGTTCGATTCTTTGCTCGAGCCGTCACTCGGGCCCTCGTTCAAATCGTTCGCGCCGCCTTTGCGCGGCAGACGGCCGGCAATCGTCTCGCGCAGTGCGCACCATTTATCCGCCAGGCACACAATCCATGCCTCACGACACGTCGGCGGCACCGGTACCAGCGGAAACATATGCCGTACGATAATATTCCGCTCGCGCGGCGTCAGCTCAAAATCTTCCTCCGCACGCGCCAAGGCAAAAAACGGGTGACGAAAGCCATGCAGTCGATGGCTTGGGTCGGGATCGTGCCAGTCATAGAGAAAGTAATCGTGCAGCAGGGCCCCGCGCAGCAGCGATAAGCGGTCGACGGAGATACCGACGCGGCCCAGGCGCTCGGCAAAGGACAGACTTGCCCGCGCTACCGAGGTCACATGCGTATAGACCGTCACATCGCCATGTTGGATAAACTCATGCATCAGGTCCAAGCGGCCCGCCTGGGCAAGCTGACGGGCGGCATCGTCGACCTCGCGCGCGATTTTCTCGGCACGAACGGTATCGGACATGCGGCCTCCTTCCGGCGGCGCTCGGCGGCAAGCCGCGGCCTGCGCGCAATGAATAAAATCATCATCGAATTTACCAGTATGGCATCGGACAAAACGTTTTGCCCCACCAGTTGGCGAATTACCGCGCCGCCGTCACATATCAAACGCCAAAATGTGCGAGACTGTCTTGTGCAATTGTGCCGGCCGAGGGAGTGCCGGCGCACGATTCGCATGGAGTAACCCACAACGATGCTGCTTACGCAAACGACAACGCCCGAGGACGTCAAGGCTCTCGATCGCGCCGAGCTTCCGCTGCTCTGCGGCGAGATCCGCCACGCCATCCTCGAAAGCTCCGCCGCCGTCGGCGGGCACGTTGCCCCCAACCTGGGCGTCGTTGAGCTTACGGTTGCGCTCCATCGCGTGTTTAACTCCCCCATCGACAAGATTGTCTTTGATGTTTCGCACCAGACCTACGCCCACAAGGCGCTGACTGGGCGCGCGTACACTTATATCGACCCGGCACGCTACGGCGAGGCCTCTGGTTTTGCCAATCCTGACGAGTCCGAGCACGACCTGTTCGCCATGGGCCACACCTCCACGTCGGTGAGTCTGGGCTGCGGCTTGGCGCACGCTCGTGACCTGGCGGGCGATGCGTACAACGTCATCACCATCATTGGCGACGGTTCGCTTTCGGGCGGTCTGGCGTTTGAGGGCTTTAACAATGCCGCCGAGCTCGACAGCAACCTGATCATCATCGTCAACGATAACGACCAGTCCATCGCCGAAAACCACGGTGGCCTGTATCGCAATCTGGCCGAGCTACGCGCCAGCAACGGCACCTGTGAGCGCAACGTTTTCCGCGCGATGGGGCTCGACTACTGCTATCTGGACACCGGCAACGATGTGTTGGCCCTGGTCGACACGCTGCAGGAGCTGCGCGATATCGATCATCCCATCGTGCTGCACGTCTCCACCGCAAAGGGCAAGGGCTTTGAGCCAGCCCAGAGCGACCCCGAGCGCTGGCATCATGTGGGTCCGTTTGACATGGCGACTGGGCGCAAGCTCTGCCCGGGCCATCCGAGCGAGCCTGCGCCGCGCACCTATGCCGACATTACGGGCGAGGCGCTCAGCGCCGCCATCGAGCACGATCCGCAGGTCGTGGGCATCACGGCCGCCACGCCCTACATCATGGGCTTTACACCCGAGCTTCGCGCCGCCGCCGGCAAACAGTTCGTCGATGTGGGCATTGCCGAGGAGCACGCCGTGACCTTTGCCACCGCGCTTGCGCGCTCGGGTGCCAAGCCAGTCTTTGGTGTGTACGGCACGTTTTTGCAGCGCGCCTACGACGAGCTGTGGCACGACCTGTGCCTCAACGATGTCCCCGCAACCATCCTGGTGTTTGGCGCATCGATCTTTGGCACCACATCCGAGACGCATCTTTCGTTCTTTGATATTTCTATGCTGGGCGCTCTCCCCAATATGCGTTACCTGGCGCCTTCCTGCATGGAGGAATACCTATCCATGCTGAGCTGGTCGCTCGACCACCGCGAGCATCCCGTGGCGATTCGCGTGCCGGGCATTGGCTTGGTAAGCCGCCCCGATCTTGCGCCTGCCGAGGACGCCGATTACGGCGCCGTTCGTTACAACGTGGTGTGCCAGGGTCGCGACGTGGCCGTGCTCGCACTTGGCGATTTCTTTGAGCTGGGCGAGCGCGTGGCAAACCGTCTGACTGCCGAGTACGGCATCGAGGCCACGCTCGTCAACCCGCGCTATGCAACCGAGCTCGACCGCGAGTTCCTCGACAGCCTTGCCGCCAAGCATCGCGTTGTCGTCACCCTCGAAGACGGCATCTTGGACGGCGGCTGGGGCGAGCGCGTCGCGTGCTACTTGGCCTGCACGCCCGTGCGCACGCGCACCTTTGGCATCGCCAAGGGCTTCCCCGACCGCTACGACCCCAACGAGTTGCTCGCTCAGAACGGCATGACGGCCGAGAACATGGCCGCCGAAGCCGTTAGGCTACTTAACGAGTAAAAAACCTCCGCAAGGGAAGCACCCCTGCGGAGGTTTTTATTTTCGCGCGCGATTATCTCAATCTGTAACATCTAGGGCCCGAATTCCCGTCTAACTGTTACAGATCTAGACAAACCGTCTTTGCCCCTGACCTTTGTCTCAATCTGTAACAGATAGAGACCTTTTGGCCGTCTAACTGTTACAGATCGAGACATTCGAATTCCCCTGAAGAGAAAATCTCAATCTGTAACAGTTAGAACCCATTTCCTCGTCTACCTGTTACAGATTGAGACAAAGCAGCGAGACAGGCCACCACATCTGCAAGAACCACCACAAAGGTGCCTGTCCCTTTATGGTAGGTAGAATAACCCATAAGGTAAGTATGTTTCTGAGTTATTTCGTGTTGACCCATTTGAGCGGGATAGGGTATAACTCTACTCAACCGCTAGGGATTTTATTGAGAAAGGTGTTCTACCATGAGCAAGAACCTCTCCCAGCAGGTCGTTCTCGACCGCCGCGGCTTCGTTGCCGCCACCTTCGCAACCGTTGCCGGCCTTGGTCTTGCCGGCTGCTCCGACACCAGCGCCGAGGCCGACAAGGGTTCCGCCGTCGGCTCCTCCAAGAGCTCCGAAGATACCGAGGCTTCCACCATACTCGATGCCAAGGCATTCGACAAACTCGTCGACAACGGCCCCAAGGCCGATGACGACGCCATCGCCGCCAGCACCTGGGCCACGGCCGTCAAGGACGCCGGTGTCTTTAAGATCGGTGGCGTTCAGACCTCCACACTTTTCTCCCTCCTCAACGAGAAAGACGGTCAGACCCGCGGCTTCGACGCCGGTATCGCACAGCTCCTGTCCAACTACATTCTGGGCGAGAACAAGGTCGAGATCACCCAGGTGACCTCGGACACGCGCGAGTCCGTCCTGCAGAACGGCCAGGTCGACGCTGTCTTTGCCACCTACACCATCACTGACGAGCGCAAGAAGCTCGTCTCCTTCGCCGGTCCCTACTACTACACCCAGCAGGCTATCCTGGTGCTCGCCGACAACGACGACATCAAGAGCGTCGACGACCTGGCCGACAAGAACGTCGCCGTCCAGTCCGGCTCCAACGGCCCCGCCATCCTGGAGGAGTTCTCCCCCAAGGCCAGCCAACAGGAGTTCAAGACCGACGAGGAGGCCCGCCAGGCACTTCAGCAGGGCCGCGTTGACGCCTACGTCATCGACAACAACATGCAGCAGAGCGCCCTGGTCCGCGAGCCCGGCAAGTACAAGATTGCCGGCAAGCCCTTCGGCAGCAAGGAGCCCTACGGCATCGGCCTGCCGCTCGATTCCGACGGTGTCGCCTTTGTCAACGACTTCCTTAAGAAGATCGAGGACGATGGCACCTGGACCGAGCTGTGGCAGATCTGCATTGGCGACCGTACGGGCGACACCAATGTTCCCGAGCTGCCCGAGATCGGCGCCTAGGCAGCGAGCCTAGTAACGGCCGCTACGAAACCATACGGAAACGCACGATGCGCTTTATTGCGCTAAACTGTTTCCTCACTGAGTTGTCGGGGCTTCCGTACACACGGGAGCCCCTTTCCTTACCGGCGGGAGGTCCGCATGAGTCTCTCCGAGCTCTGGTCGCTCTATGGCCAGAACTATATCGACGCGCTGCTAGCAACCTGGGGCATGACGCTTGAGTCGTTTGCCATCGCCATGGTGCTGGCCGTCGCCGTCACCGTGATGCGCGTGTCGCCGCTCAAGCCGCTGCGCGTCTTTGGCGACCTGTATGTCCAGGTCTTCCGTAACATCCCCGGCATCGCGCTGCTCATTATCGTCGTCTATGCGCTGCCCCCGCTCAAGGTCGTCCTGCCCTACCGCACCTGCGTCATCGTCGCCACAGTGCTCTTGGGTTCTGCCTTTGGCTCCGAGAACTTTATGAGCGGCATCAACACCGTCGGTGTCGGCCAGGTGGAAGCCGCCCGCTCGCTGGGCATGAGCTTCAGCCGTATCCTCGCCAAGATCGTGATTCCGCAGGCGCTGCGCTCGAGCGTGCTGCCCATGACCAACCTCTTTATCGCCGTCATGCTCACCACCGCGCTCGGCAGTCAGGTGCCGCTTAAACCGCAGGAGCTCACCGGCGTGGTGAGCTACATCAACACGCGCTCGCTCGGCGGCGTCGCCGCGTTCTTTATCTCGGCGCTCGGCTACCTGGGCACGGCCTTTGTAGTGAGCCACATTGGCAACTATATCGATAAGAAGGTGAGGATCCTCCGATGAGCAAGCGCTCCACCTCCGCGCTCACCATGCGCGATGCGCTCTACGAGGCTCCCGGCCCCAAGATGCGCGCCAAGATTCGCGTCGGCACCGCCATCTCACTTGTTGCCGTGGCCGCGCTCATCGCTCTGGTACTGCAGCGCTTTTATGTGACCGGCCAGCTTTCGGTCCATTACTGGTACTTCTTTACGCACCTCACCACCTGGAAGTTCCTGCTTGCCGGTTTTGAGGGCACAGTAAAGGTCGCGCTCACCGCCGGCGCCATCGCGCTGGTACTGGGCTTAGCCCTCATGCTCGGCCGTACCAGCGACATCAAGCCGCTGCAGCTGGTCTGCCGCGTGCTCACCGATTTCTTCCGTGGCGTGCCGAGCCTGCTGTTCATCTACTTCTTCTTTTTGGTGCTGCCTCAGTACAAGATTTCACTGCCGTCGTTTTGGATGCTCACGCTTCCCGTCGCGCTCGCTGCAGCCGGCGTACTTGCCGAGATCTTCCGCGCCGGCGTCAACGCCGTGCCGCGTGGTCAGGTCGAGGCAGCCCAGGCGCTCGGTCTCTCCAAGGCCAAAATCACCTTTAAAATCGTATTGCCCCAGGCGATTCGGTTTATCATTCCGTCGTTGATTTCGCAGCTCGTGGTCGTAGTCAAAGACACCACCGTCGCCTATGTGGTGAGCTACCCCGACCTCATGCAAAATGCCCGCGTGCTCATCACCAACTACGACGCGCTCGTATCGGTCTATCTGGTGATCGCGGTCATCTACATCCTCATCAACGTCGCGATCAACAAGGCCGCTGTCTACGTTTCGCACAAGACCGGCGCGACCATCATCCGCTAACGCTTTACCATTTCCAGTCATAAGGAGCCGAGCACCATGGCACAGAGCACTTCTACTTCTGGCAACCAGCCGCTTATCGAGCTCAAGCACGTCGATAAGCACTATGGCGATCTGCACGTCCTCAACGACATCAATCTCTCGGTCGACCGCGGCGAAGTCGTCGTCGTGATCGGCCCCTCGGGCTCGGGCAAGTCGACCATGTGCCGAACCATCAACCGCCTGGAAACCATCGACTCGGGCGAGATCCTCATCGAGGGCGAGCCTCTGCCGCAGGAAGGCAAGGATCTTGCCCGCATGCGCGCCGAGCTGGGCATGGTGTTTCAGCAGTTCAACCTGTTCGCGCATATGACGGTGCTGCAGAACGTCATGCTGGGGCCGGTCGACGTGCTGGGCGTGTCCAAGGAGGAAGCTCGTGAGCGCGCCATGGACCTGCTGAGCCGCGTGGGCGTTGCCGAACAGGCCGACAAGGTGCCCGCTCAGCTCTCGGGCGGCCAGCAGCAGCGCGTGGCCATTGCCCGCTCGCTCGCCATGCAGCCCAAGGCCATGCTCTTCGACGAGCCCACGAGTGCCCTTGACCCCGAGATGATCAACGAGGTGCTCGAGGTCATGGTCCGCCTGGCCCAGCAGGGCATGACGATGATCGTCATTACGCACGAGATGAACTTCGCCCGCCGCGTTGCCGACCGCGTCGTGTTCATGGCCGACGGCCAGATCGTGGAAACCGGCGCGCCCGACGAGTTCTTCGACCATCCCCAGACCAAGCGCGCCCAAGACTTCCTCAACTCCATCAAGGGCCACTAGCCCAATTGCCATATCCGCTCGCCATGACCATCCAAACTCGAAAGCAACACCTATGATCGGAACTCGCACTTCATCGTCATACACCCCGCACGTCAACGTCGACCCCGCCGACCGTCCGCTCATCCTGGTGGCGCCGCGCTGGGAAGAGGCAAAGCCGTTTTTAAGCGAGACACTCTCCCCCAACGAGGAAATCGCAAGTGTCTTTGTCGATGCCATTCTTGCTGCCGGCGGCCTGCCGCTGCAGATGTCCATCACCGAGGACATTGAGGTCATCCGTCATTACGTCGACATCGCCGACGGCATCGCCATCCCCGGCGGCCCCGATGTCAATCCCAAACGTTGGGGCGATGATCGACCCTACGACCCCACCCTCTGCTGCGAAATCCGCGATAGTTTTGAGTTTAAGCTGGTCGACGAGGTACTCCGCGCCAAAAAGCCGCTCTTTACCACCTGCCGCGGCACGCAGCTGCTCAACGTCGCCACCGGCGGCACCCTGTGCATGGACGTGCCGAGCCTGGGCGCGCGCGAGGGCCGCACGCAGTGGCGCCATACCCACGTGCTCAACGACCCTGTGCATCCTGTCGAGGTCGTGCCGGGCTCGCTGCTGGAGCGCGCGGTTGGCGGGCACAGGCTGATCCAGACCAACTCCGCACACCACTGCTGCGTCGATCGTCTGGGTAAAAGCACGCGCTTGGTCGCCAAGGCAACCGACGGCGTGCCCGAGTGCATCGAAGTCGAAGGCCAGCCGTTCTGCCTGGGCGTGCAATGGCACCCTGAGTACACGTGGAAGACGCTCGAGACCGACTTTGACCTGTGGAAGTCGTTTGTCGAGGCAGCGGCCAAGGTTAAGCGGGCTCGCTAGCTCGCGAATCACACAGGCTTAAACCTTCCATGCCAGGGGGGGCGGACACCAGCTACGGTGCCCGCCCCCCCTGTATTTGATATGCTCGGTATGATTATCCCTCACAAACAATCAGAGAAATCTCGACCGCAATCGGTCGACAGTAAAGCAAATGGCAACAACGCTTGCTACGTTTATGAGACAGTCAATTAAAATCGAAATGCATTGACCATTCCCCAACGGGGTCACGCCGCAAATCCACATGAGCATCGAGGCTGGAAGCGGAAGCATGGAATTGGCCCCGATCTGTATGTAGATCGCTACGACGTTGACAAGCAGCAGCATGCCAATCGGACCGAAGCCGGCCCCAAAATAGGAAACAGCGATCACGCGAGAGACCACATATGCAAGACAGACGGCACTCGCCAGAAGAAGTCGATAGCAAAATACATGCAGGTTGAAATACTGCTGAGCATCCGAAACGATTGCGCAGTTAAGACAGTACAAAACGACACTCGACAGGACAAACGCGCCCAAAAGGGCAAAAGAAGATAGCACCACTCGCGCAACGATAGCGCACACACGCTTCCCTCCCCGAGCCTCCGACAACCCCCACGGTTCCTCGACAAAGCCCGAACTGACAAAGCGCGGCACAATGCAAGCCGCGATGAACGGAAAGAACAATGCATGGGCCAACGGGGCTACGTTGAACAGCAGACCGCGAAAAACCTCTGCATTGCCAAATAGAAGGACATCCTCCGCCGATAGCCGAAGCGTCGGGTCTGGGAAAAAACCCAAGAAACTGTTCTCACGGAGGCTACAGAACCACATCGGGAAAGAATTAAGCTGCAATATCACCATGTACGCATAAATTACCAGGATTAAGGCGTACGCCCATTTGCTCACATGCTTCAATTCTGACTGGAGAAGTCTTTTAATCTGACGAGCCATTGAGCACACCCCCAGCGCGAAAGCTCAAGAGAGCGTAAATCAATACCGATAGACAGCTGGCTGCCACGCCATATCCCAGAAGCGTCAGCTGCCCCATATCGCTATACCCAAGGGCACATCCGACTCCAAGGTACGGCCCCGGAAGGAAGAAGATCCATCGCAAGGATGGTATAGGTGCCTGAAGGAAGGCTCCGTAGAGCGTCAAGCTCATGACAAATCCGACTATCACCACGGCCCCACTCAATACAGCGCTGCCCGTTATCCGATAGATGGTCACCGTCTCCAGCGCAACCGATATCACCAATACGGCGTTGACTATCATTGCAGGCAAAAATACAGTTAGTATGTTGTGCGAGTAGTTATGCCCTCCACGTATTATGGCTATTGCAAAAAGAAGAAGGCAAAGCGCGCTATACGCTGCGCCAATTATTAAAGCAGACGAAAATGCATGGGCTAGAGCCCCATAAAAGCGGTTGAGACCTCTTGCCGAAGAAATTCGGTGCCCCTCTTTATAGCCATGCTCCTGTAAAAGCACCAAACAAACGATGAGTGGAACGAACAGGGATGTACCGGCAAAAGCGCTGCGCGCAAGGGACTCATCAGGCGCAGAAGGATCGATTGCATTCCAGAGGAAACCAATATCCTCCCCACAAACGCCATAGCCAAAGGCGAGCAACGTTGTTCCGTTTTTTAGAAAGATGCCGAAGAGAAGGCCGAACGCCAGCATAAGCGCAAGACCAAACTTCGCCGGAAATATCCTGTGCAAACGCATCATATCTGCCTTTATGGGATGGATCGCCCGCTTCATAGCGAGACCGCCTTCATCAAGCGCCTGTAATACTCTTTTAGGGATGGCGCCTCATCCCTTATGACGTCCATCGATTCCTTTTTTAGCAGTTCACCGTCATGAAGAAACAGGCAGCTTGTTGCAACCGATGCCAGCTCATCCAAGTCGTGGCTAGAGATAAGCATGGTTTTGCCCTGCTCCCGATTCAATCGACCGATAAGGGCCCATATACTCTCGATGCCCAACGGATCCAATCCATTTGCCGGCTCATCGAAAATTAGTACGTCGGTGTCGCCCAATAAAGCCGTAGCTATATCCAGTCGCCGTTTCATTCCCAGAGAAAAACTGCTCACGCTCTTTTTCTCATCGACGTCCAGCCCGACTAGGCCCAAGACGCGAGGAACCTCACGTTTCTCATCGAGTCCCCATTCCGCACATCGGATCCGAAGATTCTCAGCCGCACTGAGGGATTGGTATGCTCCGCAGGAATCTGGCACATAGCCGACACGCGTCCGCATCAAGCTCAGCTCTTTTTTCGACTTGCCTCCAAAGAGCTCCACGCTCCCCGACGATGGCTCACAGAGGCCCAGCACTATTTTAATAAGCGTGCTTTTGCCCGCCCCGTTTGCACCAACAAGGGCGCAAAGCTCAGACTGATCCACCTCGAAGGAAACGTCATGCAAAACGCGGCGCCTCCCATAGCGCTTTGACACCCTTGATAGCCTTATCGTCGATGCGTTCATTGGCCTCCCGTTCCGCTTGATAGCAAAACCGCTCATATCGTTCCTTCTTTACTTTATCGTTTTCCATAGTTGTTATTGTTTTTCGATAACTCATATTTGCCAAGATAATCTAAAAGAAAGAACCCGTGTTAGACACGGGTCCCTTCACGCTGATATTTCGTTTTAGTTGTTCGCCTTAAGCTACTCGTCGCTCAAATCGACAGCAAAGACTGATGTCGGAAGCGACGCCTCATTGCCTCCGCCGTCCCGCATCTGCCTCACAACGTTTTTTGCACGCTCAACAATAAGCTCCTCAAGCTCTTTCTCACTCACGCGCTGAATAATATCTCCCGGTTGACAATCAAGCTCATCACAGATATCGAGGAGCGTCTTTAGGCGAATAGCTTTTATCTTTCCGTTTCTAAGCTTTGAAATATTAGCCGGAGTATGCCCCGTCGCCCGAATCAGATCAGCACTGGTCTTTCCGGTCTTAAGCAGCTGCGTCTCAAGCTCGATGATGAGATAGCTCATGTTTCCTCCTACACAAGCTCGTCAGACTGCTCTTGGAGCAGCGAGGCATAACTCCAGATCGCCGAGATAAATAAACAGACAACTGCGCCGATAAACGACCCCGCATCAAAGGTAGCGCCTTGGCAAATCTCAATAACGAAGGAATGAGGCACGATGTAAAGCTCCAGTCCGCCAATGGTGAGATTGACCGATCCATAGGCACCAACAAGCGAAACCGCGGCGTTAACAGCAAAGGCAAGCGCGAGAACACGGATAAGCCGCACATGCGTCTTGGTAAAGGGCGAGACGCCTCGCGAGATGTTACGGCTGATCCCGCACAGAACGACAAGCGAAATACCCATAACAAGCGCCATGCACAGTCCGCTTGGGATAACGATGCACCCGCCATCGAGAAGCGTCACGACACCGAAAGAATCGACAGAAGCAACGTTTGCAACCGCATACCAGATCACGTAAACAACCAACGCGGCAAAAGCGACGAGCATCCCTGCAAAAACGGCTGCCATGCAAAAACCGAGCTTCCTGATATTTTCGCCCGCCTTGGCCATACGCTGAACGCTGTTGGACATACACTCACCCTCATCGACTCTATCGTTATTCGAACGGTTTATCGAACAACGATATGGATTGCATGCGGAAAGCCCCGACAGTGTGCATAGGCAATTCACTAATCAGAAGAGGTGAGCGTGGATTTTTGGACACGTATCGAACGAGCGTGGATAATCTCCCACTTTGAGGCCGCCACCGGGCCTAAAACGGGAGATTATCCACGCTCATAGTCATCAAGGCTCACAGCCTCTTACTCGGCCGCCTCGCGCAGAGCCGACATCGTAGCCGCATATTGCTGCTGCAACGCATGCATCCCCTCGCGGGCGCCGTCAACGGCATCAGCGCCGCGCAGCGCTTCGGTTACCACGACCGCCGGCTCGTACAGATTATCGAATCCCAGGTTCTGGCTCACGCCCTTGAGCGTGTGCGCTGCCATAAACGCACTCTCGGCGTCTCCTGCCGCCATGGCAGCCTCCAGCTTGTCCATGCTCTCGTCATCCAAAAACTTGAGGGCAAAGCGGGCAAGCATTTCCCCGCCCATCAGCCGAGCGCACGCGTCGTCATAATTAGCGCCGATCTTCTCATACGCCTCACGCATGGAAATCATGGATTAAAAACTCCTTTGGTCAAACTAAATCGTGGGAAACGCGACGACGTCGGCGGGGCGTGCCAACGTCTCGGCAATTTGGTCTTGCACCTCGAGCAGGCAATCGAGCAGCAGCGGGTTAAAGGTGCCGCACTTACCGTCCAGGATCATCTGGATCGCCTCCTCGTGCGGGATAGCGTCCTTGTACACGCGCACGCTCGTCAGTGCATCGTACACGTCAGCCACCGAAACCACCTGCGCGGCGATGGGAATTTCGTCGCCCTTAAGGCCATCGGGATAACCCTTGCCGTCCCAGCGCTCGTGATGCCAACGCGCAATCTGGTACGCATATTCCATAAGCGCATTGCCGGCGTGATGGCTGCCCAGCTCGAGCAGCATGTTGGCGCCAATCGTGGTATGCGTCTTCATAATCTCGAATTCCTCGGGCGTGAGGCGCCCGGGCTTGTTGAGGATCGCATCGTCAATCGACATCTTGCCGATATCGTGCAGCGCCGAAGCCAGGGCGATCGTGGAGCGTTCCTCATTGTCGAGGGAGATCGTGCCGCTACGCTGGACCAGATAGCCAAGCAGCAGCTCGGTCAGCTTTTCGATGTTCGTAACGTGCCTACCGCTCTCGCCGTTGCGAAGCTCCATGACGCCGGCCATGATGTCGATGAGCATGCGACTGTTCTTGACGCGCTCGTTGTACTGTTGGGACAGCAGGTTCGTCAGGCGGCGCTGTTTGGCGTACAGGCGGATGGTGTTGCTTACGCGGCGGCGCACGACACGGGAGTCAAACGGGCGGTTGATATAGTCCGAGGCGCCCAGCTCGTACGCGCGCAGAACCGCATCATCGGAATCTTCGCTCGAAATCATGATGACAGGCAGATTATCGATACCCGATCGGCGCGACAGATCGGCCAGCACCTCAAAGCCGCTTATGCCCGGCATCACAATGTCCAGCAGCACGAGCGACAACTCATCGCCATAGCGGTCGACCATGTCGAGCGCCGCACGACCGTTATCGGCCTCGAGGATGCAATGCTCGTCCTTGAGCATCTCGCTGAGAATGGCTCGGTTCATCTCGGAGTCATCGGCGATAAGCACCAAAGGCTTTTCGCTTTGGAAGGCCTCGATGGAATCGGCATCGGTCACGACCGTACCGGCTTTTGCCTTAGCGCGGCTCAGTAACTGAGCAGCGCGGCCAACGCCCTCATCGACCGTCTCGCCATGAATGCGAACGCCACCAACACATGCCGTCAAGCTCACGTACTCATGGCCCGGAATAATCGTGGAATGAACGGCATCGGACACCTGATGCAGGCGACGGGTGAAGTCATCGGAGGGAATATTGGGCATGACAACCACAAACTTGTCGCAGCCATAGCGCACAAGCTCGTCAGTCGAACGGATTCCGCTGCGTATGGCTGTCGCCACAGCACCGAGCGCAAGGTCGCCGGCATGACGGCCACACGTATCGTTGAAGACCCTAAAATCATCAAGGTCGATCACCGCAACGCCGGCATTCACGCGGGTGCTACGGAGCTTTTCCTCGTAATATCGGCGATTGCGCACATTCGTCAGCACGTCGGTGTAGACAAGGTCCTCTTCTGCGGCCTCTTGCTCATCGATCGGACGCACCATCAGCAAGACGTGAGGCTCGCCCTCGACCTTCAAAGGGCGTAGACGGGCGCGGTACTCAGTGCCATCATTGAGCAGTTGCTCCGACACCTCATCGGAGTCTGCCAAAGCCTCAAGACTTGACTGACGCAGACAAGGACACCGATCACCGGCGAGCAGGCAGTTAGGCTCACTCTTAATCTGATCGGCCGACAGCAAACGCACCACGGGGTAGGTCTTCGCGACACGGGCGACCTCGGCGGCAGCCTCCTCGTCGGTTAGATTGACCTCGTGATTATTGAGCATATGGGGCCCTTTCGATAGTTTCGCATGGTAGCGGTGGGTTCCAAATGTTACAAGGGTAACACCTTGCCGATGCAGGTAAGCACGTGAATGCTGCCACATTCTTATGAGTTGGCAGACGGCGCGATTGAAGCCGCAGACGCGAGGTTTTGAGCACGTTTGTTAATACGGCCGAAACGTTTGCGGATGAAGCCTGCTTTGGCTATTGCGGATGCTAGAGCCCCAGGATGCCACGGACAGCCCGGGCAGCCGCTGCCGGGCGATCGCGCAGACCGTTATGCGCGCCCGGGATCGTCACGAGAGGGCAATCGAGATATTCGGCAGCCGCTCGCGTGCCAGCCTCGCGGGGCGTGCCAATCGAGAGCTCGCCTAGGAGCACGGCGGCCACCGTTTTCGACGCGCGAACGCTATCCCAATCGGGAACGCAGGTCATAGTAATCCCGTATTCGTTTGCCATGAAACTGCGGCCGTTGCGCAGGGCATGCTTGGCTTCTGCCTCGGTCGTTCCAGGAGCCTCGGGGTCCAAGTCGCCGAGGGCTCCCAAGAAAAGCCGGAGCGCCCTTGAAACCTTTCCAGCCGCAATCATATCGAGCAAAACCGGAGCTGCGCCCATGCCGACGCCTTCGGCCGACACAGCCGGCTCATGCAGAATCGCACGGGCGACGAGATGGGGTTCAGTGCGAAGAAGCTCCAGCGCCACCAACGTACCGGCGCTGTGCGCAAGCACATTTGTCGGAGCGCCAACGTGTTCGATCACGGCCTGCAGGTCGGCGGCCTGAGCGGCAAGATCATAGCTGCCGTCTGCCGCTTCGCTGCTGCCACCACAGCCGCGGCGGTCGTAGGCAATGACGCGGTAGTCACAGGCGAGCTCGCGGGCGATACCGTCAAAAAAGACGCCGTCAACACAAGCGCCGTGCACGCACACCAAGGCAGGAGTATCAGGCGACACATCCGGGCCGGCATATTCGCGACAGGCAATCGTGGTGCCCGCATTCTCGACCGTAAAATCCATGTTGTGCCCCCATCATCAATGCTCATCCAGTTGCACGTCAGCACGGTTGGATGGACCCGCATTGCTTTACGCCTTGTTAACAGATTAACTGTACCCGACCCGAGGCTTTTCATGGCACGGCATCATGAGCGACGTGAAAAAACGAAACTTGTAAAGCAAGAGCCCACACCTTGCTTTGGAGCCGATGCTATGCTTAGGCACAATTGTCTTGAGGAGCATATGCCTATGTCTACGTTTTTGAATGCCAGCCCCATCTTTGGGCCCGTTCGCAGCCGTCGCCTTGGTCTCTCGCTCGGCGTCAACATGATGCCGGCCAGCGGCAAAATCTGCACGTTCGACTGCATCTACTGCGAGAACGGCCTCAACGCCGAGCGCCCCTGCCATGAGCCGTATAACACGGCTGCCGTGGTACTCGAAGCGCTCGAGGCAAAGCTGCGCGAGATGGCAGCCGAGGGCGAGCCCCCCGATGTAATCACCTTCGCAGGCAACGGCGAGCCCACCGCCGCACCGGAGTTTCCACAGGCCATCGCCGGCGCCGTCGCGCTGCGCGATCAGCTAGCCCCCAACACCAAGATTGCCGTGCTTTCCAACGGCACGCGCGCCGACCAGCCCGCTGTGCACGATGCGCTCATGATGGTCGACGACAACATTCTTAAGCTCGATACCGTCGACCCGGCGTTTATCCAGCTGCTCGACCAGCCCGTTGGCCCCTATGACGTCGAGCACCAGATCGAGACGTTCGCAGGCTTTAACGGTCATGTCATTATCCAGACGATGTTTTTGAGCGGTGAGTACCGGGGCAAGTCTCTCGATAACACCGGCGAGGAGTACGTCGGCCCTTGGCTCGCGGCGCTCGAGCGCATTCGTCCGCAGGAGGCGACCATCTACACGGTCGCGCGCGAGACACCAGTCGCCGGCCTTGCCAAAGCAGCGCCCGAGGTGCTCGACGCCATTGCCGCGCGCGTGCGCGCCCTCGGTATTCCCTGCCAGGTGAGCTACTAGCGCGGCCGCCCGCCAGCAGCTAAATTAGCCCCATCCCAAATGAGCTGGTCTGCGGGTGGGCTATACTAGCTGCGGATGAAAGGAAGTTAGCCATGTATGACAAAGGACCCGTGCCCGGCCGCAACGACGCTTGCTGGTGCGGCAGCGGCAAGAAATACAAGAAATGCCATAGCGCCTTTGATGAGCGCCTCGAGCGCTTGTGGGAAGAAGGCTGGGAGGTTCTGCCTCGCACGCTCTACAAGACTCCCGCCGATATCGAGGGCATCAAGCGCTCGGCAGCCATCAACGTGGGCGTGCTCGATTATGTGGGCGAGCATATCGCCGCAGGCATGACCACCAACCAGATCGACCAGATGATCTACGACTACACCGTCGAGCACGGTGGCACGCCGGCCGACCTCAACTACGAGGGCTACCCCAAGAGCGTGTGCACCTCGATCAATGATGTGGTCTGCCACGGCATTCCCTGCGATACGGACGTGCTGCACGAGGGCGACATCATCAACGTGGACTGTTCCACGATCCTAGACGGCTACTTTAGCGACTCGAGCCGCATGTTCTGCATCGGCGAGGTCTCGGCCGAGCGCCAGCGCCTGGTCGATGTCACCCGCGCCAGCGTGGAAGCGGGTCTGGCGGCCGTCAAGCCATGGCTGCCACTGTCCGTTATGGCCGAGGCCGTGCAAAAGACCGTCGAGGACGCCGGTTTTAGCGTGGTGCGCGAGTACGGCGGACACGGCATCGGTAAGGAGTTCCACGAAGACCCATTTGTGGGCTTTACCACCGAGGCGCCCGATGTGGATACCATCATGGCCCCGGGCATGGTCTTTACCATCGAGCCTATGGTCAATGCCGGAGCGCCCGACATCAAGATTAGCAAGGGCGACGGCTGGTGCGTGCGCACCAAGGACGGCAGCGATTCGGCCCAGTGCGAGGTACAGCTCGTGGTGACCGAGGACGGCTACGAACTGCTCAGCTGGTAGCCGTGGATGCGCCGGGCTACGCGATGGATATGTTAACCATCACGAAGCCCGGCGTTTTTTAGCGTTTTACCTGGTAAAACCTGCCAAAATAAACCTGTCCCTTTTTGGCAGGTCGAGCGGAGAGGACTGTTTGTGAACATCCTGGTTTTGCTGCCCGTCAATGACCGCCATCGCGCAATTCTTGAGTCGAGCGCTCCGGGCGAGGACTTTATCTACACGAGCGCCGACGCCATCACGCGCGAGCAGGTCGCCGACGCCGACGTGATCTTGGGCAACATCGACTCTGACATGCTCACGGCATGCGAGCATCTCCAGCTGCTGCAATTGCAGACCGCCGGCTATGACGACTACCTTGCCGCCGGCACCGTGCCGGCCGACGCCAAACTGTCTTGCTCGGTGGGCGCCTACGGTCAGGCTGTGAGCGAGCACATGTTTGCCATGGTCCTTTCCATGATGAAGCGCCTGCCCGGCTATCACGACTTGCAGCGCGAGCATCGCTGGGAGGATTTGGGGCCGGTCACCTCGCTCAAAAACGCCAATGTGCTGGTGCTGGGCGCGGGCGATGTCGGTGGCCACTTCGCCACGCTCTGCCGCAGCATGGGCGCGCACGTCCGCGGCATCAAGCGCCATCCGCTCGTCTACCCCATTGTGTTTGAGGACATGGACGGCATGGATGCCCTGCCCGAGCGCCTGGCCGAGGCTGACATCGTTGCATCCTTTATGCCGAGCACACCCGAGACCCGCGGCCTGGCGAACGCCGAGTTCTTCGCCGCGATGAAACCGGGTGCCTTCTTTGCCAACGGCGGCCGCGGCGATCTTGTGGTCGCCGACGACTTGGTTGCCGCTCTGGAATCGGGACATCTCGCCGGCGCCGCGGTCGACGTCACCGACCCCGAGCCGCTGCCTGAGACAAGCCCCCTGTGGGATGCGCCCAACATGCTCATCACGCCGCACGTCTCGGGCTGGTTCCACCTAGCCGCCACGCTCAACAACGTCGTCGACATCGCCGCGGAGAACCTGCGTCATCTGCAAGCCGGCGAGACCCTGCGCTGCTGGATCGAACATTAGGGTTCCGCCGTTCTAACGAACGGCGGACCGGCCGACGCTGCGCGCCGCCCAGGGCGACAATTTGTCATTCAAAAGGCAAGGCATGACCAGAAGGTCTATGCCTTGCCTTTTTCATGCCAACTTGTTCGCCCTGGACACCGCTCGCTGACGTTTGCTCAACCTGCGGCGCTTTGCTGGCGCGGCCCTACCTGTGGACTCTCGCTGACCATTATTCGACCAGAGGGGTCTAGCGCTATTTAAGCGTTGTTAGATAGTTTCTTGCGTTTTCGACGTTCATTGCTGCGACGGGAGCATGCGAACAGAGCTTGACATCGTTGGTGACCAGTAAATCTGCTTGAGCGCGTATCGCTGCCGCAATGATTAAATCGTCTTCGTAATCGCTATGGAGCTCACGCTGTCTGCTCGCCATCCAGATGTCGCTCAGGTCACAGGGCACTGGCGTGGCAAGCTGCGACAGCACGCTAAGACAATCCCATGCAAGCGAAGTCGCTACCGTAGCGGCATACTGGGAAAGCGAACCGTGCTCTCGCCGATACCATGCCTTATGTTCACTTGAAATCAAATAGAACAGGTCTTTGGACGATGTCGCCGCGTACAGCAAATCAACCTGTGCCGTGCATGCATCGCGTAAAAACTCAATCGCCACCGAACGACCACGTCGTGAGGGAATGAAGTAATCGAGCCACACGTTGGCGTCAACCAAGATGCGCTTTGGAGTCTCACTCATAGAGCCAGCTCATCTCCTCGCCATAGCGATCCGCATAGGCATTCCGTTTGAGCTCTTCGTCGTCCGATGGCTGAGCCTTGACCATATCGATTCCCGACTCACAGCAAGCGGCAGCGAACAGCTTCGACCCCTGATCCATGAGCTCGAGCTTACGTTTGGCGGCCTTTTCGCGCTCGCGCTGTTCCGCCCGGGCACGACTGGGCAGCAGGATATCCTCGAGCGCACCGGGGCGATCGGCCAGCGACGCTGCAAGCTGCCAGAGCGCTCGCACCGCTTGGCTCGGCGTCATACCGGCCTTGGAGAGAGCAGCGTCGCCGCTCCTTTTAAGATCGGCATCGAGACGCACGTTGATCTGAGCGGCCGTTGTAGTCATGATCCCTCCTTACCACTCCAAAATCATCATAAAACACTATGTTAAATACGTAAAGCATGTATAGCATTTTGAAGCATAGCCGTATCCTGCGCACCAAAAGCCGCCGAGGCGCACTGCACCTCGGCGGCTACGCATCACCGATGTAGTTCGGTTTTACCCTTTGCATTTGCCCAGATAAAACCTGCCAAAATTAACATCCCTTTTTGGTAGGTTTTAGAGCTCAACGCTTTCGGCGCCGTTGATGTTCAGGTCACGCTCGTAGAAGGCCGTGAGGGCGCGGATGGCGTATACCACGTCGCGCACGCCACCGGTCTCGTAGCTAGAATGCATGGCCAGCTGAGGCAGGCCCACGTCCACGGCATGCATGCTCGCCTGCATATTGGACAGATTGCCGAGCGTGGAGCCGCCGGCCATGTCGCTCTTGTTGGCGAAGGCCTGCGTGGGCACGTCGGCGTCATCGCAGATGGCCTGGAACACCGCGCGGCTAAAGGCATCGGTGCAGTAGTGCTGGTTGGCGGCTTCCTTGATGACGATGCCGCCGTTGAGCACAACCTGGTTGCGGGCGTCGCACTTCTCGGCGTGGTTGGGGTGCACGGCATGCGCGTTGTCGCAGCTCACGAGCATCGAAGCGGCAAGCGCACGGTGGTACGACTCATCGTCAAAGCCCAGCGATCCGTTGATGCGGCGCAGCGCGTCGGCCAAGAACGTCGACATGGCGCCCTGCTTGGTCTCGGAGCCAACCTCCTCGTTATCGAAGCAGCAGAAGACCGAAACGTCGTGCGCATTCTCGGCACCCAAAAATGCCTGCAGCGAGGTGTAGGTGCAGGCCAGGTCGTCGAGCTTGGGCGTCGAGATAAACTCGTCGGCCCAGCCCCAAATGCGCGCATCCTGACGATTGACCAGGAACAGATCGCGGCCCAGAATCTGCTCGGGCTCAACGTCCAGCTCTTCGGCGATCAGGGCATCGAAGTCACCCTGCTTAAGCTCGCCGGCGCTGATGAGCGGGCACAGGTCGACAGCTCGGTTGGGCGCAAAGCCCTCGTTAACGCCACGATTCATATGGATGGCAAGGCTCGGGATAATGGCAACTTCGCGCTCGGTAGCGAGCAAGCGGCTCTCGATACGGTCGCCCTCGCGCACCAGCACGCGGCCCGCAAGTGCCAGCGGGCGATCGAACCAGGTGTAGTCGATCATGCCGCCGTAGGCCTCGGTGTTCAGGCGCAGCGTCTCGCCCGCGCCGTCGAGCTCGGGCACGGCCTTAACCTTAAACGTCGGCGAATCGCTGTGTGACGCCGTGAGTTGAAAATGATAGTCGCCGGCAACGCCGTCCTCGCCCCACGTCGCGGCCAGGTCCTCGCCCACCTTAAAGGCAACGACGCTCGAGGTGTTGCGCTGCGTGTAATAACGCCCGCCCGGTTCGATATCCCACGCCGCATTCTCGGGCAGGTAGGTAAAGCCCGCCTCGTCGAGCTCGGCCATAATGGTCGCCGCCGTATGGAACATGCTGGGGCATGCCTCGATAAAGTCGATAAGGTCGTTGGCGGCCTCGATATCGTCGGCCGTCACATGCACGCGCTCGGGCGTTTCCTGATCCGTCATGCTCTCCCCTTTCGCTGGGTTGATGGTCCCCTCCAGCATACCCCGCCACGCCAGTGCCGCACTCTTCATTCCGTGCTTAATTCCGCACCGCTCACCAAGTTGAGCCATCATGCCCGCGCTCCTTTTGCGACAATTGCGCCAACAGGACGAGAGGAGCCGTCATGAAGCCACGTAACATTGCCATCGCCTGCGGTGTCGCGGGAGCCGCCGTCGGCCTTGCCGCTGCCACCGGCATCGTTTACCGCAAGCAAATCAAGTCCGTCGCGTCGCTCAAACGCTTGACCGACTATGCGGATGGCTATGACCTGTACGCAATCGACATCGCCTACGGCTACGATCTTGATCGCATCATCGCCGCTGGCGTGTGCGACGATCAGGCCTACATCGATGCCGTGGTGGCGCAGGTGCTGCCCGGTGCGCCGGCACATGTCCAGGCGCCCCAGTTTGCCTGCAGCGCTTTTGCCGCCGTAGATGCCGAAGGCCGCGTGCGCACCGGTCGCAATTACGACTTTAAGGACGACACCTCGGTGCTGCTGGTGCGCAATCACCCACGCGGCGGCTATGCCTCCATCGGGTTTGCCGCCCTTAACAACCTGGGCGATAACACTCCGCTTGACTCCGTCGCCGGACGTGCCGCCGCACTCATGGGCCCGTTTACCCAGCTCGACGGTGTTAACAAATGCGGCGTGTCCATTGCCGTACTCACTCTGGATTCCAAGCCCTGTGACCAGGACACGCAACGCCCCGTCATCAACACTTCGCTCGCCATCCGTCTGGTGCTCGACCGCGCGGCCACCACGCAGGAGGCCGTCGACCTGCTTTCTGCCTACGACATGCACGCCATGGCCGGACGCGACTATCACTTCTTTATCAACGACGCCGCCGGTGACGCGCGGGTGGTGGAGTGGGATCCGCGCGATCCCGACCGTGCATGCAAGGCGACGCCCGTACGCCAGGTCACGAACTTCTACGCCTGCTATGGCGACGAAGTGCTGCCCAACCAAAAGAATGGCGAGCTGGGCCATGGCAAGGAGCGCGCCATCGCCATCGCCGATGTCCTCGACGCCCATACCGGCGCCCAAGACGAGGCAGTCGCTTGGAAGGCCCTACGCGCTGCGGCGCAAGAGCCCAATCCGGAAGACATCACCAGCAACACGCAGTGGTCGGTCGTCTTCGACAACACCGAGCCCGCTGCCGCCATCACGCTGCGCCGCCACTGGGGCGACGTCGACGCCTTCGCGCTGTAAGGAGCTGGCACCGTCGTCCTTACGCTCGCCTGACGTTGCTTACATTTCTATACGCTTGAGCTAACACGTTTTACCCCCGCATCAACAGTGTGCGGGGGTAAACTTATGCGCATGTTATAACTTGCCCGGAAGGATTCATCATGCTCAGGATCGGTCTTCTTACCAGTGGCGGCGACTGCCAGGCGCTCAACGCCACCATGCGCGGCATTGTCAAAACGCTTATGACCAATAGCAAAGAGCCTATCGAAATCTATGGTTTTGAGGATGGCTACCAGGGCCTTATCTACAGCAGGTTCCGCGTCATGACGCCCGCCGATTTTAGCGGCATCCTCACCCGCGGCGGCACCATCCTGGGCACGAGCCGCACGCCGTTCAAGCGCCTGGACATTCCCGAGGCCGACGGCGTCGAGAAGGTGCCCGCAATGGTCCACACCTATCATAAACTGCAGCTCGACTGCCTGTTTATGCTGGGCGGCAACGGATCCACCAAGACCGCCAACCGCCTGCGCGAAGAAGGCCTCAACGTTATCGCCCTGCCCAAGACCATCGATAACGACACCTGGGGCACCGAGTTGACGTTTGGCTTTACGAGCGCCATCGACGTCGCCACCAAGTGCATCGACGACATCCACACCACTGCCTCGAGTCACGGCCGCGTGTTTGTCATCGAGATCATGGGCCACAAGGTCGGTTGGATTCCGCTGTATGCCGGCGTCGCGGGCGGCGCGGACGTCATCTTGATTCCCGAGATCCCCTACGACATGGACAACGTCATCAAGACCATCGAGCATCGCATGGAGACCGGCAGCCGCTTTACCATCGTAGCCGTCGCCGAGGGCGCTATCTCCAAGGAGGACGCAGCGCTGCCCAAGAAGGAGTACAAGAAAAAGCTCGCCGAGCGCACGAGTCCGTCGATCGTCTACGACATCGCCAAGGAGATCGAGGCCAAGACTGGTCGCGAGACCCGCGTCGCCATCCCCGGCCACACGCAGCGCGGCGGCCAACCCGACGCCCAGGACCGCATCTTTGCGACCCAGTGCGGCGTCGAGGCGGCACTGGGGTGCCTACGCGGCGAGTTTGGCTACATGATTGCCCTGCGTGACGGCAAGATGTGCCACATGCCGCTCGAGGAGGTCGCCGGCAAGCTCAAGTTTGTCGACCCCCAGAGCGACCTGGTGCGCGAGGCCAAGGCGCTGGGCATCAGCTTCGGCGACGAATAGCCTCGGCCGAAACTGCTCTCATCGGAGACCCCAGGGCTTACATCCCAAATCGTCCTCGGACATGTCAGGACCCCGCCGTGGGGGGGGGGGGGGGGGGGGCGTGCGGGCGGCGGGGAGGGTGGGGGTGGGATCCCCGGGGGCGGCCCCGGGGAGTGGGGGGGCCGGGGCGGGGTGTGG
>CAUAWV010000010.1 GCA_958433005.1 uncultured Collinsella sp. | reverse complement strand
GGGGCCTCCTTCTGTCCTGCGGAAAGATTCTGGGGCTAACGGGCGGGGCCCGCCGGCTCGTTGTCGGGGCGGGCGCTGTTCGGAAGAGCTCGATGGGTCATCTCGCTGGGTAAATATTTGTGCGTGATGGTATCGTTGTTGGGGCTTTTACTGATTACGGGATGTTGACTTTGGAGTTGTGGATGGTGTCCCAAATGGATTCTACGCTTGGTTTTATTACTGACCAGCTTAAGACGCTGACTTCTATTGCCTCGCCTACGGGCTATACCCGTGCGGCGACTGATTATCTAATGGAAACGTTGCGCGAGATGGGGTTTGGGCCCGAGCGTTCTAACAAGGGCAACGTGTTGGTTGAGCTTGGCGGCGAGGGCGAACCGCTCGTGTTGGCGAGCCATGTCGATACCCTGGGCGCCATGGTGCGCTCCATCAAGGACAATGGTCGCTTGCGTCCCACGACGCTCGGCGGGCATCAGTGGTCTACGGCCGATGGCGAGAACTGCACCGTTTACACGCGCGATGGCAATGTCTACACGGGTGTGGTTCTCAACACCGAGCCTTCGGCGCATGTGGCCGATGAGCCGGTTAAGACCATCGAGAAGAACATGGAAATCCTGCTCGACGAGAACGTCGATAGCAAGGATGATGTCCTCGAGCTGGGTATTCAGACGGGCGATATCATCGCCATGGATCCGCGTACCACGGTGACGGAGAGTGGCTACATCAAGAGTCGCTTCCTTGACGACAAGCTGTCCGCGTCGATTCTGCTGGGTCTGGCCCGCGCCGTTGCTGACGGCGAGGTGACGCTTTCGCGCAAGGTATCGCTGCTCTTTACGGTGTACGAGGAAGTCGGCCACGGCGGTGCCTTTGTGCCGGCCGACACGCGCGAGATGATCAGCGTGGACATGGGCTGCGTGGGTGACGACTTAGGCTGCACCGAGCGCATGGTTTCGATTTGCGCCAAGGATTCGGGCGGTCCGTACAACTACGACCTGGTGACGACGCTGTCCAACATCGCGCGCGAGCTTGAGCTCGACTATGCCATCGACGTGTATCCGCATTACGGTTCGGACGTCGAGGCCACGCTCTCGGCCGGCTATGACATTCGCCACGGCCTGATCGGCCCCGGCGTGTATGCGAGCCACAACTATGAGCGCAGCCACATCGACGGCGTGCGTAACACCTACGAGCTGGTCCGCGCCTACGTTCAGCGCTAGGGGAGCAGCTTGCGACTCGGCTGACCAATCGCTAAGGCCCGATTTCTCGGGCCTTTTTTCGCTTTGGGTCGTTTAGCATTATGATGTCTGTAATCTATTAACTTAACGTGTAAATTACTTAACGAGGTGATGCGGTGTATGGATACGTTTGAGTACTTGTCTATGGGTGATGCTGCCCGCCTGTTGGGCGTTACGAAAGCCCGCATATCTCAACTTGCCGCATCGGGAACGCTCGCGTGCGATATTGTGGGCGGACGGAAGATGGTTGAGTATGATTCTGCGCTCGCTTATCAAAAGGTCCGCAAACGTGGACGCCGTCCTGCGGCCGATGTGGGGCGCAAGTTTACGCTGATGTCGGCCGACCATGAGGTCGCTCATGTCTCATTTGATCCGACGCGCGAGTTTCCCTTCGAAATCGCCGAGGTCCTCGATGCGCAACGAATGCCGTTTGGCACATGCTCGAGCTCTTCTCCAACGGTGAATAAGCGGGAGCTCAACGCGTGGTGGGGGCATCGGTCGGTGCCCGATGTTCGCCCTGGGCTTATCTCGCGCTACCGCGAGCTGGGAATTGTCAACGGCGTTGAGGTGCCGGTTCAGTGTCTGGGTCTCTCGCTTTCGGATTGCTATTGGCTGCGGCCGGCAGAATGCGACGGGCTCGAATGGCGAAACCTCAATTACTTCGAGAATGATTTTGAGCGATCGGCGCCCGAAGAGCGCTCGGGTTGGCTAGAAGGTATCGGTCTTAAAAATCCCGACAACACATCCGAGGGCGAGCTTCCTAAATCGTGGATGATCCGAAACGGCATTCGCGTTTTGGCTAAAGGGTGCGGGATGGACGATCAGCGTCCCTTTAACGAGGCGGTTGCAACGGCTCTGCATCGTCGCTTGCTTCCCAAGGGGGAGTTTGTTCCTTACACGGTTGAGCGCATGTTCGATGGCCCTGTGTGCTTGTGCGAGGATTTTCTTGACGGCCGCGAGGAATATGTTCCGGCTGTTTACGTTAAGAACGCCCTTGGCGGCCAGCGAGGAAGCTCGACGTACGACCGGTACTGCCGCTTTCTTGGTAAGCATGGAGCAGACGAGGCTGTCGTGAGAAGGTCTATGTCGCAGATGATCGTTTGCGATGCCCTTTTGGCCAACAGCGATCGCCATTGGCGAAACTTCGGTACCATCCGCAATGTCGATACCCTGGAGATAAGGCCTGCACCGCTGTTCGATAGCGGCAACTGTCTGTGGTATAACGTGCCAACTGTCGTGCTCGCAGCTGGGGAGTTTGGGTTTTCCGCTAAGCCGTTTGGGCCCGACCCTTCCGTCCAGCTGGCGCTTGCGGATTCGCTCGATTGGTTCGATTCATCGCGGCTCAACGGATTTGTTGATGAGGCGATCGAGATTCTTTCGCAGAGCGAATGGGCCACGGCGGAGGGTCGACTCGAGGCCATCCGCCGCGGCCTCGAGCGTCGCATAATCGAGGTTGGTGCCGCTGTTGAGGTACTTCGACACGTGCAGCGATAAACCCGCGGCTACTTAAGTGCGCCGGTCACCGTGCCGCCGCCCAAGACGACATCGCCACGGTAGATGACGACGGCCTGGCCGGGGGCGATAGCTCGCTGCGGCTCGTCAAAAGTCAGCAGCATTTGCCCATCGGTGCCACGCGTGAGGGTGGCCGTCTGATCCTTTTGGCGGTAGCGGTACTTGGCGCCCACGCGAATGCCGCCGGCGTCGAGCTCGGCCTCCATGCGTTCGGCCGGGGCGCTCCAGATCCAGTCGTTGGCCGTGAGCGCGGTGGCCGTCAGGTCCTCTGCCTCACCCAGATGTACGGTGTTGTCGGTGGTATCGACACCCGTTACGTACACGGGATGCGCCATCGCGACGCCCAGACCCTTGCGCTGACCGATGGTGTAGCGCAGCGCGCCGTTATGGCGTCCGACCACGCTGCCGTCGCGCCATACGATGTCGCCCGGCTCGACGGCATGTCCGCAGCGGCGCTCGATATAGCCCGCGTAGTCGCCGTCCGGGATAAAACAGATATCCTCGCTTTCGGCCTTCTTGGCGTTGGTAAAGCCCTGCTCGGCGGCTATGCGGCGCACGTCGCACTCTTTGTTTAGGCCTGCCAGCGGAAAGATCGTGTGTGCCAGGCGTTCCTGCGTAAGCGAATACAAAAAGTAACTCTGGTCCTTTTTGGGATCTTCGCCGCGATGTAGCTGCCAGGTGCCGTCTGCCGCCTGGCTTGTTTTGGCGTAATGTCCCGTTGCGATGTAGTCGCAGCCCATGTCCAGCGCCGCATCGAGCAGCGCGCCAAACTTAATGTGGCGGTTGCAGATAATGCACGGATTGGGCGTCAGCCCCTCCTGGTAGGCGTTCACAAAGAGCTCGATAACGCTGTGGTCGAAGGTCTGCTGCAGGTCGAGCGCATGGTGCGGAATGCCTAGGCGCTCGGCGACGGCCTTCGCGTCGGCGATGTCGCGGTCGACCTTACTCATGCCCGTGACGGGATCGGGTGCGGGGCAGGTGAGGCGCATGGTGGCACCGACACATTCGTAACCCTGACTTTTGAGCAGATACGCGGTCACGCTGGAATCGACGCCGCCGCTCATGGCGACGAGCACGCGCTTATTGTGCATGGGGAGGTTCTCCTTGGTGGCATGTGGCCAAAAAAGAAAAGCGGCGCGGGAGGCTGGTTCCGCGCCGCAGACATTGTAGCAAGTTCGGGCGTCGTGTGGGACACCCTAACGAGATGGGCTCAGGCTGCCAGAAGAGAGGGAAGAACGGCGTGCCTTGGGCCTATCGACAAGTGACGGGCCCTTAGTCCTGGAAGAGCGCCGTGGACAGGTAGCGCTCGCCGGTGTCGGCGAGCAGCGCCACGATGGTCTTGCCCTCGTTCTCGGGGCGCTTGGCCAGCTGCAGTGCGGCCCACACGGCGGCACCGGACGAAATGCCCACGAGCACGCCCTCCTTGTGGCCCACGGCGCGGCCGGTGGCAAAGGCGTCCTCGTTCTCGACGGGGATGATCTCGTCGTAGACCTGGGTGTCGAGGACGTCGGGCACAAAGCCGGCGCCGATACCCTGGATCTTGTGCGGGCCTGCCTGGCCCTTGGAGAGCACCGGGGAGGTGGCGGGCTCGACGGCGACGACCTTAATCTCGGGGTTCTGCTCCTTGAGGAACTCGCCCACGCCGGTCACGGTGCCGCCGGTGCCAACGCCGGCGACGAAGATGTCGACCTTGCCGTCGGTGTCGTCCCAGATCTCGGGGCCAGTCGTGGCCTTGTGAATGGCCGGGTTCGCGGGGTTCACAAACTGGCCGGCGATGATGCTGTTGGGAGTCTCCTTCTGCAGCTCCTCCGCCTTGGCGATAGCGCCCTTCATGCCCTTGGAGCCGTCGGTGAGCACGAGCTGCGCACCGTATGCCTGCATCAGCTTGCGGCGCTCGACGGACATGGTCTCGGGCATGGTGATGATCACCTTGTAGCCGCGGGCCGCCGCCACCGAGGCGATGCCGACGCCGGTGTTGCCGCTCGTGGGCTCGATGATGGTGTAGTCGCCGCCACGCACGAGCTTGCCGGCCTTCTCGGCCTCGTCAATCATGTTCTTGGCGACGCGGTCTTTAACGGACCCGGCGGGGTTGAAGTATTCCAGTTTGACGAGCACGCGGGCCCTGAGGTCCTCGTCGGCCTCAAAGTGGGTGAGCTCCAGAAGCGGGGTGTGGCCGATAAGCTGATCGATGGACGTGTAAACATTGCTCATGGTGAACCTCCAAAGTGTTCAAATGACTGGATACCGTGTGGTTTTACGGTGTTTCTAGCAGCGAAACCCACAAACCTTATAGGTTGTTCGTTTAGCTGTTGGGAAGCATAGTAGACACTAAAGCCTAGTAATGCAATAGGAAATAGGAGATTATTGCAAGTTGATTAACCATCTTGACCGGAACGGGTATTTTCAAAGTCAATTTTTCGGCTAGAATTTCAACGGACTAAAAGACCGAAAGGCAGCACTATATATGTTGGTTTCTACTAAGGGCAGGTACGCCCTGCGCGTTATGGTCGACCTGGCCGAGCACCAGGCGACAGGCCGTATCCCGCTTAAAGAGATTGCGGCGCGTCAGGGTATTTCGGAGAAGTACCTCGAGAATATTCTGGCTACGCTCGTGCGCGCCAATATGCTCTCGGGCATGCGCGGCAAGGGCGGCGGCTATGTGCTCACGCGCCCGCCCGAGCAGTACACGGTGGGCGAGATCTTGCGCCTGACCGAGGGCAGTCTGGCGCCGGTTGCCTGCCTGGATGGCGACTGCAAGGGTTGCTCGCGATCTGATGAGTGCCCCACGCTCGACGTGTGGAAGAACCTGGACAAGCTCATCAACGATTACCTCGACGGCGTGACGCTCGATGCACTCGTCGCCCCCAACGAGGGCTACGACTACGTCATCTAACCCACGCCTGCCATGTGGGGACAGGGTGGAAATGGCAGATTCTCTCGCCCTTTGAGACTTGGCAAATAAGAAGGCCGCCCATTTTTTTGCGATGGGCGGCCTTCGTTTTGGGCTGTTGAGACGGGCGCGGCCGGAATGGCCGTTTTAGCCCTCGGCGATGCTGTCGAGGATGCTGCGCATGATGGACACCAGGATGCTGCCCATAAAGGCCGATCCAAAGCTGGCGATGGAGATACCCGCGCCCAGCAGATTGACCGACAGATAGCTGGCCAGCTCGAGCATAAAGCTGTTGACTACGAGCTGAAAAATACCCAGCGTAATGATCGTGAGCGGCAGCGTGATAACCGTCAGAAACGGCTTGACGAGCGAATCGACGATGTTCAGGAACAGTCCCACGAAGGCGAAACAGACCCAGGCCTCGGCAAAACCGAAGGGCTGGATGCCGGGGACGAGGAACGTGGCAATCGCGATGGCGATCGAGGTAAAGAGCCAGTTAAGCATAAAGCGCATGGTGTGAATCCTTTCTTGCGCAGGGTGCGTCGGTGTCGCGTGAAGCGGTTTGCTGCGGCGGCTTGGACGGCCGCTCGGGTGTGCCGCCTTGTTCGGCCGCCCATTGTCTCAGATATTCGTGGAGCTTACGTGCGCATTCGGTTTCAAAACGGCGTTCGTCCTGAAAAACGCGCCGCTGGCAGAGAGTCTTGTCGCTTTAGTTTGGTGGTGTGCTACACTGCTACGGGCAAAAGCCACAGGCGTTGCCCTATTGCATAGAACGGGCGAACGATGCCCGATGTCAGTATCAACTTCGATGCCTTATGGCGGGTTTGGCGGTGATCGATGAATATCGAGAACATGTTTGACAAGCCTGATGTCAAGCAGCTGGTCCACGCATTTAGTCTTTTGGATGACGAGAAGGATATCCAAGCGTTTTTGACCGATATCTGCACGCCGCGCGAGATCTGCGATCTTTCGCAACGTCTGCAGGTTGCGCGCTATCTGGATGAGGGCGAGCCTTATGTTGAGGTTCAGGCCCGCACCGGCGCTTCGTCCACTACGGTGAGCCGCGTTTCAAAGGCGTTGAACGGCGAGTACGGCGGCTATCGCAAGATCCTCATCAAGCTGGAGGATGGCGAGTAGGCCAGCGACAACAAACGAATTGTGCAGAACCGTCCCTTCGGGGGCGGTTTTTATATGCCCGCAATCGGCTGGTGCGTTGGGGTCAGGTTGCTTTGCACCAAAACATGGAGCTGAGGTAGCAATCTGTCCGCGTGGGCGGGTAGGATGGAAGCATTGAATATTGCGAACGGTTTGAGTGGAGGACCATGCCTGTTCGAATCTATACCACCAACGCCGGCGCGGATTTGAGCGATGCCGAGGCGGCGCTGCTTGCCGACCTTATTGCCCGCCACGGGCGTGCCGTGCTGCTGGCGCCAACGTTTGCCGAGCTCGACCTGTGCCGTCATGATGCGGCGGAAGCCGGCGTTTCGCTGGGTATTGACTACAAGACGCCTACATCGTGGCTTCGCTCGCTTTGGGAGCTTTTGGGCGACGGGCGCGGTTTCGTCGACAACCTGCAGCGCCAGATGCTGTTTTCGGACATGGTAGCGCGCCTCGACGACGCCGACCTGCAGCCGCTTTCGCGCAGCCAGGGCACGGTGCGTATGCTCGCGCGTATGGCTCGCGATGTGCTGCCGGGTGTGGCAGGGACAGGCACCGAGCGTTGCTGCGACAACGTTTGCAAGCCCAAGCCCAAAAGCGACGCCGAGGCTCGCGTGTTTGAACTTTTGTGCGCCTATGCGCGCGGTTTGGACCGTCGAGATATGGTCGAGCCCTGCGAGGCGGCTGACATTATGGCCGGCGCTTTGGCCGACAACCTGCCGGGGTGCGCCCGCGCCGTTTGCGTGCGCGGCGTCACGTCATTTACGTATAGCCTGCTCGAGCTGCTGTCCGCCGTGGCAAACAACGGGGGAGAGGTTGTCGTGCTGCTTGCCCGCGAGCAAGCGGCGATGCGCGAGGAGCTTGCCGCGGCATTTGATGTCCGCGGTGTGCTGTTTGAGATCGCGCCGCTGGGGGAGGGCGCCGCCGCGCCCCAGACTGCCTCCAAGTCCGCTGCTCAGCCTGCCTTTATTGAGGTCGCCGGCCCCCATGCCCGTGCCCATGCTTATGCGGACGTCATCGATAAGTTGGTGAAAGCGCACAAGGAGTCCAAGGACGATAAAGCTGCTGCAACACCCGCCGACCCCGTACGCGTGCTCGTTGTTTCTGCCCGGGCACCCCAGCTGTTCGGCGAGCTTGCCGCTCGTTTGGCGGCGCGCCACGTTGCTGCCGAGACGGCCGAGTTCACGGCGTTTTCCCAATCCATTGCGGGCAGGCAGTTCACGGCGCTCGCCAACCTGATCGAGCGTATGAAGGCCGCCGACGAAGGGGCAGCTTCTAAGACTGAGTGGTGGCCCGCTCCGGAGCTTACCGACTGGATTTACAGCCCGCTTTCGGGTGCCGACGCCGCCAGCGCGCGCACGTTCGACAAGAATATGCGACTGTCGCGCAGCAAGACCACTGCGGGCGTCAAGAGCCTGCTGCAGAGCGTGCAGGGCCAGGTGAAGGGCGCGCGTAAAGCGGCGAGCGACGAGAACTGGTTTAAGAACGTGCCGTGCGTGATCTCGGACGTGTTCCAGGCGCTGTGGCGCGACAAACCCGTGACGGCGCTCAAGGCCATGCTTGCCGTTGCCGAGGCGCTGCCCGATCGCGCACTTGGCGGTCTCGACGGTCAGGCTCGTCGCCAGGCGGAGGTGGCCCTGCTGCGCCACGTCATCGACATCCTTATGAATGGCGCCCGTGCGCTCGACGTGTCGCAGGCCGCGACCGTGCCCGTGCTCGATGACATTCGAACCAAGGTGGACAAGCGTAGCGCCGCCTACGATTACGAGACCTACGAGGTTGACCGTGCGCCACGCGCCCAGGTTCGCTTTGCTTCGCTTGCCGATGCGGCGGCTCTGCGCCCCGGCAGCTACGATGCCGTGCTGTTTGCCGATGTCGATCTGGACAGCTATCCGCTCTCACACGAAGAGGGGCCGCTGACCACGCTGACGGCGAGCCTCGGTCGCGAGGACGTGACGCTTGAGCCTGCGGCCTTGCTGCGCGCACGCTTTGGCCGCGCGATACAAGCGTCGCGTGGTCCGGTTACGCTCGCCCGTGTGACCCACGATCGTCAGGCGCGCGAGTGCTATCCGGCGGCCGTGTGGACCGAGTTGCGGGCGCATGCCGAGGCCGCTAACGATGCTAAGGCCGCTGACGCCGACAAGGCCGCTGACGACGCTAAGGCCGTTGGCGCCGACAAGGCGAAGTGTGTGGGTGAGGGCGATATCGTAAGGGACTTCGATCCCGCGGCAGGCGAAGGTCTTAGGCGCGAGCGCGTGACCTGCGAAGCCCCCCAGCATCTGAGCGATGAAGCCATTCCGTATCTGGTCCTGCGTCGTCGCGATGGCGAGGGCGAGGATGCGCCGCTGGTGCCGCGCCTGACGTCTGCCTCGCAGATCGAGGCCTATTCGACCTGCCCGCTATGCTGGTTCGTCTCGTACCGCGTGAAGCCCCAGTCGATCGACGCTGGCTTTGGCAATATGGAGAAGGGCAACTTTGTCCACGACGTGCTGGAACACTTGCATGCCCGTCTGCCCCAGGAGGGCATGGAGCGCGTGACACCCATGAATCTGCCACGCGCGAAGGAGCTGCTGCGCGAGGTCTTTGACGAGACCTTGGCCGAGCATGCGGGCAAGCGCGGTACCGAGGGCCCACTCGTGCCGCTCTCCCCGGTGGAGGAGCGCCAGGTGGCCGAGATTTTGCCGCAGCTGGAGGGCGTTCTTGCCTACGAGTCCGAGGCGCTCGCGCCCTTCGCGCCGCGCTACCTGGAGTTTGCGTTCAACGAGCTCCAGGTCGAGTATGCCGGCTGGCCGCTCGGCGGGCGCATCGACCGCGTGGATGTGGATGCCGAGAATCGCGCCGTGGTAATCGACTACAAGCATCGCACGGGCGTTGAGGAGTTTAAACTCGCCGACCCCACGGTGCGCGACGAGGAATCGGGCGAGGCCGCCATCGACGACCCGCGGTGGCTGCCGCCCCATACCCAGACGCTTATCTATGCGCAGGCCATGCGCCGGGCGCTGGATCTGGATGCCCGTGCGGCGCTCTATTTTTCGACCAAGGGCGGCAAACCGGCGCTGCGCGGCGCCGCGAGTGCCGAGCTGCTCGAGGAGGAGCGTGGTGACGGCCGCATCCCGGGGCTTAAGAAGGGCTTTCCCGGCGAGGGTGGCAGCATGGACTTCGACGCCCTGCTCGATCGCGTGGAGGCCGGCATCGCCGAGCGCCTGCACGAACTCGAGGCAGGCGACGTTGCCGCCGTCGACCCGACGTCGGCTCAGGCCGCGCATGCGCGCTGCTCGTATAACCACGAAGGAACGTTTGTAAGGAGGGACGTGTAGACCATGGATCTTTCGACTTTGATGCCGCAACAGCTGCAGATCGTCAAAACGCTCGACCGTCCGCTGTTTGTCTCGGCGGGTGCCGGTTCGGGCAAGACCTTTACCCTCACGCGCCGCATCGTCTACGCGCTCTCGCCCGAATCCGGTCCGTTCGTTGAGCATCTGGACCAGGTGCTCGCCATTACCTTTACCAAAGATGCCGCGGCCGAGATTCGCGACCGCGTGCGTCGCGCGCTTATCGAAGAGGGTATGGACGAGGAGGCCCTGACCGTCGACGACGCTTGGATCTCGACCATTCACGGTATGTGTTCGCGCATCCTGCGCGCGCATGCGTTGGAGCTGGGCATCGATCCCGAGTTCACGGTGCTTACCGATACCGATGAGCTTATGGATCAGGCTGTCGAGCATGTGCTGGGGCGCGCGACGGCGCCCGATGCCGCGCCTGAGCTCGCCGCCTCGCTTAAGGCCCTCTACGCTTGGTATCCCATGGCGGGCGAGGGCGGGCCGTTTGGCGCCGGTACCACCATCAAAGGTCTGGTGCGCGACCTGCTGGAGCTATCGAGCCAGCTGCCGGGCGGCATGGACGATGTGTGCGTGGCGCGCGGCCAGGCCGACACCTCGGCCCTTGCCGATGCCTATCGATCGGCGTTGGGCGCAAGCAAGGCCGCGACCGAAAAAGCGCAGACGGCGCTCGATGCCATCGACGCGTTCGAGGCGAGCGGCAAGACCATGGCCGATGCGGCGCGACTCATGATGTCGTGCACCATGCCGCGCGCGAGCAAGGCATTCCCTAAGGAGCAGGTGGAGCTACTCAAGGCAGAGGCCGCCGATGCGTTTATCAATATCGTGCTGGCCTGCGGCGGTCCCGCACTCGAGGCACTGGTGGGGCTTGCCTGTGCTGTAGAGGCTGAGTACCGCGCGCTCAAGGCCGGCCAGTCTGCCCTCGACAACAACGATCTGCTGCGCATGGCCTACGAGGCCCTGCGCGATTACCCGGCCATCCGAGCGGCATACGAGGGTCGCTTTAAGATGGTCATGATCGATGAGTTCCAGGATACCGATCAGATGCAGGTCGACCTGATCCGTTACCTGACGGGTGCGGGGGAGCGCGCGTTGTGTACCGTAGGCGATGCACAGCAGTCGATCTACCGCTTCCGCGGGGCGGAGGTCGAGGTGTTCCGTCGCCAGGAGCGCAAGGTGGGCTCGTCTGCCGCGCCCGAGGCGACTGCCGCGGCCGACGCCCCTGCTGGCGAGCTCGTTAAGCTCGTGCGCAACTTCCGCAGCCACGACGAGGTGCTACGCTATGTGGCTCGCGTCTTCGACGGCGACGACGGCGGCCTGATGCAGGGCTTTTTGGATCTTGAGGCGAGCGACGGCCGCAAGGACACGCTGGTGGCAGACGCCTCGCGTCGTCAGGCCCTCTTTGTTGCCGGCGGCAGTACGCAGGAGCGCACACAGGCCAAGGCCCGCGCGATCGCAGAGCGGTTCCGCGCGCTTGCCGATGCCGGTCAGCCCCAGGGCGGCATGGTGCTGCTGCTGGGCCGCATGACCAACGCCGACGTCTATGCCCAGGCTTTCCGCGACCAAGGACTCGACTGCGTGATCGCGGGTGGCTCGGTCTTTGCCCAGGCAGCCGAGGTGCAGACGGTGCGCGCCCTAGTCTGCGCGCTCGCCAATCCGGCCGATACGGCGCAGGGCCTTATGCCGCTGCTGGCCTCGCCGATGTTTGCGCTCGGCGCCCAGGAGTTCCTGGCGCTGGCGACCAAGCTGGACGACCAGACGGGGGAGACCTCGCGCCGCAACATCGACGCGGGCATCATGAGCGATTCCGATGTGCCGGGCTTGCAGAGCCTGCCGCTCGTGACGCGCGCCCGCGAGGTGCTATGCTATGCGCTTCGTCGTGTGGGCCGCGATTCGTTCGCGGCGATCGCGCGCGACGTGGTCAACGCTTCGGGCTGGTTTGTGCGTCTGGCACAGCGTGGTCCCGAGGGCAAGGCCATTGCCGCCAACGTGCTCAAGGCGCTCGATGCTGTGGTTGAGGCCGAGGCCGAGTTCGGTAACTCGCCGCGCTCCATTGCGCTGGCCTTTGACCGCTTCCTGGCGGGCAAGGAAGCCCCGGGCGCGCTCAACGAGGAGGGTGACGGCGCGGTACGAATCATGACCGTGCATGCGTCCAAGGGCCTGGAGTATCCGGTCGTGGCGGTTGCGGAGTGCTTTGGCGTGCGCAAATCGTCCGGTGCGGCACAGATGGGTCGCGTCGAGGGCGGAGCGCAGGTCGTGGCACTGCCTGCACGCTTCGACGGCGTTAAACTCGCGGACGGCACGTTCGTAGAGGGCGATGACGTCAAAAAGCAGTTTGAGCACGCGTTTAAGGGCAAGGGCACGTCGCTGTGGCTGCCGCCAGAGCTCATGGAGGATGTCTGCGCGACGGGTTCTCCCGCCGAGGCATTTGCTCACTTGCGCAACGACGACCTGCAGCTTTCGCTCGAGGAGCGGGCTCGTCTGCTTTATGTCGCCATGACGCGAGCGCGCGAGCTGGTCATTCTGGCGATGGATGCCGGCGTGAGCCGCGGCAAGCTGTGCGCGCCGACCTTCGATGTCGAGACCGATCTGACCTACGACGTGCTGCGTCGTATTCTGCCGACGGACGGCCTGGACATGCCGCAGCTCGATGCCGACCGTTTGGTGTTCGACAACTCCCAGCCGGGCGACTACGAGCTCATCTCGCTGGCTGACTTTGCTTTTGGCGAGCAGTCGTTTGAGGCCAATGCTTCGCTTGATGCCGAAGGCAGGCTTGTCCGCGGCGATGCGGAGCCGGAGGGTGCCGGTGCGGATGCCCGCGCCGCCGTTCCCGGTCCTGCCGACCCCGAGCCCGATGCGTTTGAGCTCGTGTATCCCCAGGCGGTGGGCGTGCGCATGGGCACCTGCCCGTATCCGGCGCGCGATTCGTACAGCTACTCGTCAATTGCCGCGGCGCTGCATGCCGAGTCCGAGGACCGTGCCGCCGAGGCACACGTGCCCATGGACGAGGCCGGCGATGATGCGGAGTCGGATGGTTCCGAGATGACGGATGCGGACGTGGCTGCTGTCGAGCCCGCCGGCAACCCCATGGCGCTGGGCTCGGCGTTCCATGCCGCCTGCCAGTGGCTGATCGAGATGGGTGCCGATGAGCTGCCCGCCGCGCGTGCCGATGCGCTGGCGCGTCTGTGGCGCCTGACGCCGGAGCAGCGCGAACGCTTCGACGTCGCCCTGGACCGCTGGCTCAAGTCGGCTGTTCGTGCCGACCTGCTCGCGTGGCCGTGCGTTCGTGCCGAGGTACCATTCTTCTCGCTGGGTTGCGAAGACGAGGACATTGCCCGCTACGGTGCATATGCCGAGGGCGCCATCGATGCACTGGCCACCGACCCGGCCGATCCGTCGCGCGCGCTGGTCATCGACTACAAGACGGGTGGCACGCCGGACGAGACGCCGGAGGAGCTGCAGGAGAAACACGCCTTGCAGGCGCGCGTTTACGCCGACGTTCTGCACAAGGCGGGCTTTGAGGCCGTGACCGTCAAGTTCGTTCGCGTGGAGCAGGCGAATCCAACCATCTTCGTCGAACCCGCCGAGCCTCAGGTAGTCACCTACAACCTCTAGCTCAACCGGAGCTGCCCACGCCCCATCCCCCAATAACTTGCGGTGGAATACGGACTGTTTTGGCCAAAAAAGCCGCCAAACAGTCCGTATTTCACCGCAACTCAATAGGAGCCGTGTGGGTTTGGCTAGGTTCGGGTGCTGTCCGTGCCGTGGGGTAAAATCGTTCAGTCAGAACACGAACCCGCATCGGAGCTCATCACATGGCATTCGTCCATCTGCACAATCACACTGTTTTCTCCATGCTCGACGGCGCAACCCGTATCCAGGATATGGTCAACCGCGCCGTAGAGCTGGGCATGCCCGCCGTCGCCATTACCGACCACGGCTACATGTATGGCGTGCCCGACCTGGCGCTGGCCTGCGACGCCGTCAACCACAACACGCCTGAGTACAAAACCTGGAGTCACGACAAGGCCTTTTTGGAAAAGGATCGCCGCGACGAGCTGGTGGAGCCCGATCCCGAGGAAAACCCGCGCGAGCATGCCCAGTATGTGAAGGACATGGCCATGTGGGACGAGAAGGGCAACATCGACGAGCTCAAGCCGCCCCTGGTCATCAAACCCATCTTTGGGTGCGAGGTTTACTTTACGCCGGACGAGACGCTCGCCCGCGACCATAAGCCCGAGCTCTACCACATGATCCTTCTGGCCAAGGACCAGGAGGGCTACGTCAACCTGATGCAGACGGTCTCCGAGGCCGCCGTGCAGGGCTTTTACTACAAGCCGCGCGTGACGCTCGACAACCTACGCCGCCACGCCAAGGGCATGATCTGCACCAGCGCCTGCATCGCGGGCATCATCCCCAAATACATCGACCGCGGCGACATGGAGGGCGCCATCAAGTGGGCCGAGACCTTCCGCGATACCTTCGAACCCGGCGACTTTTACATCGAGATTCAGGAACACGGCATCACCACCGACAACGGCCTGACCGATGAGCAAATGGACCGCACGCTCATCGATATCGCCAAGCAGGTGGGTGTCAAGGTCATCGCCACCAACGACTTCCACTACCTGCGCCGCGAGGACGCGCCGGTGCAGGACGTCATCATGTGTATTGGCATGAACGCCAAGGTCGATGACCCCAACCGCATGCGCATGACCGGCTCGGAGTTTTACATGAAGACCGAGGAGGAGATGCGGGCGATGTTCCCGTATTGCCCCGAGGCCTGCGACAACACGCTCGAGATCGCCGACAAGTGCTACGTCGAGCTGGACTGGGACTCCATCATCCTGCCGCGCTTCCCGTTGCTCGACCCCGGCGAGACGCACGAGAGTCAGTTCCGCCGCGAGTGCGAGAAGGGCCTGCGCCAGCACTACGGTGACGACTGGGCCACGCGCGAGATCGGTGGCGTCAACATCAAAGAGCGCTTTGAGTACGAATACAAAGTCATCTGCGACAAGGGCTTTGCCGCCTACTTTTTGATTGTTGCCGAGTACGTGCAATGGGCCAAGGACAACGGCATCGGCGTCGGCCCCGGCCGTGGCTCGGCTGCCGGCGCTATCGTCGCCTACGCCATGAACATCACCGCGTTCGATCCGCTCGAGAACGGCCTGATGTTCGAGAGGTTCCTGTCCCCGCAGCGTACCGAGATGCCCGATATCGATATGGACTTCGACGATGAGCGGCGCCTCGAGGTCGTGGAGCACGTTCGCCAGCTCTACGGCCCCGAGAAGGTCACCCACGTCATCACCTACTCGACCATTAAGGCCAAGCAGGCCATCAACGACGCCGCTCGCGTCCTGGACTACCCGGTCTACATGGGCCAGCGTCTGTCCAAGATGGTCTCGAGCGACCCCAAGGTCAAGCTCAAGCAGGTGCTCGAAAAGCAACCCGGCAAAGAGGACCTGTTTAACCCCGATTTTGCCGAGGCATATAAAAAGGACGACGACGCCCGCCGCATCATCGACACGGCGCTCTCAATCGAGGGCCTCACCCGTGGCGAGGGCGTGCACGCGTGCGCCGTTCTGATCTGCCGCGACCCCGTCAACGAGCACGTGCCCACCAAGCTCGACACCAAGGGCGGCGTCGAGATTACCCAGTACGAGGGCCATACCGTTGCCGACATGGGCCTGCTCAAGATGGACTTCTTGGGCCTGCGCACGCTGACGGTTATCTCCAAGGCCAAGGCAAACATCAAAAAGAACTTCGGCATCGACATCAAAGAGGAAGAGATTCCTTTTGACGACCCCGAGATCTTTAAGCTCATGGGTTCCGGCCACACCGCCGGCGTCTTCCAGGTCGAGTCCGCAGGCATGACGGCCACGATCAAGAACATGAAGCCCACCGAGTACAAGCACGTCGTAGCATTGATCGCCCTGTACCGCCCGGGCCCGCTGGGCGCCGGCATGGTTTCGTCCTACATCAACCGTATGAACGGCAAGGAGCCGGCGGTCTCCTACGACGACCGCCTGGACGACATCCTGGGCGAAACCTACGGCACCATGGTCTACCAGGAGCAGGTTATGCTCATCTCCGTCGAGATGTGCGGCTTCTCCAAGGGCGAATCGGACTCGCGTATCCGTAAGCCCGTGGCTAAGAAGAAAATCAAGCTGCTCACGTCGACGGTGCTCCACTGGGAGGATGGCTCCGACGAGACCACCTACGACCACTGGATGAACGGCGCCATCAAGAACAACTATACGCGCGAGGTCGCCCAGAAGATTTGGGACGATGTTCTCGAGTTCGCGTCCTACGCCTTCAACAAGTCGCACTCCGCCGGCTACGCCATCCTGGTTATGCAGACGGCGTGGCTCAAGGCGCACTATCCGCACGAGTACATGGCGGCCGTTCTGACGTCCTATACGGGCAAGACCGACAAGATCGTGCACTACGTCTCGGCATGCCGTCACGACGGCATCCCCGTGCTGTCGCCAGATGTCAACGAGTCCGGTACCGAGTTCACGGCTACCAAGGAGGGCGTGCGCTTTGGTCTGGCCGGCATCCGCGGCGTGGGCACCGGCGTGGCGCAGGCGATTATCGCCGAGCGCGAGGCGGGCGGCCCGTTTAAGACGCTGCACGACTTTGTCGAGCGCGTGGACTCGAGCCAGGCCAACCGCCGCGTGATCGAATCGCTCATCAAGGCAGGCGCCTTCGACTCCACGGGGTATCCGCGTCGCCAGATGATGCACTTTGTGGACAAGAACAACCCCGAGAACATCATCGATGCCGCGGTAAAGCGCCAGAAGGATCGCGCGAGCGGCCAGACGTCGTTCTTCGATATGTTTGGCGACGTTGAGGGCTCGGGCTTTGAGGTGAGCGTGCCCGATCCGGATGGCCAGGAATGGGACCGCCACCTCAAGTTGAGTCAGGAGAAGGAGGTTCTGGGCATCTATGTCTCGGACCACCCGCTGCGCCCGTTTGAGTATGCACTAGCCAAGGCGCGTGACTTCTCGTTCTCGCAGATCGACACCGGCTACGAAGTTCAGAATCCTACGGGCGGCACCATCAACCAGGAAATTCCCGAGGGCAAGGCGCTGTGGTGGGCCGGCATGGTCTCGAGCGTGTCCAAGCGCGTGACCAAAAACGGTGACCCCATGGGCATCGTGCAGCTCGAGGACATGGAAGGCGAGGCCACCGTCGTCGTGTTCCCCAAGACCTACAAGGAGGCCGAGGGGTACCTGTACGGCGAGGTCGATCCCGAGACCGGCGCGCAGCTGTCCGATGCCTTTGTGCGCATTAAGGGCAAGCTCGAGCGCTCGGACCGCGGCGACCAGATCATCGCGCAGGAGATCGTGCCGCTCGAGCTTAACGAGGAGAACAACAAGCCCAAGGTGTTTGAGGTCATGGTGCCCAACAGCCGCTTTAGCCAGGGCAATATGGCGCGTCTTGCCACGGTGCTTACCGCCAACCCGGGCGGCGACCGCGTGGAGATCTTTATCGAGCAGGTGGACGGGCGCGTGCTGCGTGCCGAGGTACCTGCCAAGGTCAACGCGCGTTCGATTCCGCTGCTGGCCGAGGCCAAGGCCATTGTGGGTAACCAGGGCCGCGTGACGGTGATCTAAGCTACCCCGGGTGAGATTGGAGGAAGTGATGGCGCAGGGGACGTTTGTGCAGGCGCTTCGCAAAGAGGCGGCGTTGAGCGGCACCTTTATGAAGGGGCGTTCGCTCATGCTCAACGGCGCCGTGCTGTCGATCGAGGACAGCGGCTCGCGCTTCTCCAAAAACGTGACGGTCGAGGGCTCGGTGCGCGGTTCGCGTGGCGACCTGTACAAGACGCACGTGGCGCTCGACATGGACGAGCACGAGGTGATCGACTACGACTGCGATTGCCCCGCCGCCTATCGTTACCCCGGTATGTGCAAGCACGCTATTGCCACGGCTCTGGCGTATTTGGATGCCAGCGGCGCCGAGCCCGTCGAAGGTTTGCGCACGCCGGTTCGCACGTTTACGGCGCAGTCGAAACAGCCCGCGCGCACCGCACCCAAAGCGCCGGCCGTCAACCCCAACTTTCCCTTTCCGGCGCCCGTCCCCACGAGCCCGAGCCTTGTGGCGGCGCTCTCCGATCTTTCGGACGCGCGCATGGATGAGCTGGCGAGCATGCGCCGCAAGCTTGCCGGTGCCGTTGATCCCGACGCCCCCAAAGCGGCATTGGAGCCCTCGTTGGTGCCGTACTACAATCCGCTGTTCGCTGACCGCTTTAGCTGGGCGCTCGAGTTCCGCATTCGCTGTGGATCGGTCTCCTACGTGGTCAAGGACATCGACGGCATGGCCGATGCCTACGTGCGCGGCGGCACGTTCTCCTATGGCAAGAAGCTCACGTTTGTCCATTCACCTGAGGCCTTTGACGAAACATCGGCAAAGCTGCTCAACCTTGTTGTGACGACAGTTGCCTATCTCGATGACATCACAAGCTCGCGTTCGGCGTCGTACGACTTTGCCCGCAGCGGTTTTGTTGCCGAGCGTCAGTTGCCGCTGTCCGAGCATAGCATCGTATATGTGCTGGACCTGCTGCGCGGCCAGACCATCTCCTTTGAGCCCGCCTGGTCGCGGGGGATGACGACGCATCGCACCTACGACGTGGCGGTTGAGCTGTCTCCGCAAAGGGAGGACGAGGCATCCGCTAAGCGCCCACCGCTGCTTGCCGCCAAAATCGCGCCGGCGGCTGGTGGTAGCTATGACCTGCGCCTGCCCGCCGATATGTACTGCTTTGCGTCGGGCGATGCCGCCTACTTGGTTGACACGCGCCGCGCGCGCCGTACCGACGCTGCATTTGCTCAGCATGCCGCACCTTTTTTGTCGCGCTTGCTGCCGTGCCGCACGCCCGCCCATATTGCCGCCGAGCAGGTGGGTGAGTTCTGCCGTATGGCGCTGCCCATTTTGCGCGACTACACCGACCTCACCGCGCCCGCCGCGCTCGATACCGTGGCACCCGAGCCGAGCTTTGCTATGGCGATCGGTGTCGACGATGGGCTCGTGACCTGCAAAATTACGGTTACCTACGGCGATTGGTCGGCGGATCTCTTTAGCCTGGGCGCTCCGGGCAGCCCCTTCGAAGAGCAGCGCCCCGGTGTGCCGCCCCGCGACGAGGTGGCGGAGTTTCGCGTTATGGATACGGCGGCCCTGTACTTCGATTTCTACGAGGGCGGTCTGGCGTTTGAGGAGCGCGATGACGCCCGCTTGTTCTGCCTGCTGACCGAGGGCCTATCCGCCCTGTCCGAACTGGGTGAGGTCATGCTCAGCGACCGTCTGCGCCAGATCTCGGTCCGCCCCGCGCCCAAGCTCTCGGTTCGTGCGACCGCTAAGAGCAATCTGCTCGATGTCGAGCTGGGCGCGAGCGGGCTTTCGGCCGCGGACCTTGCCGTCTATCTCGATTCGTACAAGCGCCATCAAACGTTCGCGCGCCTTACGTCCGGCGACATCATTCGCCTGGACGAGGGGGCGCGCGCCGCGTTTGGCCTTGCCGAGGATCTGGGTGTCGATGCCGTCGACCTGCTCGACGGCGTGTCGCTTCCCGCGTCGAGCACCCTGTTCGTCGACAGCATGCTCGCATGCACGCCGGCGCTCGAGGCCGATCGCGACGCTGCGTTCCGCCGTACCGTCGAGCGCCTGGACACGCTCGGCAAGATGGACTTTACGGTGCCGGCATCGCTCAAGGCAACGATGCGCGGCTACCAGGTCGACGGATACCAGTGGCTCGGCTCGCTCGAACACCTGGGCCTTGGCGGCATCTTGGCCGACGACATGGGCCTGGGCAAAACGCTCCAGATGATTGCGCATATTCTGGCGCGCGTGGAGGCGGGGGACACCAAGCCCACGCTCGTGGTATGCCCGGCCTCACTCGTGTACAACTGGACTGCCGAGCTGGAGCGCTTTGCCCCGTCGCTCGATGTGTGCGCCATTGTGGGTGCCAAGGCTCAACGCCGCATGCAAATTTCCGGCGTGGCCGAGCATAGCGTGGTCGTGACGTCGTATGACCTTATGCGGCGCGATATCGACGAGTACGTCGAGCAGGATTTTGCCCGCGTGGTGCTCGATGAGGCACAGTACATTAAAAATCCGCTCACGCAGGTGGCGCGCGCCGCCAAGCGCCTGCCTGCCGGCGTGCGCTTTGCCCTGACGGGCACGCCCATCGAAAACCGCCTGTCCGAGCTCTGGAGCATCTTCGACTTTTTGATGCCGGGCCTTTTGGGGACGCGCGAGTCGTTTGCCAAGCGCTTTGAGAGCCCCGTCGAGCATGCCGAGGGCGATAGCGCCGCTCGCCTGCAGGCGCTCGTGTCGCCGTTTGTGCTGCGCCGTGTTAAGGAAGACGTGGTGGCCGACCTGCCCGAGAAGATCGAAGACACTGTCATGGCGCAGCTTACCGGCGAGCAGCGCAAGCTCTACCTGGCCAACCAGGACCGCATCGCCCAGCAGGTGCAGCACCGCGAGGCTGGGGAGTTTAAGAAGGACAAACTCAAGGTGCTCGCCGAGCTCACCAAGCTGCGCCAGATCTGCTGCGACCCGCGTCTACACTACGAGGATTACAAGGCGGGGAGCGCCAAGCTCGATACGTGCATGGAGCTCGTGCGCGGCGCACTCGACGGCGGGCATCGCATCCTGTTGTTCAGCCAGTTTACGGGTATGCTCGATATCATCGGTAAGCGCTTGGCCAAGGAGGACATCGGCTTTCTTAAGCTCACGGGCGCTTCGTCCAAGGAGAGCCGCGCCAAGATGGTCGCGCAGTTCCAAGCGGGCGAGGTTCCGGTCTTTTTGATTTCGCTCAAGGCGGGCGGCGTGGGCCTTAACCTGACGGCGGCCGACGTGGTCATCCACTACGACCCGTGGTGGAACGTGGCAGCGCAGGACCAAGCGACCGACCGCGCGCACCGTATTGGCCAGCAACATACCGTGACCGTGTACAAGCTCATCGCCAAGGACACGATCGAGGAGCGCATTATGCAGATGCAGGAGTCCAAGCGCGACCTGGTCAACAGCGTGCTCGGCGGCGACGGCATCTCGTCGGCGCTGTTTACCCGCGAAGATGTTCTGGCGCTGCTGGGCGGCGACGGGCGCTAACCCGCTCGGGTGGGGCCGCCAGGGCGGATAGCGCACGCTGCCCCATCGTCCCCGCCCGTTATGTGTTCATTTGCAATGCCGTGGATGGTTTGTCTGCCTTTGGGCATAAGAACCATCAAGAACATTGGCACGTCAGCAAAGGAGAACATCATGGCGAAATTCTTTAAGGACCCCGATGGCAAGCTCATTGCCGCCCTGGGCAACGACGTTGCAACCCCTGCCGGTTGCACGGAACTGACCGCAAACACTGAGGACGCGGCGCACGAGAAGCACGTGCCTGTTGTCGAGACCGAGCGCGACGGTCACGTGATTCGCGCACGCGTTGGCTCGGTCGAACATCCCAGCCTGCCCGAGCACTATATTGAGTGGATCGCCCTTGAGGCTGAGGGCCGTCTGGAGATCCATTACCTTGAGCCCGGCATGAAGCCCGCGACGTTTTTTGCCGGCGGTTCCAAGACCGGTACCGTCTATGCCTACTGCAACCTGCACGGGCTGTGGTCCGCGACGTTCTAGGAGCGCGCCCCCGCTCGGGGTATCATAGCTAGCATATGCACATGCGAGCGCCGACTGCATTATGCGGCCGGCGCTTTTACTACGACAACGATGGTTTACGACGGAAAGGGCTGAGCCATGAAGCTCGCGCTTGCACAGATCGATATGCGCCTGGGTGATATTGAGGGCATTTGCGGCCGCATCGAGGACCAGGCTCGTCTGGCCCACGAGCGCGGGGCGCGCGTGCTGTGCGTTCCGGCTCCGCTCTTTATGGGCGCCATGCCCGGGGGCCTGGTGGGCACTGCCGACTTTGAGCACGACATGCTTGCCGGCTTGACTGGTGTCGCCGAGCGTATCCAGGAGCTTGACATGATCTGCATCGTGCCCGCGGCGGTTTCGTTTGAGGGCCAGCCGCTGCTCGACTACATGATGCTCAAGGACGGTCATGTGGTGCCGGCGCGTTCGAGCATTGCCCTGCAGCGTGGCGAGAACAACGACACGCGTTGGGCGCCGCCGGTGTTCGACGTGGACGGCGTGCGCATCGCCGTGATTTTTGACTTGGACCGCGAACTCGAGATGTTGCCGACCGGTGTTGACCTCATTGCGTATTTCCAATTCAATGCGTTTGACATGACCGACCGCGAGACTGCCGCCATTGCCGCCGTTCGCAGCGGCGCCTACCGCAAGATCGCATCCAAGCGCAGTGTGTGGTTTGCCTGTATGGCGCCGGTCGGTGCCTATGACGAGTCGGTGTATACCGGCGGTTCGTTTGTGCTCGACGACTGCGGTCGCGTGGTGGCCCAAGCGCCGTGTTTTGAGGAGAGCCTGCTGGTTCAGGAGATTCAGCGCGGCGTGATGCTCGATGCCCTGGAAGATCACGAACTGCCCGAGTTCCGTTCCGAGGAGTGGCTGTGGCAGGCGCTGGTGCTCGCCGTGCGCGACAACGCCCGGGCCCACGGTGCGTCGCGCGCCGTGGTGGCACTCGAGGGCGACTTGCCGTCGTCCCTGCTGGCGGCGCTGGCCGTCGACGCTCTGGGCCCACGTAATGTGATTGGCCTGGTGCTGGGGCGCAACCGCATCTTTACGCCGGCGCAGGAGGAGGCCGAGGCTGCTCGCTGTGCCGCCGTTCGCGCCATTGCCGAGCGCCTGCATATTCGCACGGTTGAGCGCGATGCGCCGGATGCCGCGCGCGTGCTCGACCGCGATGTGTCGGCGGGCGACGCCGAGCGCCTGCGCTCTCGCACGCTGGGCCTCATGCTGGAGGACACGGCGCTCGAGTTGGGTGCGATGGCGCTGAGCCCGCTGTCCAAAACCGAGTACGCACTGGCGGCGCCGGCGCTTTGCGGCGGCTACCAGGGCGATTATGCGCCCTTTGGCGATGTGTACCTGTCGACGCTTGAGTTTGTGGCGCGCGTGCGCAACCGCACGTCTGCCGTGGTGCCCCAAGAGCTCGTGACGCTCAACGCGGTGGAAGATTGTATGGAGCGAGTGCTGGCGCAGGCGCTCTCGACGCTCGACGGTCCGGTCGATATGCTCGACCGCGCGGCACAGCTGCTCGGCGGGGTCGAGCCGGGTGAGATCGATGGCGCGCTTGAGGCGCACGTGGACCGCAATCGATCTTTCGACGACATCCCGATGGCCGCTGGCAAGCCTGAGGCCTGCTCGCTGCTGCTGATGCTCGTTCGACAGGGTGAGGCTGCCCGCCGCATGTTGCCGACGGCGCCGATCGTTTCGTCCCGTTCGTTTGCCGAGCGCTCCTGGCCGTACATGCTCGCGTGGTCCGACCTGGGGCTTAACGGCAAGGAGCGTATGACGGTCGATTCGCTGGCGCGCGCCGAGGTGCGCCGTTTTGCTGACGAGGATACTAGTGAGCGCGTGCGAAACGAGATGATGGGCGTGCTGGGCGAGCTACTGGGTATTTCGCCCGAACAAATGGAGGAGTTGCGCTCTGAAGACGGTCAGCGTCGTTTACACGAGGGAATGAAAAAGTTCGAGGGCGAGGTTCAGGACGCCATCGATAAGATGATGGGCGGCCAGGGTGGCCCGCAGGGTGGGCCCCAGGGTGGCCCGATGCCGCATCCGCCGGTTGATCCCCGACAGTTCCCATTCTTCTCGCAGAACTAAACTGGGGATGGGATTCGCTCTCAACCCCGATACTTCAACTAAGCATCTTGACCCCGTTGTGTTATTCTAGAACAGACGTTCGTGAGTAGTGCGCGGGGCCTTGCCTTGCGCTTGGTAAAAGACGAGGGGAGGTTGGCTTGGTTATTTTAGGCATTGACCCCGGTTTGGCTCATACGGGTTGGGGGATTATCGAGGAGCGGCGTGGCGAGGTTCGCTGCCGTGCCTATGGCTGCATCGAGACCAGCGCGGGTAGTCCGCTCGCGGTGCGCCTGTCGCATATCGCCCGCGACCTCAAGGGTGTCGTGGAGCGCTATCGACCCGATACCGCTGCTATCGAGAGCATTTACTTTGGCGCCAACGTTCGCTCGGCCATCCCTACGGCGCATGCCCGCGGCGCTGCGCTTGTGGCGCTTTCGGAGTGCGCGCTCGAGATCGGCGAGTACACGCCCATGCAGATCAAACAGGCTGTGGTGGGTACCGGCGCCGCGGACAAGCGGCAGGTCGCCTACATGGTACGCACGCTAACGCAGCTCGACCACGACCCGCATCCCGACCATGCCGCCGATGCCCTGGCCTGTGCCATCTGCCACGTAAACCTCAGCCGCACCCGCGCCCTCACCGGTGGCGAGTTCTATCAACAGAGAGGAACCGGATACTGATGATTTCCCAGCTCCACGGAACGCTTGTCGAGGCCACGATGAGCTCTGCTGTCGTTGACGTGTCGGGCGTTGGCTTTGAACTCGGCATTTCTGGCAGCACTGCGGCCACGCTGCCTACGCCCGGCGGTGAGGTGCGCCTCTATACCCGTATGCAGGTGCGCGAGGACGCTATGACACTTTTCGGTTTTTCCTCTAAGGATGAGCGCACGATGTTCGACCGGCTTGTGTCCGTCTCGGGCGTTGGCCCGCGCTTGGCGCTCGCCGTGCTTTCCACCTATACCGTGGGGCAGCTGTATTCGCTGGTGATGGCCGAGGACGACAAGGGCATGGCCAAGGTTCCCGGTGTGGGCAAAAAGACTGCGCTGCGTCTGATCCTGGAGCTCAAGAGCACCTTTGCCAAGGATAAGGGCTTTGTGCCGGTCGACGTGATCCCGGGGCAGGTTGCGATGCCGGTCCCCGCCGCCGCTCCCTCGGCGATCGATGACGCCCGTGCGGCGCTCCTTTCCATGGGCTTTAGTCCGCAGGAGACCGATGTCGCTCTGAGCGGGTATGATGGGCAGGATATGCGTGTCGAGGATCTGCTCGGCGCGGCGCTTAAGCGACTCGGAATGGATGCGTGATGTGGGAAGCCGATGACTCTCAGGACCTGTGGGCGACGCCCGGCAACTCGCCGGCGGCATCCATGGCGCACGGCGAGCGCATGGTGGGCTCGGAGCTGACGGCCGAGGACCTCGATGTCGATCGCACTTTGCGCCCCCAGCGCCTGGACGATTACTGCGGCCAGGAGCATATCAAGCAGAGCCTGCGCGTGTTGATCGAAGCGGCGCAGAGCCGTGGCGAGACGCTCGACCACGTGATCTTCTCGGGCCCTCCGGGTCTGGGCAAGACCACGCTGGCTACGGTTATCGCCAACGAGCTGGGCGCTCAGATCAAGACCACGAGTGGCCCTGCCATCGCGCGCACCGGCGACCTGGCAGCCATCCTTACTAACTTGCAGCCGGGTGATGTGCTGTTTATCGACGAGATCCACCGCCTCAACCGTTCGGTCGAGGAGGTCCTGTACCCCGCGATGGAGGACTTTGCCCTCGATATCGTGATTGGCAAGGGTCCGGCGGCGCGCTCGATTCGCCTGGATATTCCCAAGTTTACGCTGGTGGCGGCAACGACCCGCTCAGGCATGTTGACCGGCCCGTTGCGCGACCGCTTTGGCATTTCATATCGCCTGGATTACTACACGGTCGAGGAACTCGCGCAGATTGTTACGCGCTCGGCGACTATCCTGGGCGTGACGATCGACCATCCCAGTGCACTCGAGATCGGCTCGCGTTCGCGCGGCACGCCACGTCTTGCCAACCGCCTGCTCAAGCGCGTGCGCGATTACGCACAGGTGCGCGGCAACGGCCCCATCGAGCTCGATATCTGTCGCCAGGCGCTCGAGTTCTTCGAGATCGATGAGCTCGGTCTGGACTGGATGGATATTCGCATTTTGGAGACGCTCGCTAAGACGTTCTCCGGTCGTGCCGTGGGACTTACGACCCTTGCCAGCGCGGTGGGCGAGGACCCGGGCGCGCTCGAGGATGTCTATGAGCCCTATCTGCTGCAGTGCGGGTTGATGATTCGTACGCCGCAGGGCCGTCAGGCAACCCTGCGCACCTTTGAGCACCTGGGGATTGAACCTACCGTTTAGGGCGCTTTGTTTTGGCGGGCTGTTGGGCTATCGCCGGGCATCGGGTAAACATATCGCCGTTCATCGGTTATGGGCGTTTTACTATTGCGCGCCCGTGCTATGCTGAATTGGTCTTTTTCTCATTCGGTAACGAAAGGACCACCCATGCCTACTGACATCGAAATCGCACGTTCTGTCACGCCGCTGCCTATTACCGAGGTGGCCAAGAACGCCGGCGTCGACGTTAAGCACCTTATTCCGTACGGCTTCGACAAGGCTAAGGTCGATTATTCACTGCTCAACGAGCCGACTGATCACCAGGCCAAGCTCGTCCTCGTGACCGCTATCAACCCAACGCCTGCGGGCGAGGGCAAGACCACCACGACCATCGGTCTGGCCGATGGCCTGCGTCGTCGCGGCGTCAAGAGTGCCGTGGCCCTGCGCGAGCCTTCGCTCGGCCCCGTCTTTGGTGTTAAGGGCGGTGCTGCCGGCGGCGGCTGGGCTCAGGTGATCCCCATGGAGGATATCAACCTGCACTTTACCGGCGACTTCCATGCCATCGGTGCTGCCAACAACCTGCTGGCCGCCATGCTCGACAACCATATTCAGCAGGGCAACCAGCTTGGCATCGACGTTAAACGCATCACTTGGAAGCGCGTCGTCGATATGAACGACCGTCAGCTGCGCCATGTCATCGACGGTATTGGCGGCAAGGCCCAGGGCGTGCCGCGCGAGGACGGCTTCGATATCACCGTTGCCTCCGAGGTCATGGCAATCCTGTGCCTGTCCACGAGCATCAATGACCTCAAGGAGCGCCTGGGCGAGATTGTTGTCGGCTACAGCTATGCCGGCGAGCCCGTTCGCGCCCGTGACCTTAAGGCTCAGGGTGCCATGGCGGCCCTGCTCAAGGATGCGCTCAAGCCCAATCTGGTGCAGACGCTCGAGGGTACGCCCGCGTTTGTCCACGGCGGTCCCTTCGCCAATATTGCCCACGGCTGCAACTCCATCATGGCCACGCGTATGGCGATGCGCTTTGGCGATGTCGCCATTACCGAGGCCGGCTTCGGTGCCGATCTGGGTGCCGAGAAGTTCCTCGACATCAAGTGCCGCATGACGGGCGTTCGCCCCAGCGCCGTCGTGGTCGTCGCGACCGCTCGTGCGCTGAAGTACAACGGTGGCGTCGCCAAGGCCGACCTCAACGAGGAGAACCTCGAGGCACTCAAGGCCGGCATGCCCAACCTGCTGCGTCACGTCGACAACATCCAGAACGTTTATGGTCTGCCCTGCGTAGTCGCCATCAACCGCTTCCCGACGGACACCGAGGCCGAGCTTGCGCTCATCGAGTCCGAGTGTCAGAAGCTCGGCGTCAACGTTAAGCTTTCCGAGGTCTGGGCCAAGGGCGGCGAGGGCGCGCTCGAGCTTGCCGATGAGGTCATGCGTCTGATTGAGCAGCCGAGCGAGCTCAAGTTTGCCTATGAGGACGGCGCCGATGTCGCCGACGCTCTTGAGGCCATTGCCACCAAGGTCTACCGCGCCGACGGCGTCGACTTTACGCCGGCCGCCAAGCGCCAGCTCGCCGAGCTGCGCGAGAACGGCTTTGGCAACCTGCCGGTGTGCGTGGCCAAGACGCAGTACAGCTTTAGCGACAACGCCAAGGCCCTGGGCGCTCCCGAGAACTTCCGCATCACGGTGCGCGAGCTCAAGGTTTCCGCCGGTGCCCACTTTGTGGTCGCACTGACCGGCAGTGTTCTGACCATGCCGGGCCTGCCCAAGGTCCCCGCGGCTGAGAACATCGACGTCGACAACGACGGCAACATCACCGGCCTGTTCTAAGCTTGTTGCCCATAGCTGCTTGCCCGCCCCGTCGCGCCTACCAAGACCCGGCGGGGCTTTTGTTTTCTAGCCGCGCTTGTCTTGTAGATATGGACGGGCTCTGTCCGTCACGGGCTTTTGCGCGGGTAGAATGCATGGATAACTTGATGCTTACGGGCGACGGAAAGGAATCGTTGCATGGATCAGGACAAGACAACCGTGATGGGCGGCTACGGTTCCGCGCAGGCTGGCGATAGCGCCGATGCGACCCGCGTTGTTCCCAACCCCGGTTATACCGACCCCGCCGCGACGCAGCCTTCTGCCGAGCCAACCCGGGTTATGGGCTATGGCGACACAGCGCGGGATTCTTATGCCGTATCTTCGCAAGGCCCCTATGGCAACGCAGCTCCGGACCCGTTTGATTACGCGCCGCAGGATTCTTATGCCGCCTCGACGCCGAATCCCTATGATGACCTGCCGCAAAATCCCATTCCGCAGCCTCAGCAGACGACGTATATGCCTCGCACGGCGCAGTCTCGCTACGAGTCGCGCGAGCCGTATCGCGAGTACCCCAAGTCGATTCCGCAATATGGCGAGGACGAGGAGAAGAAGCCGTCGCGTTCGTCGAGCGTGATCAAGAAGATCCTCATCGTGCTGGCGATCTTCTTTGCGCTGTCGGTTGTGTTTGCCATTGTGTCGGGCATGCTCAACAAGCGAGGGAGTTCAACGGCTGATACCGCTGCCGAGCAAACCGAGTCCGCCTCGTCTAGCACCGTCGATCTGAGCGATATCCCGGGGCAGTACTGGTCCAACGCCAAGAAACTTCTCAAGTCGCGCGGCGCCAATCTTTCGAATGCCGTGGTCCTGACTGATGATGGCTCAACGCCCGTCATCGATGCCAACTGGGTCGTTACTTCTGCTTACTATAACGACAGCGGCAACCTCGAAATTCAACTCACGCACAAGAATAGCTCGGGCAACTCGCCCGACGGCCAAAGCGGTACCGACAGCTCGAGTTCCAATACGCTGGAGGACTTGAGCAACAAGGCACAGGAGTTGGGAGACAAGGCGCAAGAGCTGGGCGATACGGCACAAAACCTGGGCGACACCGCGCAGAACTTGGGCGACATGGCGACGGGTGCCTGGAATGCACTGCAAAACGGCATCTCGGGCGCGCAGGGAAACTAGCTGTTAAGCGGGCTACAGCTGTTCAGCCGGACGGTCGGGCGAGCTAAAGCCCGAGTCAAACGTAACGACGCATGAGGCATTGGGTCGGCGCTCGTGCACGATGCGCGTGACGAGCTCCAGCAGCTCCTCGTCGGATATGTCAAAGCCGTCGGGGCGCACCAGGTCAAACGAAACGAACCCGTCGTGCTCGTGCAGGTCGTGGATGGAGAGCGCGGGGTCGATCTGCATAACGCCGCGCTTGACCCAGCCGCGCAAATCATCGCCGGTTGTCGCGATGGGGTCGCAGTGCAGCGTGATGCCAATGCCCATCTGGCGCTTGATGTCGTGCTCGATGGTGTCCAGGATCTCGTGGTGCTCAAATGCGTCGCCCTCGCCGGGCATCTCCACGTGAGCGCTGGCAAACTGACGACCGGGGCCGTAGTCGTGCACCATCAGGTCGTGTGTGCCCAAGACCTGCGGATAGGACATGATCTTGTCGCGGATTGCCTGGACGAGCTTGGGGTCGGGCGCTTGCCCCAGCAACGGGCTGATGGCGTCGCGCACTAGGCCCATGCCGCTGATGCAGATGAAGATGCCCACACCCAGGCCTGCCCAGCCATCGAGGTCAAAGCCGGTCGTCTGCGAAATAAGCGCCGCCACCAAGACCGAGCCCGAGGTGATGACGTCGTTTTTGGAGTCCTGTGCTGTGGCAATGAGTGTTTCGGAATCGATACGGTTGCCCAGCGCGCGGTTGAATGCGGCCATCCAGAGCTTAACGAGCATGGATGTAGCCAGTGCCGCAAGGGAAACGAGCGTGTAAGCGGTGGGGGAAGGCTTGATGATCTTGGTGACCGACTCGAGGATCAGGTTGATGCCGACGGCGCAAACCAGGACGGCGACGAACAGACCGGCTAGGTACTCGTAGCGGCCGTGGCCATAGGGGTGGCCTTCGTCTGCCGGGCGGCTGGCAAGGCGGAACCCGAGCAGGCTTACGATGTTGCTCGAGGCATCGGAGAGGTTGTTGAAAGCGTCGGCGATGAGGGAGACGGAGCCGGCGAGCAGGCCCGCGATGCCCTTGGCCAGGCACAGAGTGATGTTGAGGCCAATGCAGATGAGGCTTGCGGCGAAGCCCGCGTTGGTGCGGCAGGAGGTATCGACCGGCTCGCCCTCGCTGCCGGGAACAAGCGTATGTACCAGCCGATTTACAAATAGCATAGCGGTCGTCCTCACAATCATGTTTAAGGGGATAGTGTAGCTCGCGCGGAGGCGCTGTGCACCGATGCTCAGAAAATGCAGTAATGGTCTGCCGGTGCTAACGAGCGAGCCTTCTCGTCTGCCTGGGTGCTCGATTTTGGGCCACATGGGTATGGGCACGTGCTTACCTGCCCGACATACTTAATGTCGACAGCCCCAGTGCAAAGGAGGACGTATTCATGGACGAGATGTTTGCCATTAAATGCCAAAACTGCGGCGGCCCTATGTACTCACACCAGGCTAAACGCAGCTTTGAGTGCGCCTATTGCGGCACGGTCGTTCCGTGGCAGGCCGATGCGGGGGAGCCCAAGAGCGCCCTGGGCATTCGCCATACGCCACTGACGGTTGTCGATGGGCTGCTTAAGCTCACGCATGTGTCGCAGCTCGAGCGCCCGGTGGACCCCGACTGGTATTTCTTTAATGAGCACTGGCGCAATCAGTCGGTTCTGGAGCATCTGCTGTGGGAAGACCGCGGCACGGCCCAGGAGTTCCAAGAGGCCACGCACGTGAGCATCCCCTGTCCCTTCTGCGGAGCGTCCTTTGAGGGCGAGTCGACCCAGCGCGTGTTTGAGTGCCCGTCCTGCGGCAATAAGATCGGTGTCGCCGACCTGCTCAAGCCGGGGACGTTTAGCAAGCGCCTGACCATGGGCGTTGGTGCGGAATATGTGCCCGAGCAGGGTATTCCCTGCGAGATAACGCCGCAGCAGGCGCGCGCCAATGCGCTTGAGCTGGTGCGCCGATATCCAGACGCCTTTGCCGGTCACGATGTGGAAGACGCGATTCAAAACGACATGATGCTCTTCTACTTCCCCATGGCGCTCGCGGACCTGCGCATGATGGCGTCCTTCCCGGGCAAGGGCCTGAGCAAGGAGACCCTGGTGTACTACGAGGTGCTCGACTGGGCATATCCCAGGGCAAACTACCTGGACGTTCGCCTTATGGGCATTCTGGAGCCATGGGACTTTGCCAAGGTTGGGCCGTTTGACCCGGCCATGCAGGAAGGTGACTTTCGCGTTGTCTCCGTCGATGCGTCTACCAAGGACCAAGTGGTCATTGATAAGTTGGCGCTCGACATTGTCGGCAACGATGCCGAGGCAGTGCTTGGGCTCAATAAAAAGAGCATCCGAACCTGGGCGCGCAAGGCCCGCAAGCATAAGGACGGTCTGGTGATGGTGCCGGTCTACTTTGTCGATCGTCCGGCGACGGACAGCCGCGACGGCGAGCAAGTGCGCATCGCTGTGAACGGCCAGACGGGCCGCGCGGCCGCGGTGGTGTTTAGCGACAAGCGCGAGACGCATGTGGTGGCACCGCTCAACCCGAGCCTGCATCTGTCCAGCGAGAGCACCGTGCACGCCACGCCCATCGAGGTCAAATACGTTAAGTCGCCGTTTCTGTACCAGATCGTGCGCCGTGGAGGCGGCGAGCAGCAGCATCAGGTGGCAGCGGTCGCCGAGGGTTCTTACCGAGAAGAAAAGCCCAAACGCAAGGGATTGTTCGCTGCGATTTTTGGTAAGTAGGGGAGTGGTGCCGGGGCGTCGGGCTGCATCGCAAGGTCATGAGACGAACTTAAGACTGCTGGGAACGTGCTACCATTGCCGATAGCCTTAATCTTGTAAGAAGCGGAGGCCAGATTATGGGTTTTGCGGATCAGCAGCTTCAGCTTCAGGTACCGTATTCTCCTGACGACACGTTTAATGCCTTGAAGGCAGCTATGGAAAAGCTGCCTAAAGTAAAAGTTGATAGTGCATCGCCCACAACAAGAACAGTTGCAGCCGAGATTGGTATGAGCCTTTGGTCTTGGGGCGAAAATATCAGTATTTCGGTTGTTCCAGTTGAAGGCGGATCTGGCGTTACTGTCAAGTCGTCATCTAAGGTCAGGGCAAACGTATTAAACGGGGGCAAAAATGCAAAGAATATTGCCAAGATAGTCGATGCCCTATCGAAGGAGCTCGAGCGGTATCCGCAGGTTTCACAGACTATTGAGACGCTGGCGGATAGTGGTTGATGTAGTTGCAAGGCTTGAGAGGCTTGCAGCACTGCGTGAGAGTGGAGTACTTACCGAGGAAGAGTTTGCTGCAGAAAAGGCAAAAATCCTTTCGTAATCAGACACGATGGTTGGATTTGCATTCTATTATTGAACTTGTTTATACCAGGCTGAAAACATCGTGTGTAATAAAGATGCGTAGTAGCCTCGTCTTGATTGGCGGATGTAAATAAACGGTGGAACGGCTGTAAAAGAGCCTTGCCACTGGGTAAAATCAGGATGTGCCGCGGAACCCGCTCCTCAGTCGGTCAACTTTGGAAGCGCGGGCAACGCAGGTACTATCGTCTAAAGGGCCGGGTGCGACCGGCCCTTTGCATGACTCCCTTCGCTATCCGTTACTGCTTATATTCCCGCCAGATCGAGTAGAGGTTCCGGACGATGCCGGTTACATACATCGAGAGGCGCAGGATTTCAAGAAACAAGTTCATAGGCTTCACCCCAATCGGAGATCGGAGCGTTGCCCGCAGGCGGATTCCGCGGCAGTCGTAATTCTACCTCACAGGCCGCGGCGGGAGACATCCTACCCGCCCCATGGCTTGGAGCAGTGTCGATCTAACGGGCAATCAAGCCTCTAGTTCTCTTTGAATTGAGCAAGCATCTGCCCGAAGAAGCTTAGTTCGGATGGCTCATAAATGATCGAACCGCCGTCCGCGGTCCTGTAGACCCCGCAGGGGAGGTAACGCCCGTCGGGGAGGACATAGAGGCTGGTTTCCTCCTTCAGTCCTACTGGAAATAGCGGAATTCCGTTTTCGTCCACTTGGAACTCGTCTATATTTGCGATCTTCCTCTCCATGATGCCTCCTGCCTTATTTCTTGAATGGCGCCTTAAAACAGGCAGCTCTCAATCAACTCTTTACCGCGCAGGGTGTCGACCCACTCCTGCGGGATGGCCTCGATACCGTATACCGTGCCGGCGAGGGCGCCGGCGACGGCTGCGGTGGTGTCGGCGTCGTCGCCTAGGTTGACGGCGGCAAGCACGCATTCATCGTAGCTGTTGGTGTTCACAAAGCACCAGGTGGCAGCCTTAAGCGTGTCAAGCACGAAGCCGCCAGACCTGATTTCGTGCTCGGGCGCGCCTTTCAGGTGAAGCGCCCACGAGGGGAGCACGTCGTTCATCACGTCTCTTATCAGCTCGACAAATATGATACATGCGTCGGTTGACGTTCTGTGGGCATGCGTAATCGCGGAGACCTCGCTGATCTCTTCGTCTGTCGCATCGGTGAACGCCAGGGGCGCGATGCGCATGAGCGAGCCGTTGCCGTTGTCGCGCTCGCCGGAGCCTCCTTTGCCGGTGCGCAGGGCGCGAGCGGTCGTACCGCCGTAATCGAAAACGCCGTCGACCGTATACTCGCCACGGGCAATCCAGCTCACAAACTTGTCGCTCATGTCCGCGGTGTCGATATGCCCGAGCTCCCTAATCGAGTCGCAGGTAGCAAGCGTCTTAGATGTGTCGTCGCTCCAGGTGCCGGCGGGCTGCCCATGCGTGCCGTAGCCGATCATGTCCGCGCATTCGAACGTGCCGCGGGGCCTGAACTCGTAGGGAACACCCAGCGCGTCGCCGACGGCAAGCCCATAGATGCAGTCGCGCAGTGTTGTTTTCGGTCTGCCTGTCATGGAGCGCTCCTCTTATGTCGGGGGATATGAAACGCCGTGGGGGGTGTTCCTATAGTTTTGTCAACTGGGAAATGCTCTCCGTGCGACCGGATCGCGGCATGCTGACGCCAAGCCATTAGGCCGGTGGGCTTCAGTCTGCTCGGTGCGTTTCGGCTAGGCTGCGTAAGGCACCCTGTCTCGCATGACCGCGTAGATGACCTTCAGTCTCTTTCGCGCCAGCGCCTTGAGCGCCTTGCCGTGCGACATGCCCCGCTCTCGGCACCTGGTGTAGTAGTCGCCCCATCTCCCCTCTGTCCGAGTAAGGCAGTTGCATGAGAATATGAGCAGGTTCTTCAGCCTCTTGTTGCCTTGGCGCGATGCCGTCACCGAGGAGATCGAGGTTCCCGACTGGCGGTTGCGCGGCGCCAAGCCGCAGTACGACGCGAGCCTGTCGTGACTGGGGAAGTCTTCGATGTCGATGGAGATCGCAAGCTCGGAAGCGGTTTTGGGCCCGATGCCCGGCACCGTCAGGAGGCATCGGTAGGTATCGTCGCCCTCGAGCAGGGCGGAGATCTCCGCCGTGATCGCCTCGATCTCCGCCGAGTTCTCGGATATCCTGCGCGCGAGCAGTTTCACCGCCCGGTCCTCGGCGGCGACGACCGACGCATCCGGCCTTGTCGAGGAGGTTGTCGAGCGGACGAGGGCCTCGATCTTACCGCGCGCCGCCCCACGCGTGAGCGCCGCCGCCCTGCGGGGCCCGGCGTCGGCTACCGACCAGGCCCCGCCGAGGGATGCCATGAGCCTCAGCTGGGACCCGTCGGACAGGTCGACCAGTGCCTCGAAGGCGGGGCACGATTCCAGCAGGATGCTGCGCAGCCGGTTCTTATTCCTAGTGTTCTCGCAGGTCAGGAAGTTCCTCTGGGCGGCCAGCGCCCTCGCCGCCGCAATTGTCGGACCCGGGTCTCCGACCGGCAGGAGCGCGTCGGGGATGCCAAGCGCCGTCTTCGCGATGACCATCGCGTCTCGCTCGTCGGTCTTGGCGTCGCCGGCGAAGAGCCTGGCGGCCCCGTGCGCCGCGAGTCCCGGCAGGTACGCCGCCGACATCCCGGCCGCCCTGGCGCGGGCGAGCGCGAGGGCGCCTATGTTGCGCGACTGGTCGACGACCACGAGCGCATCGGGGAAGCGGCCGAACAGCGAGTCCAGGTCGTCCTCCCTGTTCGCGACGGGGGTGCTCAGCAGCACCTCGCCATCTCGAGTCGCGACGCATGCCCAGTGGGACGATTTCCCGACATCGAGCCCGATGACGGCTTCCGGCATTCTAATTGGTGCCACGGTGGTATCCTCCAATCGGTAGGCCGATCGGAACCCCTCCCCGCGACACCCACATTACCTGGCCGTGGCGCTTGCGCCCGGCAGTTTCCTATCAGTCGTCCGGAGCGGCGAGCGCCCCCGGTGGCAACACCCCCCGGGCCCTCTACGGGGCAGGGGCAGACGGCCATCCGGAGGCGCCCGATCGGCGGCCCCTCGGGGCTTGCCCGTATCGTAGGCAATGCGCCGAATGCTCGCCATCGAAATTTATCGATGGCCTATTTCAGACTGTAATGGGCGGTTTTGCCGCCCGGCATCTTCGCGTTCGTCGGCTGCCGGCATAAGAAAGGGAGGGTCGGTTTACCGGCCCTCCCTTAGTACGAAGCGCTGGGGTACCGTCGCTTGTTTGCGCTGCGCTCGTGTTTCCCGCTGCGCTCGCCAGTCGCTTAGCGCTTGATCTCGATATCCTCGAGCTTGACGTCCATGGCCTCGGTCTTGGCCTTGGCGATATCATCGGCAAATTCCAGGGACTTCATCATGGTCTCGACGGCGTCCTTGTGCTCCTCGACGTTGTCGATGCGCACGTAAACGCTGCCGCCTTCAACGTCGGTAAAGCACTCGGTCGTTACGCCGCCCGAGTGCGTAAAGTAAGCACTGCGCCAGGTCTTGCCGTTGTATTTAACGGGGTCGCTCTCGGTCCATCCGGAGTTGGCCTTCCATTTGGCCTCGTAGTCGAACAGCTCGTCAGCGTTCTTGTCAGAGTCGAAGACGGGGATGAAGCGGTCGCTGGCGTGCTCGCTCTCGGTGAACTTAAACTGGGCCCTATCGGCCGTGTCGCCTGCGACGTCCGTGATTTCGACGCCCTCGGGCACCTCGACCTTAAACCAGATGAAGTCGGTCCTCATATCCACGGCTGGCTTTTCTGCGCCGCCGCCACCGCCACTGCCGGTAGCGCCGCCGCTTCCGCCGCAACCCACCAGGGCAACTGCGGCAAAGAGACTGATGCAGAGGGTGAGAATCGCAAAGGCCTTCTTTTTCATGGTCGTGTCCTCCTCGATCTGTAACCGCCCATGGATTACCTGCCTTTACTGTACGCGTGGACGGCTCGCTAGGGTGGGCCATGTGTCCCATTCTGAGGGCTGGAATTGCGCCGACAAGTGGCAATATGCGCGGGTCCAAAAGAGGGGAGGGCCGATGCTGTCGGCCCCCCCCCGGTTGGGCGCCCGTTGTTTTAATGGGCGCATGCGCGCTGGTGCGCGTAGGCGCGTGCGGGTGTCCCGTTACTTGATCTCGATGCTCGAAATCTCGACTTCGCGTGCCTCGGAAACTGCCTCTGCCATGTCATCGGGGAATTCGATGGAGTTGAGGAGCGCCTCGGCTTCTTTCTTGTGCTGGTCGAAGTTCGAGATGAGGACGTAGACGCTTCCCGGCTCAACGTCGGTAAAAAGCATGGTTGAGATGCCGCTGTTGTCCTCGTATGTTCCGACGAGCCACGTCCTGCCGTTATACTTGACGGATCCGCCATCCTTCCACTGGAACGTATCCCCCTTCTTTTCTGCCTGGTCGGCGTGGGACTCCTCGGCCGTCAGCGCTTTTTTCCAAACGGGGATAAAACGATCGGCCGAGGCGTTCTCGTCTTCGGGGAAGGTGAGCTGGACCCTGTCGGCATTCTTGCCGGCGGAGTCGCTTACGCCGACGCCCGCGGGCATCTCGACCTTAAACCAGATAAAGTCGGTCTTCTTGGCGACGGGGGCCTTTTCCTTGCTCTCGCCCTTGGCGGCGCTGCTGCCTCCGCCCGATGCGTTCCCGCCGCAGCCCACGAGGGCGAGCGCGGCAAAGAGGGCGATGCAAAGGGAAAGGATCGATAGGGTCTTTTTCTTCATGGTGGCGTCCTCCTTGTCTCTTGGTGACATCGCGGTGCCGCGGGGCGTCAGGGCGTTGTTTCCGTTTGCGGCGGATGTCTTTGCGTACGGTGCGGCGATACCTCCGTTCGTGGTTTGCGGCCGTTGAGTGGCCGTGCCCCAACGGGTTCCTTACTTATAGATATGCCCCAGTTTTTGACGTCCGGGAGTCTCGAAAGGTGGGCCATGTGTCCCATGTTTGTGTCGCTGCCGCCTATCGTGTGCCATAGAAATCCGCGATGGCCAGGTGCGCTGACGCCCATGTGCTTATGGGCTAGACTTAGCACCATTACGTGATCGATGCGGTCGGTCGGCGGTTGCCACCCGACCGATGTATATGACTTGAAGGTGCATGTGCATGAGCCAAGAGATGATGGACAAGACCTGCCGCGGGTTTGCCGAGGCGCTGGCCGCGCGCGAGCCGGTTCCCGGCGGTGGCAGCGCGAGCGCCTTTGTGGGCGCGCTGGGCGCCTCGCTGTGCGGAATGGTTGCCCGCTACGGTGCGACCAATCCCGCGCTTGCTGATCGTGCGGATGACCTGACGCGTGCGTTTGCCCATGCTGATGAGCTGGCCCAGGAGCTTGTCGAGTTGGTTGCCGAGGACGTTCGTGCCTATGGGCAGGTGTCCGCGGCGTACGGTATTCCGCGTGACGATCCGGCTCGAGCGACCGCGATTCAGGATGCGCTGCATGTGGCCGCTATGCCGCCGTATCGCATTATGGATGCCTGCGGGCGTGCGCTGGCGCTGCTCGAGGACATGGCCGACAAGGGTTCGCGTCAGCTGCTGTCCGATGTGGCGTGCGGCGCCGTGTTCTGCCGTTCCGCTATGCAGGGCGCGAGCTTGACGCTCTTTGCCAACACCACGTCTATGAAGGACCGGGCGCGCGCCGAGGAGCTCGAGACCGCGTGCGATGAGCTGCTGGACACGTGGTTGCCGCGCGCCGATGCGCTGGCGCGCCGCGCCGCCGACGCTGCAAGGAAGAGAGGATAGCCATGGCTGAACTGCTGAAGGGCGCTCCCGTCGCCCGCGCGTTGACTGAGGAACTTGCTGCTCGCTGCGTGGCTTTGCGCGAGCGCGGCGTTGTTCCGACGTTGGCTATCGTGCGTGTGGGTGAACGCGAGGACGACCTATCCTACGAGCGCGGTGCGCTCAGGCGCTGCGAGAAGGTTGGCATTGAAGCTCGCCGCGTTTTGCTTCCCGCCGATGTTTCGCGGGACGAGCTGTTGGCGGCCATCGAGGACATCAATACCGATTCGTCTGTTCATGGCTGCCTGATGTTCCGCCCGCTGCCCGCCGGCCTTGACGAGGACGCGGTTGCCTCGGCACTCGATCCCGCCAAGGACGTTGACTCCATGACGCCGGCTTCGCTGCTCACCACGCTTTCGGGGCGCGGCGAGGGTTTTGCCCCCTGCACAGCCGAAGCCGTGCTTGCTTTGCTGGATCATTACGGCGTTGAGCTGGATGGAGCTAAGGTTGCTGTGGTCGGGCGCTCGCTGGTGATCGGGCGTCCTGTTGCTGCCATGCTTACGGCGCGCAATGCGACCGTGACGACGTGCCATACGCATACGCGCGACCTTGCTGCCGAGTGCCGTGCTGCCGACATTGTGGTTGCCGCCGTTGGACGCGCTCGTACGATTGGCGTGGATGCGGTTCGCGAGGGCCAGACGATCATCGATGTTGGCATTAATTGGGACGAGGCCGCTGGCAAACTGGTGGGTGACGTCGATTTTGATGCTGCGGAGCCGGTTGTTAACGCCATCACGCCCGTGCCGGGCGGCGTGGGCGCTGTGACGACGGCGATCCTCGCCAAACACGTGATCGAAGCTGCCGAGCGCGCATCGAAATAGGCGTTTTTTGCCCACAGGGGTTGCCAGCGCCGTGGTTTCGCCCTTTCTGCGCCGAAGCGATACACTGTTATCGTTTGATTTCTTCGCTCAAGGAGGATGCGCATGCCGTGCACAACGATTCTGGTTGGTAAGAATGCGAGCTACGACGGGTCGACGCTTGTCGCCCGCAACGAGGATTCGTCCAACGGGGTGTTTGAGCCCAAGCGTATGCGTGTGGTGCATCCCGACGAGCAGCCGCGCGTCTATACGAGCGTCCTGAGTCACCTGACCGTTGAACTGCCCGATAACCCCATGCGCTACACGAGCGTCCCCGATGTTGTCCCGGGCCACGGCATCTGGGCCGAGGCCGGTTTCAACGAGCTCAATGTGGGCATGTCCGCAACCGAGACGCTCACCACCAACGAGCGCGTTCGCGGCGCCGACCCGCTCGTCGACTACGTGCCCGCCAAGGGCAACGAGGACGAGGACGGCTATGTTCCGGCGCAGCCCGGCGGTCTGGGCGAGGAGGACATGGTGACCCTGGTGCTGCCATATGCCAAATCCGCCCGCGACGGTGTGCGTATCCTGGGCGACCTGCTCGAGCGCTACGGCACCTATGAAAACAACGGCATCGCCTTTAGCGACGTGGACGAGATCTGGTGGCTCGAGACCATCGGCGGCCACCAATGGATTGCCAAGCGCGTGCCCGATGACGCCTATGTGACCATGCCCAACCAGCTGGGTATCGACAGCTTTGACCTGGATGACGCTGAGGGCGCCCAGGCCGACCACATGTGCTCCGCCGACCTGCGCTCCTGGATGGCCGAGTGGCATCTGGACCTGACGCTGGGCGTCGAGGGCGACGGTCCGGCCACGGTCTTTAACCCGCGCGAGGCCTTTGGTTCGCACAGTGACAGCGATCACGTCTACAACACGCCGCGCGCCTGGTATATGCAGCGCTGCCTTAACCCCAGCGATGTGTGGGACGGTCCCGAGGCCGACTACACGCCTGAGAGCGACGACATCCCCTGGAGCCGCGTGCCCGAGCGCAAGGTGACCATCGAGGACATCAAGTACGTGCTTTCGAGCCACTACCAGGGCACGGAGTACGATTGCTACGGCAGCAAGGGCACGCCCGCCACGCGCGGCGCCTATCGTCCCATCGGCATCAACCGCAACAGCCAGCTCGCCGTGCTGCAGCTGCGCCCCTATGCGCAGCCGGTATATCGCGCCGTACAGTGGATGGCGTTTGGCTCCAACTCGTTTAACGCGCTCGTGCCGCTGTACGCCAATGTCGAGACCATGCCCGAGTACTATGCCGACACGCAGGCTCGCGTGACGTCCGAGAATTTCTATTGGGCAAATCGCCTGATCGGCGCGCTGGCCGACGTCCGCTTCCATGAGTGCGGCCGCGCAGTCGAGGATTATCAGGAGAAGGTCGGCGGCATGGGCCACAAGCAGATTCATGACGTCGACGCTGCCGTAGCCGTTCTGCCCGAGGCCGAGGTGCCTGCCGAGCTTGCACGCGCCAACGAGGAGTTTGCCGAGCTCGTGCGCGTGGAGACCGATGCCCTGTTGGGCAAGGTGCTCTACACCACGAGCTGCGCCATGAAGAACTCTTTCGCGATGAACGACAACGTGAGATAGGGATTTCCCGTCGATCGAATAGCGCTTAAACGCTTTGTCGCTTTCACTCAATCTTGGGTACAAGAACGCCAATGCAGTTGTTTGTGATTGGAGACAACCATGGTTATGAAACTCGATCAGCTTGTTAACGGCGCCATCAACGTGGGCTTCGGCGCCGCCGCCGTTGCCGTCGAGGGCAGCAAGAAGGTTCTCGACGACCTTAACACCAAGGGCGAGCAGGTGCGCAAGGACGCAGGCGCCCCCGGTATCGCCCGCAGTGTGTCTGACATGTTCGAACAGGCCGGCGGTACCATCTCCGATCTGACCGAGCGCTTGGGCATGCAGGGCGAGACCGCGGCCCAGCGCGTGCTCGACGAGCTCATTCTGGCTCGCGTCCGCGTCATGACAGCCCCCGAGCGCACGGCCTTCCTGGCCCATGTGCGCGACATCGTCGATTCGGTCGAGGACAACGTGACCTCGGTGCCCGTCGAGTCCGTTGAGCCCGACGATGCGAAGGATACCGAAGAGGCCGAGTAGCAGCGCAGATGGCAGATTCCACCACCGATTACAACAATCTAGATCCCTTGGGTGACGAGGCGGCGGTTGTCGATGAGGTCGATGCCGCCGTCTCGGGCGCTCGCAAGAAGCCGCGCGCTGTCGATATGGTCCCCGAGGAGCCCGACGCGATGGCGCCGGATGAAGAATACCAGCTCACGCCGGCGGGTCGCCGCGAGCGCATCGGGCAGATTGTTCGCCTGGTCAAAAAGTACCGCGTGTGGGATAACCTCACGCCGGTTCGTTTGCGCCGCCTGCTCGAGGAACTCGGCCCCATGTTCGTCAAGATGGGGCAGATTCTGGCCAACCGGTCCGAGATTCTGCCGCAACGCTTTTGCGACGAGCTGCGTCGTCTGCGGTCCGACGTGGAGCCGGTGCCGTACGAGGTCGTACTCAGTTGTCTGGAAGAAGAATACGGCCTGCGCCTGGGAGAGATGTTCGATGCGATCGACCCTAATCCGCTTGGTAGCGCATCGCTCGCGCAGGTGCACCGCGCCCGCCTGGTGACCGGCGAGGACGTGGCCGTTAAGGTGCAGCGCCCCGGTGCGCAGCAGGTGATGGCGCAGGACATCGACATCATTCGCTCGGTGGTGCGTATCGTTTCCAAGTTCGTCAACACCGACCAGTTTGTTGACCTGCACGGCGTGGTCGAAGAGCTGTGGACCTCGTTTCGCGAGGAGACCAACTTTTTGGCCGAGGCCAAAAACCTCAACGATTTCTATGACTTCCACAAAAGCGTGCATGGCGTATCGTGTCCCAAATCCTACCTGGACCTTTGCACCGAGCACGTGGTGGTCATGGACTACATCGACGGCATCTCCATCGCCGATCCCAAGCGTTTGGCAGCCGAGGGTTATGACTTGGAAAAGATCGGCGCCGCGATCGTCGAGGACTACTCGACGCAGGTGCTCGACGACGGCTTTTTCCATGCGGACCCGCATGCGGGAAACATTATTCTCAAGGACGGCATCGTTTACTTTATCGACTTGGGCATGGTCGGACGCATGTCGAGTCACGATCGCGGTATCGTCAAGGACATGATTTTCGCCGTGGCCGAGGGTGACGTGCCCAAGCTCAAGGATTCGCTCATGCGCTTTGCCGTGACGCGCGGCGACTCGGCTGAGCTCGATCATTCGGCCTTTTTGTCCGATTTGGACTTTATCGTCGCAGACTTTGCGGGCCTTGACCTGAAGGATCTGGATATCGGCGAGTTTTTGACCTCGCTGTTAAACCTGGCGCGCAAAAACGACGTTGAGCTGCCGAGCGTGGTAACGATGTTCGCCCGCGGCATGGTGACGCTCGAGGGCCTGCTGACTGAGTATATGCCCAACGTCAACATGATCCAGATAATCCAGACGCATATCAAAAACGAGAAGAGCACCTATGCGCGCGTGCGTGATATGGGACGCGATCTTGCCGCGAGCAGCTATCGCGCGGCAAAAGGCTCGCTCGAGGCGGCCGAGTATCTGGGCTTGGCTTCGCGTATGCTCACGCGCGGCCAGCTTAAGGTAAACACGCAGATCATGAGCAGCGATAAGGCGCTGCGACAGCTGGGCGGAATTATCGACCGCATGTCGATGGCAATTGTGATCGCTGGTCTGTTTATCGGTTCGTCGGTGGTGTACTACGCACGCATCGAGCCGGTTGTGTTTGGCATCCCAGTCATTGGCTTTATGGGCTACGTGAGCGCGCTGGTGCTGGCGCTTATGCTGGGCCGCAATATCTGGCTCAACAGTCACGGCGGCAAGCACTAGAGGCTGCGACCGTCACCGCATTTTCCTATCGCAAACAATAGCTTTTACCTTGGGCTTCGCCTGCGTGCGAGGCCCTTTTGCGTGATACCATTTTAATGATAATAATCGATGGCCTAGATGGTGGTGCGGAGACGCACGAATGCGCGGTTTTCCTGCGCGTTTGGGAGAATCGGGGTGCAAGTCCCCGGCTGTACCAGTAACCGTAATTCCTCTTGGCTCGGGATGTTCGCGTCGCAGATCGGACGGCGCGCCTGAGCCGTTAAGGTTAAGTCGGATCGCCTCCCATCTTGCATGCGGCTGCGGCGTATGCCGTCGGTGTGCATAGGGCTCTGGAGGGAAGGGGACCCCGATGGGGGAACTCGAGCGCAACATGCGCGATGACGTGGGGCAGCCTCAAGGCAACGCTCCGAGTACAGACAATGGGGGACAAATGGATATGTTTGAGGACGAGCGCGAGCGCGCCTCGTTGCATCGCCGTGGCGCGATTGCACGCGGTGTAGCCAAGCGCTGCCTGGTGGCATTCCTGGCCTTCGCGATGGCCTTTGGCACCACGCCGGCTCAGCTGTGGGCCGAGGGCGCCGAGGGCATTGCCGAGGCTGTGGCTCAGGCTACGACGCCGAGTGAGGGCACGGTGGCCGCGGATGGTGCTGCCGACCAGGGCAACGCCGAGGCTTCGGATTCTGGGAGCGCGCCCGCAGCTAGTGCCGCCACAACAGGGGCGGCAGCTGGCGACGAAGGTTCGGCGACGGGGGAGAACCCTGCCGCGAGCGAGCAGTCTTCGACGGTATCCGCTGGCCACGCAGGATCTGCCGCCGCGGCTGCCGTCCAGACGGAGAGCCCGACAGAAACCGGCGATGTCGCCAAGAAGCAAGTCGAGGTCTCGTTCTCGATTATCGGCACCGATGCCGACGGCAAGGCTCAGACCTGGGTGGCGCCTACGCAGCTCAAGCTCGACGAGGGCGCGACGGCTGCGGATGCCTTTATTAAGCTGCAGGAGAAGACGGGCTTCAAGGCGGACTACGATCCGAACACGGCATACGGGTTCTACCTCAAAAGCATCACATCCCCGAGCGATGGCCGCACGCTTGCCTACGATCCGACGACTTATGCCTTCTGGCAGCTGTTCGTCGACGGCGCGTCTTCCTCGGTTGGCGCGAGCAGCGTCAAGCTCACCCAGGGGCAGAAGATTGAGTTTGCCTATACGGCTGGTAGCGCGTCCCCTGTCGTTAAGGACCAGGTTTCCGCAAATGTGACCGTCATTGGTCGCGATGCCCAGGGCAAGACTCAGACTTGGGTCGATAACGCGCAGTATGTGGTGACGTCCGGCTCGAGCGCACTTGACCTTACGAAGGTCGCGCTCGAGGCGAATGACATCGACGCCGTTGCTGCGGGCTCCTTCATTCTGAGCCTTAAGTACAACGGCGTTGAGCTGGGTACGCCGCTCGATTATTCGACCTATTGGCAGCTGTTCATCAACGGCAAGTCGAGCGACTACACGGCGGACAATGTCACCATTCATACTGGCGATACCGTTACGTGGTTCTACGGTGGTTGGGGCGACCAGTTGCCCTCTGATTCCGTCCATGCGTCCGTTCAGGTCCTCGGTAAGGACAAGGACGGCAAGCAGCAGGTGTGGGCCTCGACGGGCCAGACGAGTCTCAAGGCGGGCTCTACTGCCAAGGATCTCCTTGAGCAGACCGGCCTTAAGCGCGATGCTAGCGAATCGTCTTGGGGCTGGTTCCTCAACGGCATTTATTCGCCGTTCGATGGTAAGTCCTATGGCTGGGATGCTGCGACCAATAGCTATTGGCGCTTCTACGTAAATGGCAAGTTCGCCGACGTTGGCGCCGGTGCCTACAAGCTCCAAGAGGGCGACGCCGTCACCTTTATGTATGGTGCTGACGCCGATGCCCTCCCCGGTCAGGTTCTTGGGTCTGTCGATGTTGTCGGCCCCGATGTCAACGGCAACAATACTTGCTGGGGCTCGGCAAGCAGTGTTTCTTTGCCCGAAGGCTCTACTGCCCAGAACCTTATTGAGACGGTCCTGAAGGCCAAGGGCGTTACGTACAACGGCTCCCAGAGTGGTGAGTACTGGTTCCTCAATTCCATCAACTCGCCGTTCGATCACAAGCCGTATGCCTGGGATGCTGCGACCAATAAATCTTGGCACCTGTATATCAATGGAGAGCCCTCCTTACTCTGCGCCAACCAGATTACGCTCAAGAGCGGCGATAAGGTTACGCTTGCCTATACCACCGACGATTCGCCCATGCCCGATCCCGACAAGATTGTCGTGGACCCGAGTGCGACGACTCCTGATTGGGATGCCGAGTGGGCCGGCTACGGCAACAGCGGCAACGGTACGTCCGTTACGGACGCCAAGACGCCTGCGCAGGCCGCCGGTCTTAAGTGGGCCTTCGATTGGAAGGCCGAGTCTGGTCAGCAGTATGCCAACTGCAGCGAGCCTGTCATTGCTAACGGTTTTGTGTACATCGCGACCGAGAACGAGCTCATTAAGATCGATTCGTCCACGGGCAAAAAGGTTGCCTCTGCGCCGCTTGCCTCCAAGGTGAGCTATACCTCTCGTCCGATCTATACCAATGGCCTTATCATCGTTCCGCTCAACGGCGGTGCGGTCCAGGCGATTACTGCAGACAAGCTGATCTGCAAGTGGCTGACGCCTGGTTTGACGGACTTGACGCAGAGCTCCTGCACCGTCGTTTCGGACGGCGAGTACGTCTATGTAGGCTCGGTCGATATTTCGTATGACGAGAATTACAACGCGACCTACGGCAACGGCTCCCTGAAGCGTATCAAGATTGCCACGGGCGAAGTCTCTTGGCAGAACATTGACCCTTCCGAGGGCTATTATTGGACTGGCGCTGCGCTGACGGATAAGTACACCATTGTTCCTACGAGCGCGGGCACGCTTAAGTGCATTGATAAGACGACGGGCGATGTCGTTTCGGCCATGAAGCTCGGCGCTGTCGCAAATGCCGATTGCATTGCCGATCCGTCCAATGGTTCGACCTTCTATCAGATGACGCACGACGGAAAGCTCCATGTGATTTTGCTTTCGGCAAAGGGCGTGCTGAGTGAACAGAAGACGGTTGATCTGGGCCTTACGAATAATCTGAGCGCCCCTGCGGTGTCTGGTGACAATCTGATTGTCGGCGGACAGACGGCTACGGGCTCTGCTCTGGTTCTCTATAACCTGAAGACGGACAAGACCACGATGGTCGCTGCTGCCGACGGCAAGGCGCTGCCGGCTGGCCTCAACGGTATTGCTGCTACTCCGCTGGTGAGTGTTCAGGGCGGCAAGACCTATGTGTACTTCACCGTGAACAGCGCGGATAGCAAGGATTACGTCAACTACTCTGCTGGTGGTGGCGTGTATCGCTATACTCTCGGCGATGCAGAGGCGACGCAGATCTATGATGCGGCCGGCCATTACCAGTACTGTGACTCTCCGGTCATTGCCGATGCTTCTGGCAACCTGTACTACATCAATGATTCGGGTACTCTGTTCAAGCTGGGGGCTGTTGAGTCTTGGACGGTTGCCTTTAATTCCAACGGCGGGTCTGCTTGCGACACTAAGTTTGTTGCTACGGCCGACGGCAAGCTGGTCAAGCCGGCCGATCCGACGCGCGATGGCTACACTTTCGGTGGTTGGTATACCGATGAGGCTTGCACGCAGGCGTATGACTTCAGTACGCCAGTGACGGCCGATCTGACACTGTATGCCAAGTGGACCAAGAATGCCGTTAACCCTGGCGGCAATGGCGGTTCTGGCACTAATGGTGGCAACGGTGGCGCTGGCAACGGTTCCGGCGCTGGCGCTGGCACTGGCACGGGTTCCGGCTCCGGCTCTAAGGGCCAGCAGGCCGGCGGCGCTATCGCCCCGGGTCATAAGCCGACGACCAAGACGACGGTGTCGACCAAGACCGAGACCAAGGACAACAAGTCCGACAAGAAGGACACCGATAGGTCCGATAAGAAGGACGAGAAGAAGTCTGACAAGAAGGACAGCAAGTCCGACAAGAAGTCCGATTCCAAGTCCGATACGGGTGCTGCTTCCACGACCACTGCTAAGAAGTCCTCTAGTGCCTCCGAGCAGGAGGCTGGCACCAACCCGCTCGCCATTGTTGGCGTTGCCGCCGGCGTCATCGGTCTCGCCATCGTCGGCGTGTTCGTGTTCACCAAACGTCGGTAGGTGAGGGCTGTGTCCAATAAATCCAAGGACGCTGACCCCAAGCAACCAGATTCCTCGTTTATCCAGCTTGACGATGCAAAGCAACAGGGCGCCGCTTCGGCGGCGTCCGCCCTTCGTCGCAAGACGTTCCTCGGCGTCCTGACTGCCGCGTGCACCATTCTGATCGTCGTCTCGCTGGGTTTCGTCCATCCTTCCGAGAGCGGTGCCTGGTCCATCGACTGGATCATTCAGACCGTGACGGGGGAGAGCGTCGTCACCAAGGACACCAAGGTGTCTGGCTCGACTACGACTTCGGGCGAGGCCAGTTCCAAGGATTCCAAGTCATCGAATGACGCAAAAGATGAGTCCAAGCATTCTGATGAGTCCAAGTCCAAGGACGATTCCGAGTCTTCAAACAAGGAATCGGACAAGAACTCGGATAACAAGAAGTCCGAGGACCAGGACGGCAAGAAGTCTGGCGATAAATCCGCTGCCCAAAATACGGGAGCCGGTGATACTTCCAATGCGTCTGGCGGTGGCCAGTCGTCTGATGGAGCCTCATCCTCTAATGGTGGAAACGCCTCCTCGGGCGGCCAGAGCGGCTCGCAGGAGTCCAGCTACGTAACAGTGACGGTTTCGGTCACATCGAGCGCTGTGGGCAATCCTGTGTCTTCTGGTGGCACCTTTACCTTTAACGAAGGCGCTACCGTCTATGATGCCCTGTGCGCGCTGGGCCTTTCCGTTAACGCACATGGCTCGTCGTACGGCACGTATGTCTCCGCGATTGGTGGTTTGGCCGAGAAACAGCACGGTGGCACGAGCGGCTGGATGTACTCCGTCAACGGCACAACGCCCATGACGGCCTGCAGTAACTACGTTCTCTCCAATGGCGACAACGTGGTCTGGTATTACGTTACAGGCTAGGGACCTCGACATAGTGCGCCAGACGGGCGGTTCGGACAAACATCCGGGCCGCCCGTTTTTCATGCGAATGGGACTGGGTCGCCGGGTCTCTCGGCAAACAAAAAAACCGGTTGGAACGGGAATTCCAACCGGTTTTACATTCAAGCAAATAGTGAATCGACTACGACCGTGCGCCCTCGAGGAAGAAGCGGCGGCTGAAGTAGTTGTACCAGGTGACGAGGAACGTGGCGATGGCCTTCATGGCCTGGTAGCCGATGCTCAAAAACGTGACGCCCACAAACATGTACAGGTCGTTGAGGCCCAGGCCGATCACCGACAGGATGGTGAAGATCGTGAACTCGCGCTTGCGGCTCATGCCCTCGCGGTGGTCGAACACGTACTTCATGCTGAGCCAGTAGTTGACCACGACGGACGTGATGAACGAAACCGTGGTGCTCATCAAGAAGTCGAGGTGAAACAGCTCGACGAGCGCAATGAGCATACCCCAGTCGATGCCAAAGGAGACAAGACCCACGACAGCGAACTTGAGGAACTGCTTGGTATGAGGTTGTGCCAGTGCCTTGCGCACGTAATCACATCCAATGCGTTGATGAATCGAGCAGAGGATACTTTAGAGCTTTTGCAAGGGAAACGTAAGGTCCTTGCCAAGAACTATACGAACTCGCCAAATTTTCAAGAGCTAATCCGCAAACGTTGAAAACTTGCCCGTAAACGAGCAATGCCCGCGAACAACACGGCGCTCGACGCGCGTCATCCGTGGGCATTGTAAAGCTGTAAGGTTGCGAGTTACTTGGTCTCGTCGCCTTCCAGGAAGATCTTTCGGGTCACAAAGTTGTAGACCATGACAAGCGCGGTGGCGCAGATCTTGGCGATATTGGCCTCGAGTCCCAGGCCGGCGTTGAGTGTCAACACGATACCGTCGTTGAGTGCCAGGCCGATCACGGACAGCACGACAAAGATAATGAACTCGCGGCGGCGGCTTATGCCTTCCTTGTGCGCAAACACGTATTTCATGCTTGCGAGGTAGTTAAAGATGAGTGAGATGATAAAGCCGCTGGTGTTGGCGATTAGGATGTTAAGGCCCAGACCGTAGTGGAGCAGATTCATAATGCCAAAGTCGATGACCGTGGCAATGACGCCGACGACGCCAAACTTCATGATCTGCGCAAGGAGCTTTTGCATGGTACCTGCCTTATGGTGGCGCCGGGGCGCCGCGGGGATGACAAACTCAGCAAGTTTAGCCAATCCCCGCGGGTGGGGCTAGACGCGCTCCTCGATAGCACCGTTTCTATATGCATCGAGCAGCTGGCGCAGATCCTGGATCTGGCTGCGGATCTTGGCGCCGGTATCGGTGTCGCTCACCATGCGGCGGCGGTCGGCCTCGTCAAAGCGGTTGGTCTCGCTTTCGATGTCCACGTTGCGCGTGAGTGCCTCGGCAACGGTGGTAAAGGCCTGGTGCGACTTGAGGCGGCATCCTCGCGAGCTCGAGATAAGCGTGTAGCCGGCGATGCCCGTCTTGGGATGGTAAGCGCGGCAGAATCCGCCATCGATGACCAGCAGCTTGCCCTCGGCGCGGATGGGCTGCTCGCCCTTGGTGGTTTTAACGGGCGTGTGGCCGTTGATGATGTGACCGGTCGGTGAGCATGCCATGGGCGCGACGCCAAACTCGCGCATGATGTCGTCGCAGACCGAGGGCGACTTGGTAAGCGTAAAGTACGGGTCCATCGGCTCGACCCAGGTGCTCTTGTCGGCGATATAGGCGCGCTCAAAGGTACGCACCAGGCGTCCGCTGGCGGGTGAGTTAAAGCCAATCCACAGGTACCACATCCAGTCGAGAGCGTCGCGGTCGCCCACGCGCCAGGCGCGGCGGGCGATGTGGTCGCAAAAATCGAGATAATCGCGGCCAGCGTGCCAGGTGCCCAGGCAGTTCATGCTGCTAAAGGTGCCGTCTTCGTTGAGCGGCACGCAGCCGTGGAACAGCAGGTTGCCGTTGGCGACCTTGTACATCGAGCCGTGGGAATAGAGGAAATCGATATGGCGATGCAGGTGATCGGCGGTGACAAACTCGGACACGAGCTTGTCGATGATGTGCTGCTCCTGAGACGTGAGCGTATAGGGGTCCGCCGGGTCGACGGTGGGGAAGTCGTTGGTCGTGAGCGGCCACACGCTGCCGTCGGCGAGCGTGACCGTGCCGGTGCCGTGATCGATCTTGTCGAGTAACAGACGGTCGGTCATGTCGAACTCGGGATGGCGCTGGATAATCTGGCCCTCGAGCTTAAAGAGCAGGACGTTGATGGCCTTGATCAGTGGGGTGATGGACTCACCGGCGGTGTAGGTGGCATCGGCAAAGGCGACAAGCTCACGCAGCGAGATGCCGTAGTCGTTCTCCAGGATCTCGTAGTTGTCGTAGCGTAGGTTGTTGCGCAGCACCGTTGCGATGCAGGCGGGCTCACCGGCCGCAGCGCCCATCCACAGCAGGTCGTGGTTGCCCCACTGGATGTCGAGTGAATGGTAGGTGAGCAGGCGGTCCATAATCTTGGCAGCGCCGCCGCCGCGGTCGAAGATGTCGCCCACCAGGTGCAGGTGGTCGACGGCCAGGCGCTTGATGAGCGAGGCGAGCGACTCGATAAAGTCGTCGGCGCTGGCGGTCTCCAGAATGGACTCCACGATGCGCTCGTGATAACGCACGCGATAGTTGTTCTCGTCCGGATGCGTGTGCAGCAGCTCGTCGATGATGTAGGCGTAATCGCGTGGGATGGCCTTACGCACCTTGGAGCGCGTATAGCGGCTCGAAAGCGAGCGGGCGACCATGATGAGCTGGTCAAGCATCGTCCTGTACCAGGTGGGCGAGTCTTCGCGCCGGCTGCGGACCAGGTCGATCTTCTCGCGCGGGTAGTAGATGAGCGTGCACAGCTCGCCCTTTTCGTCAAAGGAAAGCGTGTCGCCAAAAATCTCGTCGACATGTTCGCGCACGACGCCCGAGCAGTTGTTGAGGATGTGCATAAAGGCTTCGTACTCGCCATGCACGTCGCTCATAAAATGCTCGGTGCCTTTGGGTAGGTTGAGGATGGCCGAGAGGTTGATAATTTCGGTAAATGCGGATTGTTCGGTGGGGAACTGTCTCGACAGCAGGCGCAGATACTTGAAGTCTTGCGGATTGCGATCGAATGCGACCATGAAACACCTTCCGATAGGGCTGGTAAAACTGATAAACAGTGTCAAACGTTTATCAGTATGCGCCGCTTTTGTTTCGATTGGGGATGGGCGGCCGAATTGTTAGCCGAACGGTTTGCTAAATCGATTTAGTGGAGGTAGATATGGCGGTTGAGTGGAGACGAAGCGGGTGATTTTGCCCACGTTGGCCCATGGCGGGGGATGGGGATGTTCATGATAAAGATATTGGATGCAAATGGTTCGCATTGGTAAATAGCGGACATTTGTATCGTATTTAGGCTTGCTGTGCGATAATTTGCGCAGCAATACTTAAGGAGCCTCATATGAGTGATTTTGTCCTGACCTGTGAATCTGCCGCCGATCGAACCCGTGAGTTCTTTGAATCGCGCAATATCCCCGTCGTGTGTTTTCATTACGAGATCGACGATGTTGTCTATACGGACGATCTGTATCAGTCGATTACGCCGGACGAGTTTTTTGCCCAGATATCCGCGGGCGCCATGCCCAAGACGTCTCAGGTGAGCGTGGGTGAGTACGAAGAGTTTTGGGAGCCGCTTGTTGCCGAGGGCAAAGACGTGCTGCACCTGACGTTGTCGTCGGGTATTTCGGGCACGTATGGATCGGCCTGCGTTGCGGCGCAGATGCTCGCGGATCGCTATCCCCAGGGCGGCAAGGTGCGCGTCATCGATTCGCTGGCAGCGTCTTCGGGCTTTGGCCTGCTGGCGGAATGTGCCGCCGACGTGCGCGATAGCGGGGCTTCACTCGACGAGACGGCCGCTTGGATCGAGGAGCATAAGCTCAACCTGCACCACTGGTTCTTCTCGACCGATCTGTCGAGCTACCTGCGCGGCGGTCGCATTTCGGCTGCGAGCGCGATCATCGGCACGGCGCTTAAGATTTGCCCACTTATGACGGTCGATTGCGAAGGTAAGCTGTCGCCACGTGAGAAGATTCGCACTAAGAAGCGCGCGATTTCCGAGATGGCTAAGACCATGATGGCACACGTGCAGGACGGTGCGGATTATTCGGGTAAGTGCATCATGTCGCACTCGGCGTGCCGCGAGGATGCCGAGGCAGTTGCGGCGCTGATTGAGGAACAGGTTCCGCAGCTTAAAGGCAAGATTGAGATCAATAACATCGGTACTCTGATTGGCTCGCATACCGGACCTGGTACGGTGGCGCTCTTCTTTATGGGCGACAAGCGCGTGGATTAATTTGCCCCATCACATCGCTGCATGATTGCTCAAACGAAAACGGCCCGCCTCACGTTTGTGGGGCGGGCCTTGCTGTTGGGGTTAGCGTTTCTTTCCTCGGAAGAAAAAGCCGTGCAGTGAGGGCTTGAGCCCGCGGTTGGCGCGACGCTCCTCGACGCGCTCGTGGATCGAAGCGACGCGCTCGATGACCTCGTCGGGAATCGGCACGTCGGGATTCATGTTCTCGACCTGGCTGACCTCGGCGGCGGAGACCTGGTCGATAATGGGCACATCGTCGTGCGAGATGACAGGTGTGGCGTCTTCCTTCATCTTGCGATAACGCTGCATCATGTCGGTCTGTAGCTGCTGTGCCGAAGGCGGCGTCCAGATGATGGCGTTGGCGCCGGCAGCGATGGTCTCGCGGATGCTCTCGGGCGTCTTGCCGCCCGGCGCGATGAGCGGCAGGTTGGGATAGTGCTCGCGCAGTTCACGCAGGACCTGCGGCGTGTTTTTGCCAGCGGCGATGTTAAGAATCTTGGCGCCGGCGCGCACCTTTGCGTGAGCATCGTCGTCGCAACGTACGACCGTGGCGATGACGGGGATGTCGGCGATGTTGGTGATGTGCTCGACCATCTCGGCGGTGGCGGGGGAGTTGACCACGCAGCCCGCCGCGCCCTGCATCTCGGAGACGGCTGCCATCTGAACGGAGCGCTTGCCGGTGGTGGTGCCACCGCCCACGCCTACGAAGACCGGGCACTCGGCGACGGTCAGCAGCGCCTGCGTAATGGCGGGCTGCGGCGTGAAGGGGTAAACGGCAAAGACGGCATCGGCGTTGGAGTTGCGGATGACCGCGACGTCGGTGGTGTAGATGAGCGATTTGATACGACGGCCGAAGAGCGTGAAGCCGCTGGCCTCCTCAATCTCGTCAGGCATGCGAAGGGCCGCCTTGCGCAGGCGCCCGTCGATGGGCAGCGGCTCCATGGGAAGCAGTCCGTTGGGGGTCACAGCTACCTGGGGTTCGGTGAACTCGTCTGCGAGCTCGACCTCGGAGAAATCGACCGAGGCGACAATGTCCTCGTGAACCTCGGCGGGCACATCGATGGGGGCTTGGTCGTTTGCCGCGGCAGGCGTGTCGAAAGAGCTGGTGCCGACGAAGGCGTCGACGCGCTCATTTAGATCGTTGAGGGTATCCATGGAAGCTCGATTCTATGTGATGACGGCCGGCGCGATGCAGCCGGAATTGCGAATGCTAAACCGTTTGACGAGTTGATTTTTCCCCGCCGCGTCCTCCGTTAGACCGAAGGGCGGCGAACGTGAAGGAGCTGTGGTGGCGGTGATCGGGGTGCTATCTTGAAAGTCCCGTTTAAAAGAGAGGTGACGCGGTATGGAATTTTCGGCAATGTTGGGCTCGATTGGCCTATGCGTGGGCGCAATCGTAGCCGCCGCGGTCATCTACTTTGTGGTCACGGCCATTAAGGGCAAAAGGGCCGAACGCAAGGAGCGCACGATGCTTAAACAGCATCGCGACCAGCAGGGCAAACGCGCACAGAGATAGCTTGTTGAGTTTTGGATCCGTGCGCTAGCTGCGTTTTCGGATCAGGGCAATGTAGAAGCCCTCAAAGTCGCGGCTAGGCGGAATGGTCAGCGTGCCGGGCATACCGTTGGCGACGGACGAGACGTGGCTGGCGGCGATGGCCTCGGTGAGGGCGTTGCACTCGATGCGTGGCTCTTCGCCAACTTCCTGAGCACGGCGCGTTTCACTTTCGCTCGGCGTGCCGTCGAGGGGGATAAGCTCGCAATCCATGTGCTTGTCGAGGGCCTCTTGCAGGGCGTCCTCGTTTTCCTGCGGCAAGATCGAACAAGTCGAATAGACGAGCGTGCCGCCCGGTTTAAGGGCTCCCATGGCGCGGTCCAGAAGTGCTCGCTGCGAGCGGGCACACTTGCTCAGCAGCTGCTCGGTCAGGCCGCGCAGGCTTTTCTCGTTGCCGCTGATGACGGTGCCCGTGCCGGTGCAGGGGGCGTCGAGCAGGATGCGGTCAAAGCGGAAGAACTCGTCGAGCTCGCGTGCGTCGATGCGCATGACGGGCACGTTTTTTGCGCCTTGGCGGTGGAGGTTGGCTTCGAGCTTCTCGGCGCGGGGAATGTTCATCTCGCAGGCGGTAAGGTGCGCCTGCCCCTGCGTGAGGGCGGCGATCTGCGTCGTCTTGCCACCGGGGGCTGCGCACATGTCCAGGATGTCCTCGCCTGCCTGTGCGCCCAGGACCAGCGGCGGCATCATGGACGACAGGCTCTGCAGGTAGATTTTGCCGTCGCGGTAGATGTCGAGATCCCACAGATCGGAAACCTGGGCCTCGGGCAGGATAAAGGCGTCCGGGTACCAGGCGACAGCGTTGTGGGCGATGCCGGCGGCATCGAGCGCCGCAGCGATGTCCTCGGCGGTTGCCTTGAGCGTGTTGGCGCGCAGCGTGACCGGGCGTGTGGCCGCGGCGCCGAAGCCCTCGATCATGAGCTCGGCATCGGCGGGCGCATAGGCGCCGGCGACCGTGTCGACCATAAAGCGCGGCAGGTCGGCGGCGCAAGGAAGGGCGGCAAGCTGGTCGGAAAGCTCGGTGGCGGCAAACTGCCTGAGCTTGAGCTCGGCCTTGACCTGCTTTTTCTGCTTACGACGACGCGGCTTGGACATCCGTCTTTCCTTCCCATTCCATTACATGTCGAGTGTTTAGTACTGGCTCTCGTGCTTGCTAAAGAAGTCGAAGCGCTGGGGCAGCGGCTTTACGCGGTGCTCGCCGGGCTTCTCGCCCAAGCTCTCCACAAACTCATCCGTGGAGGCGAAGATGTTATCCCAGCTAAAGAAGGCGACCGGGTCGATGTCGAAGTACTCGCAGATGAGCTCGCAGCCGGCAGGGACGATGCCGTGCATGAGCACGGTCACCACGCGCAGCTCGGTAAAGGCGTCGACGAGCGCCTGCGTCATTGCGGCGTTTGCCTCGTTACCCTCGAGCTTGTTGGCGGCCTTGGAAGCGTCGCTCCAGCGCTTGTTGGCGGCGCGCAGGTAGTCGTCGCACACGGCAAGCGCGCGGTGCGTCTCGAACTTGTACATAGCCTGCTCAAAGGCGAGAGCTGCCTGCTCGGCGGCTTCGACCACGGTGTCAGAAGCGGCACCGGCGGGGATGCAGCCGTTGCGGTAGGGGCTCTCGTCGCCTTCCTTGACGGCGACGCCGTAGAAGCAGCTGCGGGCCAGACGGTTGAACACGCCGGTCAGCAGCGCGCTCTCCTTAAGGGCCGGGTCGATAACGCGCTTGTCGTCGCAGGCGCGTACCTCGTTGCCGTCCTTGTCCTTGCCGGTCACACGCGTGTCGTATGCCTTGGGGCTAAAGCTCACCGGCTTTTCGGATAGGCCGAGCGACAGCCAGTGCGCGCGCATCTGCTCGCAGGTATAGTGGTTGAGCAGGTCGTCTGCCGGCGGGGGAGGCGTCTGCGAGGACGAGCTGGCCTTTTTGCCCATGTAGAGCAGGTGGTAGCAGGCGCTGACGGTGCTCTGCGTGAGGTCCCAGCCCAGGGCCTCCCACATGGCGGTCTGCGCGATGCAGTAGAAATAGATGTTGTCCTGACCGATGAACTGGTAAATCTGAGCGTCGTCAGAGCACCACCAGTCGCGCCAGTCGAGCGAGCTGTGCTGGTAGGTGGGTGCGGGCACCTGCGTGGAGTCGGCGGCGGGCTCGCCCATGAGGGCGGCATCCTGGGCGGCGACGCCCTCGGTCACGCCGGCGGCCTTGGCATCGCGCGCGAGCACGGTACGCGTATAGCTGATGGGCGCCCACAGGCTCTCGGGCCAGCACCAGCAGGTGACGTCGGAGACGCCATCGACCTCGGGCACCGGAACGCCCCAGTCGATGTTGCCGGTGATGCGGAAGGGCACGAGTGCCTTGCCGCTGCGGAAGCGCACGCCACCGTTGGCGAGCACCGCGTGGGCGTCGTCGCGCTCCTTCCAGCTGGGGAAGGTGACGGTAAAGCTGCTCTTGTTGCCCTCGGGCTCCAGCACGGTGTGCTCGGGGAGCTGGTCCTCGACGGCATCGAAGGCCTCGCGGAACTTGTTCTGGATGTAGAGCTGAGCCGGCAGCAGCCACTCCTCCATGGTCTTGGAGACCACGGAGCGAACCTGCGGGTTCTGGGCGAGCTTGGCGGTGTAGGTCTTCATAAAGTCGAGGTAGGCCGGCAGGTCAAAGTAGAGATTGTCGACCGGGCGCAGCTCGGGCACCTCGCCGGTGAGCTGGCTCTTGGGCGCGATGAGCTCCTCGGGCTCAAACTGGTGGCCCAGATCGCACTCGTCGGCATAAGCCTTCTCGGACTTGCAGCCCTGGATGGGGCAGCGGCCGATGACCTGGCGGCCGTTGAGGAACGTGCCGGCCTTGGCATCGTAGAACTGCAGCGTGGAGCGCTTGGAGATGGTGCCCTGCTCGTGCAGGCGCTCGATAATCTCGGCAGTCACCTCGTTGTGGATCTGGGCCGCCGGCTCAAGGCCCGAGCCGCCGTAGATGTCGCAGCTGATGTTGTAGTTGTTGAGGGTCGCGGCCTGGCGGGAGTGATTGGACTCGACATACTCGCCGATGGACTTGTCGTAGCCCTCGTTCTCCTTGAGCTTGCGGTAGCTCTCCATGATGGGCGAACCGTAGCAGTCGGTGCCCGAGGTGAAGATGACGTTTTCGCGGCCCAGGCGGTCGCGCAGGAAGCGGGCGAAGAAGTCAGCCGGGACAAAGACGCCGCCGACGTGGCCAAAGTGCAGACCCTTGTTGCCGTAGGGCTCGCCGGCGGTAACGATGGCGCGGCGCGGCCAGCTGGGACGGTCGTTCATGGAGTATTTGGATGCCATGGGACTCCTTCGCATATAGGTAAGAGCGCGGCCGGGCACGGGGTTCGGCGGCGCGGTGGTCAATTCGTGCATATCGTTCGACATTATCGCACATGCGGGCGGGTGCGTGGCAGGGGCGCTATCCTAAGATGCTATGAATGAGATTTCCAACATACATGCGTTTGAGGACGAGGATTTTCTACACGCTTGCTTCGTGTGGGGGATGGCCGTGATCGCGGTGTTTGCCGTGTGCCTGGTGCCGGTGTTTATGCTGTTGGGCGGGCCTGCGGACTTGGACGCGGCTGAGGCGGGCGGCTGGATGGCTGTCGTGGGCTGGATAGTCGGCTTGGCTGCGGTCTCAATGGCATCGTTTGCCGTGCACGAGCTGGTGCATGCGGTGTTTTTTAAGCTGCTGGCGCCTGCGGGCGCGCAGGTGACCTTTGGGGCGAATCGCGAGACGGCGATGATCTATGCCTGCGCCGAGGGCGTTGTGTATTCGCGCCGGCGGTACATGGCGGTTTGCCTGGCGCCGACGGTTGTTGTGACGACAGCATTTGCCCTGGGGTTTGCGTTCTCGGACTATCCGCTGCTGTGCTACCTGGCGGCTGGTCTGCACTTGTCGGGCTGTGTGGGTGATTGGTATTACGTGCGGACCATTCTGCGCGACCGCCGTATCGTCGCCTGCGAGGATACGTCCTTTGGCGTGCGCTTTTTCGCAAAGTAGTCTTTTTGGGACGGGGCTATTTTAGCTGCCATGATGTCGGGGTGAGTTTTCTGGGACGGGGATGTCGATGAAGTCGTTGTTGCTGCATGCGTGCTGTGCACCATGCTCGCTTGAGCCGGTTCGCCTGCTGCGCGAGGAGGGGTTTGAGCCCACGATTTGCTGGACCAATCCCAATATTCAACCGCGCGATGAATGGCGGCGGCGTCTGGACGAGCTGCGCCGGTGGTGTGCCGATGGCGACATCGAGCTCATCGAGGCGGGGGAGGACCGCGAGCGCTGGGAGGCCGGCGTGGCCCCGCTGGGTGCCGATCGGCCCCGTCGCTGTCGCTCGTGCTATGCCTTGCGCTTGGCCGAGGCATGCCGCGTTGCCCAGGAGCGCAGGTTTGAATATGTGGGTACGACGCTCGCCGTCTCGCCGTATCAGCTGTTCGACACCTGCAATGACGTGCTTGAGCGTTTGGCGGCCGCCCATGGGCTCACCCCGGTGATTCGCGATTTTCGCCCGTATTATCCCGAGGCTACGCGCCGTTCGCGCGAACTGGGCATGTATCGACAGAACTACTGCGGCTGCCGCTTTTCTGCTGTCGAGGCGGCCATGGACCGCGCCCGCATCCGCGACGAGCGCAAAGCCGCCAAAAAGTAGTTCGTTTGGGACGTCAGCCTGCTAGGATGTAGAGCGGACTTTAGCTATATAAGGAGTATCCGACGTGTCTATGCGTACCGATGATTTTGACTACAACCTTCCTGAGGAACTGATTGCCCAGGCTCCTGCCGAGCCGCGCGACTCCTGCCGCCTGCTGGTGGTGGATCGCAAAGGCTCCCAGGCGGGGAAGCCGCTGGAGCACGGCGGTACCGTTGAGCACCGCATCTTCCGCGACATCATCGACTATATCGAGCCGGGCGATGTGCTCGTCATCAACAAGACGCGTGTGATGCCGGCCCGCCTGATCGGTCGCAAAGCCGGCTCGGGTGGCGTGGTCGAGACGCTGCTGCTCAAGCGCCGTGAGGATGTTGACCCGCTGGGCCACGTTTGGGAGTGCCTGGTCAAGCCGGGTAAGCGCCTGAAGCCCGGTGCTCAGATTGAGTATCGCGCCGGTGGCGCCCATGCGCCCGAGGGGGCTCCCGTGGTGCTGACGGCCGAGGTCATCGACTTTGTCACTGATAGCCGCGGAGGCCGTCTGGTGCGCTTTGAGCCGGCCGGCTGCAATGCCGCCGGCGAGCCGCGCACGCTCGACGAGGCCATTCATGCTGCCGGTCACGTGCCGCTGCCGCCCTACATTACCGATTACGAGGGCGATCCCGAGAAGTACCAGACCGTCTACGCCATGAAGGAGGAGCACTCGGCTGCCGCTCCTACGGCGGGTCTGCACTTTACCCCCGAGCTCATGGCCGCTATCGAGGCCAAGGGCGCGAAGTTTGCCGCCGTCGAGCTCGAGGTGGGTATTGATACCTTCCGTCTGGTGGAGGAGGACGACCCCACGCAGCACGTCATGCACACCGAGCGCTACCACGTGTCACAGGAGGTTGTCGACGCCGTGCATAAGGCGAAGGCCGAGGGGCACCGCGTGATCGCCGTCGGCACCACCGCAGTACGCTCGCTCGAGAGCGCCTTTGACGCTGAGGCACCGGTGTCTGATCCGGCCGTGACGGCGCGCTATTTTGAGGGCCGCGAGGATGGGGCCGACACGCTCGGCCGCGGCGACATCGTGGTGCGCGAGAACGCGACGACGCAGCTCTACCTCATGCCCGGCTCGACCTATCACGTGGTCGACGCGCTGATCACGAACTTCCACGTGCCGCGCTCCACGCTCATGATGCTCGTGAGCGCACTTGCCACCCGCGACCAGATCATGGATGCCTATGCCGCCGCCATCGAGGAGCGCTACCGCTTCTTCAGCTTTGGCGACGCCATGCTCATTTTGTAGGTTACGGCGTTTTCCAAACGCCGTAACCGGCCGACGCTGCGCGGGCCGCATTTGGACAATCTGACGTTCAACTTCAAGGG
>CAUAWV010000009.1 GCA_958433005.1 uncultured Collinsella sp. | reverse complement strand
TGCTAGGCGGGCACTTTTACCGGGCGGCTAACCCACACAAACCCCCGAAGAGCCATTTTTCTTCTGTGGTTTCCGATGATTTGCAACCTGATAATTCTTCCGTCATAAAAGATGGCTGGCAACGAGACGAGTCGTCTGGAGTTTGGTATTACGGAAAAAACGGTAAACACCAAACTGGCTGGCTGCAAAGCGGGGGCTATTGGTATTGGCTAGATCCTGCCAATGATGGTGCAATGCAGACAGGTTATTTCAATGTGACCGATGCTGGCGGATCAACTACTTCGTTTTATGCGAACGACGGTAATGCCGCAACGCCTTTTGGCGCGCTATATCAGAACTGCTGGCTACGCAACTCAGATGGAAAATGTTTTTATGCCAATGCTGGAGGCGATTTAGCTGCTGGTTGGTTTTACCAAAACGGCACATGGTATTACCTGGATCCTGCCACCCATGTAATGCAGGTTGGTTTTGTCGACCTCGGGAGCGGGAAATACTATTTAGATGCCACTGGTGCTATGAAAACCGGCTGGATTCTCGTTGACGGGAATTGGTACTGGGCTTATTCATCGGGTGCCCTTGCTTCGTCATGGCAAACGATAGGTGGGGCTCGCTATTATTTTGACCCACAGACGTTCATCATGTTTAAGGGTCGTCAAAAGATTGATGGAAGAACCTACATTTTTGGTGACTATGGCCTCGCAAATGGATGGTACAAAGACGGAGTAGATTGGTATTACTGCTCTAACGGTATTGCGGCCACTGGCTGGAAACTCGTTAACGGCGCTTGGTATTATCTCGACCCAGCCTCCGATGGTAAGATGTCCGTTGGGTATTTAGACCTTGGCAATGCAGCTTATTATTTAAAGCCTAACGGGGCTATGGCTGTTGGTTGGACCCAGGTCGAGGACGGCTGGTATTTCGCCTCCCGATCTGGTGCACTAATTTCTGGCTGGTATAAAGAGGGCACGAGCTGGTATTACCTGGACCCTGTTAGCCATCTCATGAAAACGGGCTTATTTGAGGTGGGCGGTAACGATTGTTTTGCAAACCAGAGCGGTAGGCTTGTGGTTTCAAGCTGGGTTACCGTTAATGACGGCGTTCAAAGATACGCTAATGATAATGGATATCTTTGCAAGGATGTGATTCGCGAAAACGGCACTATCCTAAAAACCGCTGGAGCTGATGGTTGGCAGGTTGCGTCCGGCTGGGTTAATGTCGCAAACCTTAGGTTTTACGCTGAGCCCGAAACGGGTGCCATTCATCTTGGATGGCTGCAGATTGACGGCGATTGGTATTGGCTTGATGCCGATTCTGGCGTGATGAAGACCGGATGGGTTTTTACTGGCGGTGCATGGTATTGCCTAAACGCTGACGGAAAAATGGCAACTGGTTGGAAATGCCTGAATGGAACATGGTATTACCTTGAGTCCAATGGAAGCATGCACGTTGGCTGGCTTAAAGATTCGGGTAAGTGGTATTGGTTAGACGGCAGCGGCGCTATGGCAACGGGCGCAAGGACCATCGATGGCGTTCGTCGAGTTTTCTGGAGCGATGGACAGTGCGACAAAGTTGGCTGGCAAAATCCATCCCAGTATCCTCAGGTCAGTTCTTGGACTGTTCGGCTGCCTAGCTATTGCACCGGATACTTTACCTATGTGACCCCTTCTCGCATTTCTGTCGAAGCAACGCGGGAAGATTGCGTGAACGCCTTTATCCAGCGCGCCTATGAGTATATTGGTACGCAATATATTGAGCCTTGGTCTACCGCTCCCGGTGGAGCTGTTGATTGCTCTGGTTTTGTCTTGCAGTGCCTTTATGCTACTGGCATGGATATGGGTGTTTACAACCCTTATAACCATCGCTGGGATCCAAGCCAAACCTATAATTCCATGAATTGGTATCGAAGCAATATCTTTATGCCCGTGAGCACGAACTCAATTCAGCGTGGCGATGTGATTTATTATCGCGGGCATATCGCAATTGCACTTGGCGGCGGCTTGATGATTGATTCCTGGCCTCATCAAGGTGTCGGAATTCATCCTATTGGCGCAAGGGGAAATGTAATCGGCGCAGCTCGTCCGTTTATTTAATTGATTTGCTGCAAGGCGGTCGATATCGGTTTGGGGGGGCCTGAAATGAATGCTCGGATTGATCATCGAATTTGCTGGCGAGTAATTCGCTTGATGCTATTTTCCGCCTTACTCTCAGTTACAGCCCCCGCATTTTCTTGCACTGCTTATGCCGTGGAAGAGGGGGCGGATAACGGTGTCGTAGAGCGCGACTCGACAGGAGGGCCGGGAGCATTGGTCGGTGGCGGTTGCTCTCAAGACTCCAGCGATTGTGCCGACAAAACAACGGAAGATTCGAGCCTACAGGTTGTCGAAAGTCATGACCCGTCGACTACAGAACAACTATCTGGATGGCAATGGAACGGTTTGTCCTGGTATTACTATCTAGATGGCTGTCGTTTGACCGGAATGCAGAATATTGACGACTCGCTGTACTACTTGGACCCCGCTCGTGACGGCGCAATGAGCTGCGGCTGGATTTTTACTGAAAATAAGTGGTATTACGCGGGTCCGTCAGGCGCTTTGGCAAGTGGCTGGCAGTTTATTGGAGACCAATGGTACTGGTTTGACTCCCTTAACAGCTGTTCTATGGCTACTGGTCGACGTGTTATTGATGGGCACCCTTATCTTCTTGGAACCTATGGATTGATTAATGGATGGTGCCTTGATAACGGTTTATGGTATTGGGGTAGCAATGGTGAAGTCTTAACCGGCTGGCTTCAAACTGGCAATAACTGGTATTGGCTTGATCCCGCCAATGATGGTGTTATGTCTAGAGGAATCGTTTCTGTCGGTTCGTCTCGTTACTATTTATCGGATTCCGGCGCAATGGCTGTTGGTTGGGCGTTTGATGGGACGGACTGGTATTACGCTGACGGTTCCGGCGCACTTGCATCGGGCTGGCGTTTGGTGAATGGCGTTTGGTATTGGCTCGATGTCGCAAATGACAATAGAATGGCTACCGGCTTTTTTGTCATCGGACCCAATCAATATCATTTTTCTTCAACGGGAGCGCTGTCACTCGGCTGGTTTATGAGCGATGGAGACTGGTATTACGCTGAGCCTTCTCATGCGTCGGGCATTGTAAAGGCGGGATGGCTGAAGGACAATAGCCAATACTATTATCTCGATCCTGCCGCCGACGGTAAAATGCTGCTAGGTCATTTTTCTGTAAATGGGAAAAGCTATTATGCAAAAGCTTCAGGCGCTGTTGCTTGTCGTGAATGGGTAGATGTCCAGGGCTCGGTCCAGGATGAGCCGTCTAAGGCTTTTGCTGGTTCTGATTGCTCATTGTGTGGAGCGTTGCGTAGTGGAAAGCTATTTACAACAAACGGTGATGGTGAATTAGCCGAAGCTCACGGGTTTGTGACGCTTGGAGGGTGCAAGTTCTATGCTGATCCAACCGATGGCTCCCCCTGCGCTGGATGGAAGAACGTTAACGGAAAATGGTACTTCTTTGATGAGACCGCTGGCTATGCACGATCTGGCTGGCTGTACAAGGATGGCTCCTGGTTCTATTTGGACCCATCTGCCTACGTTATGAAAACCGGCTGGGTTTCCGTTAACGGATCTTGGTATTACTTGAATTCGTCTGGTTATATGCAAACAGGGTGGCTTAACCTGGGGGGTACCTGGTATTGGCTTGACGCTAGTGGCGCCATGGCTACTGGCTGGCGCGTTGTGGACGGATCCTGGAATTACTTCATGGCCAACGGCGCGTGGGTGTCAGACTATATGGATGCTAAGGCTCAAAGTTATTCAAGCAATACAAATTGGCTGATACTTGTCGATACATCACGTTGCGTTACGAGTATTTACACTGGATCCTGGAATAACTGGTCCTTAAACCGTCGATATGTATGTTCGACGGGAAAAGCTAGCACGCCTACGGTGATAGGGGAGTATCAAGTCTACGGTAAGGGATACTCCTTTGGGCATGGATATACTTGCTATTACTACACGCAGTTCTATGGTGATTACCTATTCCATTCTTCGCCCTACTATGTCAACAGCAATCGCGTGATGGATCCTACGATGGGGGTCCCGTCCTCTGCCGGATGCGTGCGTCTTGAGATTCAGGACGCAAAATGGATTTACGATAATATTCCTTATGGAACGAAGGTTGTTACGTATTAACGAAGACTATTAATTAGACTGATAAAAGGGTGTTCATGTCGATAGGGTAACTAATGTTACATTCGATACGCGGCATTTACGCGATTGTTTGTTGCTTTGGACTATAGATATTATTTTTGTCTAGAGTAAATACAATGTGTCTCAATGGTGCGCGTTGTTAATTTGGGTAAGAGGATCACTTGAAAGAAAAGTCACTTAAGTCAAACATGCTATGGAACTCTATCGGTTCTTTATACTATTCAGGCTGCCAATGGCTTATTACCGTTGTTGTAGCAAGGCTTTCTAGTACCTACGGAGCCGCTGGATTGCTTTCAGTGGCGATGTCAGTATCAAATATTTTTTCGCAAATTGGTCTTTTTAGAATTAGATCATACCAAGTGTCCGACATTCATGAAAAGGTATCGGCTAGGCAATACGTTGGTTTTAGAATTGTTACCATCGTCTTGGGCTTTGCAATTACATTAATATATATGTGCTTCACTTGTTCAAGAGATAGTTTTATTGCTATATTGCTTTATCTGGCCTTTCGCGCTGGAGATGTTTTTATTGATGTGCTGCACGGGGTCGATCAGCAACATCAAAGGATGGACTACTGCGGTATCTCGATGATTATTCGAGCAACCCTATTTCTTGTTGCCTTTATTATTGGATTGGGATTTTTTGATAGCTTAGATATTGCATTGCTTGGCATGGTAGTTGCCACCTATCCCGTGATTATTTATGACTATAAAATTGCATCTCGATTTACGAACGTATTGCCTTCTTTTAATCTTTCGACTAGTAAACATTTATTTCAGTCATGTCTGCCCGCCGTAGTCGGCATGTCTCTCTGTTCAGTAGTCGTTACATATTCTCGTCAGTTCTTAGGGGAGTGTTATGGTTCCTCATCGCTTGGCATTTATGCGACTGTCTGTACGCCGATCGTGATCATTCAAGCTTGCGCTTCATATGTTTATGCCCCTCTTCTGGGGTCATTTGCCGAACGATTTGAGGCTAAAGACGTCCAGGGCTTTTTCCGACTTGTTTTTACCGTTGCTTTGTCTATGTTTGCCTTGTTTGCGGTGTGTGCTGGCGTTTTCGTTTTCTTTGGGAACGATTTGCTCCGCATGGTTTTCGGAGGCACAATCTCTCGCTATGATTATTTAATTTATGCAGGCCTATTTAGCTCTGCTTTTACAGCATTAGTAGCATTTTTAAGTGACCTTCTAATTAGTATTCGTGATATGTCTGGTTGCTTTATTGGAAATACCATCGGTTGTTTGGTCTCGTTCCCTTTGTCTTGGGTTTTGATTCCGCAAACGGGATTAAATGGTGCCAGCTATGTAGTTATTATTAGCTATTTTGTGACCTGCACAATCTTACTTGGCTTTCTCTATAGATCTGTTCGCAAGAGCACTGCTGATACTCAAGATAGTTAATTGGAATGGGTTTTCTAAAATGAATGATTCTGAGGCATTGTCGCACTTACAGGCGGCTGAACTTAAAATATTAGACGCGATCGCGTCTCTTTGTGCTAAATTTGATATCAACTGGTGGCTCGACGGGGGAACCTGCCTTGGTGCCATGCGACATAATGGTTTTATTCCTTGGGATGATGATATTGATATCGGCATGATGCGTTCAGATTATGAGCGTTTTTGTGAACTTGCACCTAAGGAGCTTCAGCCTGGGTTTTCCCTTCATAACTCACAAAATACAGATTGCTACGCGGCTATGTTTTCAAAAGTTTACATGGACGGTACTAGGTTTGAAAATCAAGAAGGAAGAGACGCCGGATCTGCGATGGGTATTTTCGTAGATGTATTTCCTTACGATTATTTGTATGTTGATGCTAATTTGCGTTCTCGACAGATAAAAACTGCTTCTTCCGCTCAACGGCTTTCTTATCTATACCATTCAGGGAGTATTTCTGTTCCGCATAAGGGCATGCTTGGTGAAATCGAAAAGGCAGTCTGTGTTTTGCTCCATGGTATTGAAAGGATGCGTTGTAAGGATCCTCGCCAATATCAGGACAGATTTGATAACGCTATTGGCGATGATAACGTTGGACAAATTAGCAATGAGTGCCTGACGCTTGCCTGGCCTAATATGGCTCCCGTTCCAGTCGATGATATTCTTCCGACTTGTCGGGCAAAGTTTGAAGGTAGATCATATCCCGTTCCGAGATGCACGGAGCGCTACCTTACAACAATGTACGGTGACTGGAAGAGTATCCCGGCTCCCGAGGATCGCCATACACACTTACCATTGCTAATTGATTTCGGTGATGGGCAAATTTGGGAGTCTGGAAATTAGATGGCGCTGACATATGTGATTTTTTCAGCTCAATATCCGCCTCATGTGGGCGGAATTGAGAGCTTTACGCGTAATATGGCATACGCCCTTACGGAAAAGGGTGCTAGGGTAATTGTTGTTACAAACGATACCAATTCAATTGGAATAGACATTGAGACCGATTGCGGTGTTAAGGTCCTTCGCTTGTCTTGTTTTCCATTCGTTGATGGTCGCTTTCCAGTTGCTAAGCATGACGAGAAGAACCGTAATCTATGGAAATGGCTTGAATCCCAAGATGTTGACGGCGTTTTGATAAATGCGCGGTTCTATCTTCATTCAATTTTGGGCATGAAGTATGCGCGAAGAAAAGGTCTAACGCCTGTCGTTCTTGATCACGGATCAGCTCATCTTTCATTCAGTAGTCCGTATCTTGACCCTTTCGTACGCATTTATGAGCATGCTATTACATTAAGGGGCAAAAGATATAAGCCAGCATACTACGGTGTATCTGAAAAAAGCGCTGAATGGCTTCGTCATTTTGGGATTACTGCCAAAGGCGTCATCCCTAATGCAATTGATGCAGAGAAATACCGTAACATGTCTTCAGGTCGCGATTTTAGAAATGAACTTGGATTAAGCGAAGACCCACTTATAGTTTCCTATGTTGGTCGATTTATTCCGGAAAAAGGAATCAAGTCTATCATTGACACTTCGAAAAGCTATCGACTTAATAAACTCGGGGTCCATTTTGTCCTGGCGGGCGATGGACCAATGACTTCTGCGGTTGAGCTGGCTCAGGGAGAGTCGCTTCACTGGGTGGGACGTCTGTCTGCATCTGATGTCTCCGCTCTTCTTCAACAGTCCAATCTACTTTGTCTCCCAACTCGTTCTGAGGGATTTTCAACAATACTGCTAGAAGCAGCTGCATGCGGGTGTCCTGCTGTTGTTACTGACGTCGGGGGGGCACGTGAGCTTATTCCGAGTAGCGATTATGGGACAATTATTAAATCGATGAGTGCGGAGTCGGTTGAGATGGCTGTGTATCAGATGGCATCTAGCCGATCGGTATTAAACAAGCAATCAAAATCAATTCAGGAATTGGTTGAGCTTGGGCATACATGGGCTAACTCGGCAGATAAGCTCTGCTCTGCTTTTGCTACGGCTAGGGACTAGCCGTCTGTTTATTGTTTTGTTTGGTTTTTTTGCCTCAACTTGATACTGACGACGTACACAATGGCCGCGATTACGACGAGTGCCCCTTCCTTGCGCTGGTAGCCTCGAGGACGTTCTCCGGGAAGAAGCGCTTGGTCCTGAGTTTCGGCATCCTCAGATTGAGTGACCGCGTGCATATCTCGATCGTGCGGTCATGGTATCCGTTCCTGCTGTTAGCGCCCTCGCCGTAGAACTGGTCGGCCTTCGCGTTAATCAAGGTGTATAAAATCTGCTCGGTGAGACTGTTTTGTAGATTCCACATGTCGATATCGCCGACGCTGAGCCGGTGCGTAGTGAACATTTCTAAGTGTCAAGTCTGCCAAGATCCGCAACAATTGATTTTAGATTCAGTTATTGATTCTCATGGCCATTAAACCAGGCGTGGAACTTGTCGAGATAGATGCGAGGGGTGCAGGTGCGCTTTGGCGCCTCTGACCTCTAACTCGTTACCATCAGTCGTCCTTCTGCATATGGAGAGTACGAACCGTTCGAGTTTGTTCATTCTGAGGAACAGCTTGTAAGGTGCCTTGAGCAGCGGGCTGTGTAAATAAGGTGAATAATGTCTGAGATTTTTGAGCCCAGGAACATCATCGTCACGGGCGGCTGCGGCTTCATCGGCAGCAACTTCGTGCACTACGTCGTGGACAACCACCCGGACGTCCACGTCACCGTCCTGGACAAGCTGACCTACGCCGGCAACCCCGAGAACATCTCCGGCCTGCCCTCCGACCGCGTGGAGCTCGTCGTGGGCGACATCTGCGACGCCGCGCTGCTCGATAAGATCGTGCCGGGCCACGACGCCATCGTGCACTATGCCGCAGAGTCCCACAACGACAACTCCATCGCAGACCCCGAGCCGTTCCTGCGCACCAACGTCGAGGGAACCTTCCGCCTGCTGGAGGCCGTCCGCAAATACGGCGTCCGCTACCACCACGTCTCCACCGACGAGGTCTACGGCGACCTCGCGCTCGACGACCCGGCGAAGTTCACCGAGGAGACGCCGTATCACCCGAGCAGCCCGTACTCGAGCACCAAGGCGTCCTCCGACATGCTGGTCCGCGCCTGGACCCGCACCTACGGCCTTCGCACCACGATCTCCAACTGCTCCAACAACTACGGCCCCTACCAGCACGTGGAGAAGTTCATCCCCAGGCAGATCACCAACATCATCGACGGGGTCAAGCCGAAGCTCTACGGCCGCGGCGAGAACGTCCGCGACTGGATCCACACCGAGGACCACTCCTCGGCCGTCTGGGGCATCCTCACCAAGGGGCGGATGGGGGAGACCTACCTCATCGGCGCGGACGGCGAGAGGGACAACATCACGGTCCTGCGCATGATCCTGGAGGCGATGGGCCGCGACCCCGGGGACTTCGACTGGGTCGCCGACCGCCCCGGTCACGACCGCCGCTACGCCATCGACAGCACGAAGCTGCGGCGCGAGCTGGGCTGGAGGCCGGCCCACACCGACTTCGCCGAGGGCCTCAAGCAGACCATCGACTGGTACGTCGAGAACGAGTCCTGGTGGCGCCCGGCCAAGGAGGCCACCGAGGCGCGCTACCGATGCCTGTTCCATTCAGTCTTCGTGCCTGCGTAAGAAGGAAAGGGTCTCGGTTGTGCTTTTACTCCAGCGTGCATCTTGTTTTTACTGGCCGGATTCTGCGAGCGAGCTGGCGCACTTGTAATTGTTGTCGACAACAGCTTGGCTGATGTTTAAGTTTTATCAAAGCGTCTAGGTTATCGGAAGACTAATATGGATGCTGTTAGGAGTGCAAATAGCCGTATATTTTCTATCGTACTAAGAGTTATCATCTTTCTGATCATCGAATGTATAAAGAATCACTTAGATGATGCCGCGAAGACATCGCGTTGATATTAAAGGACGGTTCGTACGTGACGAATTTGCCAAAAGTTCTTGTTGCGATTCCTGCTTATAACGAAGAGGAATGCATAGAGGGCACCATTCTTGAATTAAAGAGAGTGGCCCCGGAGTTTGACTTTGTCGTCATTAACGACGGCTCTCGGGATTGCACTCTCGAACTTTGTACGAGTTTGGGATGCAATGTAATTAATATGCTTATTAACTGTGGCTTGACGGTTGGATTTCAAACAGCAGCTCGTTATGCGTTGGAGAATGATTACGACTACATGGTTCAATTCGATGCGGATGGACAGCATCGGCCTGAGTATATTTCAGAGCTTGTTTCGAAGGCTCAATTCGACAACGCTGACATAGTAATTGGTTCTCGTTTTTTGTCGATGCGCAAAGATGTGTCAATGCGCATGCTTGGCTCGAGAATGATTACATTCCTCATTAAAATGTTAACTGGTAAAAGGATTAGCGATCCAACGTCTGGATTTCGACTTTTTAATCGTGACGTTTTAAAAGAATATGTTTGCAATGATACGCTCAATCCTGAACCCGAGTCCATCGCCTTCTTTATCAGGCAAGGCTATAAGGTGTCGGAAATACAGGTATCTATGCGCGAACGGCAGGGTGGAGAGAGCTATTTAAATCCAATTAAGTCGATCCAATACATGATTCGAGTATTCGTCACGCTTCTCATTGTTCAATGGTTTAGGTGATTGCATGTCAACTTCCTTGCGCGTGTTTCTTGTCGTCTGCGCTGTGATTGTTTTTATTTTCGTTGTTCACAACCTCAAAAAATGCAAAATACAGGTTTTGGATTCTGTTTTTTGGCTTTTATTTAGTACGAGCTTCGTGGTACTTGGTGTTTTTCCGGAAATCGCCTCCTTTTTTTCAAACTTATTAGGATTTATGTCTGCATCAAATCTTGTTTTTCTATATGTTGTAGCAGTCCTAGTGGTCCGTGATTTCGTAATTTCATTACGACTGTCAAAACATGAAGAGCGCCTCAATTCGCTGGTTCAGGCTGCGGCGCTTGATGCTAAGAGGAAATGAAACTGTTTGGCTCACTCATTACTGTATTGAGTTTCTCACAGTGTTATTTTTTTCTATGGCACTCTCAGTGTCTTGGCACCCATTCTTCTTCTATGCTTTTGGTTATATATGGCTGTTTTGCTATGTCTAATATATGATTTCCCGGGAGTTGTCCATTTGAAATAGAATTACTTTTCAAATTGTTTATTCACTTCGTTCGTGAGGTATTTCATGAGTTGGTCGCTGTTGTTCATCGAAGCTTTTATTGCGGCCGTTGCATTGATTTTGCCGGGCATGTTGGCTTCGCGGGCATTTGGAGTCCCCTTTAAACTGTCTCTTTCCTTTGGCCCTGTAATCAGTGTCTTCTTTTTGGTCTTTATGGGCATTGTTCTTCGGTTTACCGGTGCCGCTGGGGGCTATTTTGCTTTATTGATCTCGTTGTTCCTATTTGCCGTGGTCAGTGGCGTGGCCTGCTATTTGCGTTTTCACGGACGAAGCGCCTTTTTCGACACCGATATTGTCTCTCTGCGGCCATACCTGTGCGCCCTTGTCTTATCTATTCCCGTGTCGGCTTATCTCTTTGTTCGCGGCATTGGTCTTCCAGATAGTTTTCTTCAGGTTTATGACAATTCGTTTCATTTGAGTGTTATTCAGAGTATGAAGCATGCCTCTAGCTATTCAATCCTCTCGGTTGGTTCGTATCTCGAGGCCGGTTCCGAGGCGTTTAGCCCCAATGCAAGCGCCGGTTTTTATCCTGCTGCTTGGCATATCGTTGCTGCTCTTGTGGCGCGTACGTTCAATATTTCTGTCATGGCGGCCATTAACCTTACTAATTTTGTATTTGTCGCGTTTGTATTGCCCTTGGGCATTCAGTCCTTCATTGCGGTTATTACCAAGGGCGATGCGCGAAAGGGCGTTTGCGCAGCTGTTGTAGCGCTTGCTTCGACGGCCTTCCCTTGGACTTTGCTCTATTGGGGGCCTGTCTATCCAAATTTCGCTGCGTTTTGTGCCATTCCTGCTGTTGCCGCTGTTTTCATCTGGTTTATGCAAAGCTTTGAAGAACCTCGATCTGTTTGCACGACTCATTGTCCTGTCCTTGTGGCCTTGCTCTTTGGCATTGTGGCTCTAGTGGCTTTGCAACCGAATGCGGTTTTCACGCTTGGCATTCTTTTAGTTCCTTCGATTGTTGTTTGCGTGGGTGGTCAAATTGAATGCCAGCTGTTTCGCATGCAATCGATTTCGACCAAGTTTGCCTATTATGCATCACGCTGCCTTGTGCTTTTAGCTGTTGCTATAATTTGGATTTTAATGACAAAAGCAAGCTTTATGCAGGGGGTCATCAACTTCCACTGGCCTTCCTTTACATACATCTTTGATGCCGTGTGGAGGTCATTCTCCTTTTCCTTTAATGAGAATACGCCCTGTATTCTTCTTGCATGTCTTGTTGTCCTTGGTTGCCTCTGCGCCTTGGGCAATAGGTCCTTCCGTGGTTACTTCTTCGTCTACCTATTTTCCGTGGTTCTGTTTGTTGTCGATGCCACCCAAGACGGTTTTATCAGACATTTCCTTACCGGCTTTTGGTACACAGACCAATATCGCGTCGCCGCGATGGTTGCGCTGTTCAGTATTCCGCTTTCGACGCTCGGGCTTGATTTCATCCTCGGCAAAGTGCAGAACGCTTTTTCCGCTTCTGATGGAGCAGGTCGTTCGTCTAAATATCTTCCCCAGGCGTTTTGCGTCGTTTTGATTGTCTGCGGTTTGTTTTGGCCTGAAAGCGTAAATCCTGCTGTCAACAATTATTCGCCGGTCGGTTTTACCAAGAGCGTGTTCAATTACATGTACAGTATCAATGATATCGATAATAATCTGACGTCCGATGAGCTGGCGTTCCTTGGCGAAGTCAAGCAAATAGCCGGCGCTGAGCTGATTATCAACAATCCCTTTGACGGCAGCGTCTACGGATATGCCTTAAATGATCTAAATCTTATGTATCGAAAGTTCAGCTCTTTTGGCAAGGGTGAGACAATCGCCAGCAAGCAAATTCGCCATGGACTTGATCGCATTTCTTACGATTCGGTGATTGCGCGCGACGTTAAACAGGCTGGTGCCAAGTATCTTCTCGTTTTAGATTACGACGAGAACGGACGCGATGGTGTGGATATGCCTGGCTATCATAAGTCTGGCTGGACGGGTATTGATTCGATTGATGATTCCACCCCTGGTTTTTCGCTTGTTTTAAGCGAAAAAGATATGCGCCTCTACTCAATTGAATAGAGGCGCTGTCCTCATTTGCGGGCGCATGTAGGTTTTATCGTCCCGTTGTGCTCTTTTGTTTTGACTGGAAATACCATTTGGAAATCGGGCGTGGAAGCGCGTATAAGATGCCCGTAAGTAAGGCAATGATAGCGAAGCGGACAATAAGATATCCGATCCACGGCGCTAGCGGAAGATTCTCGACGATACCGGAAACATATTGGTAGGGAAACACGTTTAACTCAATAAGATGCATGCAGAAGAGCGGGAGCGTGTACTTTCCGATCCAAGCGATGGGCTTCGTGACGCGTGGAATATGCTTGCAAGCCATTTGACATAGCTTGAGAATCACTAATGAACCAAAATGCTCCCGATGACATCCTGTGTCCCGTTAACGTAGGTGTTTGTCACCATGTAAAGCTTTCCAAAGCGTAGGGCTGAGTAGCCCCATATTCCCACCATGAACAACCAGCAGATGGGTTCGATTGAGTTTTCATCGAGTAGGGCGTGCTTTCTAATGATCTGTCCAATGTACAAAAAGAGTGTTGCACTGAACGCCTGTAGGATGCTCCAAGGAAGCCAAAAGATTTGAGCCAGAACGTTGCCGCAGAAGAAAAAACCCAGAACCAAAATTGTGGGATGTCGAAATTGATTAACGACGGTCAGGAGCATTTTGCCAAAGAAAAGCGCGAAGAGATACCAAAGGGCTCCAATAGCGGATACAAATGCCGGGGTTGCGGGCGTGATTCCTCCACAGCCGTAGAGGCTTGCCATAAACCAGTGGTTTGCTATCTCTATTGGGTTAGTTTTCCCTGTTAAGGCTGCCCCTAAGAACGAGCATCCAATTACGCCTATACAGGTAATCAGATAAGGCATCAGAAGCGATTTGGCATTCTTTTTAACGTAGTCGGGTGTGAGTTTAGCCTCGGGCTTGCTAAAGAATCCGCTGACAATAAAAAAGAGAGGCATATCAAATGAGTAGAATATGGAGGCAAGCCTATCTGGTGTCCCCAGATATATTGAGTGGCCAATGATGACGCCGGCAAGTGCTATTGCTTTTGCGACATCAAACTCGGGATATCTTTTTTTCACTGAATGCTCCTTAGCGGGGTCGTTGTTATTTGAAAGACCTTATTCGGTCATGCCGCCAATGCGGGCTTTTCAATAGGTCTTTAACTTCCAGTATTGAGTGTAGCTTATGGTCTGCTTGTTTGCAGGTGGCGGTCTTTGAGGATTCGGTCTCGTTCATGGCCATTTGTTATAATCGATTCATTTGAGTTGCATACCATATGTGTCATGCTTGTATTGGAGTCATTGTGTCGCAAAACCAGCCGCTCGTTTCGGTTCTCGTGCCTATTTGCAATGTCGAGAAATATCTCGATGAGTGCCTTAGCTCTCTTAAGAATCAGACTCTCAAAGATATTGAAATCATCTGCATCAACGATGGCTCTACGGATTCTTCCTTGGAGATCATCAATAGATTTGCGTCTGAAGATTCCCGATTCGTTGTTATTGATAAGCCAAATTCCGGCTACGGCGACTCCATGAATCGTGGTCTTGAAATCGCCAAGGGTAAGTATATTTCTATTCTTGAGTCCGACGATTTCTTGGATGCCGATGCGCTTGAGTTTATGGTTCAGCAGGCCGAGGACAACGAGCTCGATCTTTTTAAATGCAATTTCTGGCTCTATTGGTCGTCTCGCGATAGTTCAAGGCTTAATCGTCATGACGTCTATTTTCCCGCGATGAGTCAAGAGCTGATCGGCATGGGCGTACATAAGCCCATCGATGCGCCCGACGCATTCTGGGCCAAGCCTTCCATTTGGTCTGCGCTGTATCGTAAGGACTTTCTGTCTTCCAATAACATCTCGTTTCTTCCTACTCCAGGAGCGTCCTTCCAGGACACGAGCTTCACCTTTAAGGTCCTTGCCTGTGCACGGCGCGCAATGTATTCGGGAAAGGCGTTCCTGCACTATCGTCAGGATAATGAACATTCTTCGGTGAACAATCCGGGCAAGGTGTTTTGTGTTTGCGATGAGCATCATGAGATGTCGCGCTTCCTAAATGAGGACCGCCCTGATCTTAAGCCGGCGCTTGATCCCATTCGTGCCAAAGTGAAGTTCTATAACTACGATTGGAACCTTAACAGGCTGGCGCCTGAACTTCGTCGCGATTTTATTAGCGTCTTTTCTACTGAAATGGCTGACGAGTTGCAGGCGAATAACATTATTTGTGCCGAAGCTCCGTTTGACCGCTACGGCTTTAATCCTGGTGAGTTTGCTCGTGTAAAGGATTTTGCCGAGAACGCCGATCTTCTTAAGGTCCAGTATTCGCTTACGGGCTCCGGTAAGCTCAATACGATTCGCGAGTATTTTGCTGCTGGCGGCTTCTCTATGGTGGCTCGTATGATGAAGAGAAAGCTCCGCCGTTAATATGTCTGATTTATATTGCCCGTTGCTGTCGATCGTTGTCCCTGTTTATAACGTCGGCGGCTACTTACTGGATACCCTCGACTCGATTGCGGCTCAGTCATACAACAATATCGAGATTATCTGTGTTGATGATGGATCCACAGATGGGTCGGGCGAGCTGCTCGACTTGTATGCCGCTCGCGATTCTCGATTTGCTATCTATCACGAAGTTAACCGGGGAGTTTCCGTTGCTAGAAACTTTGGTATCGATAAGGCTCGTGGCGAGATTATCCTTTTTGTCGATGCCGATGACTTGCTTAAGCCTAATGCCTGTGATGTCGTTCGCCAGGCCTTCGACAATGACAGCCAGGTGGATATCTTAAAGTTCTCCGCCGATCCCTTTCCGATCGAGCTTTCCAATCCGTGGCTTACGTCGACGTTGTCATTAGATGATGAAGAGTATTTCGGCTACAGCGATAAGCTCGTCTTTTATGCTAAGACTAGGCCGTTTCCCTGGAATGGAGCTTATCGCCTTTCCTTCTTGCGCGACCATGAGCTCTATTTTCCTGTCGGATTGACTCTTGGCGAGGACCAGGTGTTTTCGTTCGCTACGCTTGGAAGGTCTTCTCGCACAAAGCTTCTTTCTGATTCACTTTACGAATACCGCTTATCTCGCAAGGACTCTGCGATGTGCGTGATGGCGCAGGATGAGAAACTGCGCCTGCAGAAGCATTTGCAAGTGGTTGATCGAATCATGGCGGATTGGGCCAAGCAGGGGAGATTCGAAGGAGAGTCCGGCCGTTCCATGCTGCTCTTTGTTTCAGACTTTCTCATTTTTGATGTTCTTGATCTTGAAGATCAGGAAGACCGCAAAGAACTCCTAAGCGAGCTACAGCGCATTTTGTCCAAGCATTTGACGATTGATGAGATTGCCCAAATGTTGTCGGGCGATAGAATCTTGAAGTTTTATCAGCAGCTTCTTGATCATGATGGCCCGTCTTCGTTTGGCGCATCAAGCATTTATTCGTTTGTTGCCGAGCTAAAGGGTTATAAAGCGGCGGTGTTTATGTTTATCGATCGCGCTAAATCTTCGCTACTCGCCGCCTGCGGCGTCTCGCCTGCGAAGGAAATACAGAACGATTTATTTGAAGATGCGCCATCCATTTCCGAGGCGGTTGAGGCGCTTAAGAGTCGCTCTTAATATGTTTACAGCTGCAGCGCTGTTCGCGAATTGCCGAATTTAGAGTTTAAAAAGAGAGGCGGCTAGGATATTGATCTTAGCCGCCTATTATCATGCAAATTGATATGAAATTCCGTTCGCAGTTGAATTAATCTATCCTGCGGTTTTCAGGCGGCGCTGCTTAAGCTTTGTCTGAATGGGTTCAATGACGAACGTGTCGACGATCGAGGCTATTGTCAGTGCCGTACCATATGCCAGCACTGTCGCTGATACCCAAGTGATCAGCCTTAACGGCCATGCGAGCGTCGCGTAGCCACTGTGTAGTGCGCCTATATAGATGACGTCGATGGCAAATTCAATCGTTGCGTATTGTAGGAGATAGATTGAATAGGACCTTTTTGCGGCCCATTCGATAAGCTTAGAAAGCGATTTCGATTGGAGCTTAATTCCATCAAACGCGATAAAGATGGCGACGGTAACGATCATCCAGTTGAAACTTGGGTCAGATCTTTCTAGTCCAAAATATGCGCTAGCAATATCTATGATGAAGAACAATGCGCCTGACGCCATAATAAAATGGGTTTCACGCGTGTCTAGCAATGGGGTAACCCTCTTGATGAAATATCCCATGCAAAAGAATGTGAAATACGTTCCTCCGAGAAGCGATCGCGGAATAATGCGTTGAAGCATGCTTATGGCCGCCGCAAAGGTGACATGCTGAGAGTTGATGAGCAAAGAGTTTGCTGCGGATGACAGTCCACCCCATGCATAGATTCCTAAGGTCACAAACAGGGCAATTTTGCAGGTACGATCATCGAGGGCGCCGAACATTTTGGACAGTACCGGTGCTACTAAAATGAACGGAATGAGTGCCGGGACAAACCACCAGCCACCTTGAATCAAGCCGCTCGTGTATCTGATGAAGTTGGTGTCCGTAACTGAGCCTGTTGTAGCCTTGTATACGTACAGAAGTCCTGCATATACAAAGATGGGAAGCAATAACGACAGGGCTTTACCAAAGAGGTAATCCTTGTAGCTTTTCTTTAGGGGCCTTAATGCGAAATAGCCCGACAGACAGAAGAAAATCGGGTCGCAAATAATGGCGCCTGTGCCTACTATCGCACCGGCGTTAATGCCGCAAAAGCTGCCCAGTTGCGGTGCGATGTGAACAACAACAACTAGAAACATTGAGAGGGCTCTTAGAAGATCCCAGTTTGTAAGACGCTTATTAGTGTTCATTGAAGCCTACTCACCTATTGAATTGCGCGTTTTGTATACCTGAAGCTCCCATTGTTTCTTTTCGACCTTGGCAACCGAGTCGAGGATGAAGCCCGTTGCCAGGCTGAGGCCGCACAGGAACATGAAACACGCGGCGAGCATGGCAGTTGGGAAGCGGGGAACCAGCCCGGTGTGGAAATACTCTACGATGATGGGGATGCCGAGCGCGAGGCCGATGGCGGCGAAGATCAGGGCGATGAGACTGAAGAATTTGAGCGGTCGGTAGTCCTTGAAGAGTGTGCCGATCATGGCGATGACCTTGATGCCGTCGCCGACCGTGTCGAGCTTGGACACTGAACCAGCGGGGCGGTCCCGGTACTTCACCGGGACGTCCTTAATTCGCCAACGGTGATCGACGGCGTGGATGGAGAGCTCGGTCTCGATCTGGAAGCCCTCGCTCAGGACGGGGAACGTCTTGACGAACGGCTGGCCCATGGCGCGGTACCCCGTCATGACGTCTTCGAAGCTGTAACCGTAGATCCACTTGATCATGGCGCGGACCAGGTTGTTCCCGAAACCGTGGAAGGCGCGCTTGTTTTCCTCGGTGTAAGTGCCGTTGGAGAGGCGGTCGCCCACGGTCATATCCGCCTCTCCCGCAAGGATAGGGTCGCAGAGCGCTCGGGCTGCCTCGGCGGGATACGTGTCGTCGCCGTCGACCATGAGGTAGCAGCCTGCGTCGATGTCGCGGAACATCTGACGGCACACGTTGCCCTTTCCCTGGCGCGGTTCGAGCCGCACCGTGGCGCCGTGCTCCAAGGCAATCTGGGACGTCCCATCGGTTGAGTTGTTGTCGTAGACGTAGACCGTGGCTCCGGGGAGCTCGCGGTGGAAATCGTCTATGACCTTGCCGATGGTGACGGCCTCGTTGTAGCAGGGAATGATGACCGCTGTGTCTGTATAGTCCAAGATGAATGCCCCCATAAGTTATTAGCAGGTTGCTAGTATACCTGTCGGCTGGTGCTTGTAATTGCTATGGGGGTACTTTTCCAGATTTGGATCGCTGGGTTAGTTGGCGCGTTTGAAGGCTATACTTTCCACTGTTATGAATTACGAGACAAGGAGATGGTCCGTGACTGACAGCGTAAATAGTCAGAAAGCGGTGGCTAAGCCGGCCTCTCACGCTAAAAATGATTTCGAAAAAGACAAATACATCCTGAGGCAGCTTGTCACTAAGGATTTTAAGATTAAGTATCGTCGCAGCGTTTTGGGTGTTGCGTGGTCGGTACTCAATCCACTTCTTATGATGGTCGTCATGTCCATTGTGTTCTCGACCATTTTTGGTCAGAGCCGCAATGGTTCCATAACGCCCGAGATGTATCCGCTGTACCTAATTGTCGGCAACATTACGTTCTCGGTTATGTCCGAGTCGACGAACCAGGCACTCATGTCGATAATCGCCGCGTCGTCTCTGCTTAAAAAGGTCAAGGTGCACCGTTGGGTGTTCCCAGTTCAGAAGGTGCTATTCTCGCTCGTTAACTTTGCCTTCTCGCTGGTTGCCGTCGCCTTGGTTATGCTGTGGTTCCATGTTCTTCCTACCTGGCATTTAATCTTGCTGCCGGTTTGCTTACTCTTGCTCATGTGTTTTTGCATGGGGTTGGGCATGATGCTCTCGGCGCTTGCCGTATTTTTCCGTGATGTTATGCACCTGTGGACCGTCGTTATCACCGCGTGGATGTACCTGACGCCTATTTTCTGGACCACCGATTACATTAGCCAGATGGCCCATTGGATTCAGGTGTTGGTTGTTGTGAATCCCATGTACAACTACCTGCAGTTCATGCGCGATATATTCTTGTTTAACACGACGCCTTCCATGTTAACGCTAGGATTTTGCGTGTTCTGGGCCGTTTTTGCTTTAGTTGTTGGTTACGCCGTGTTCCATAAGACCGAGCACAAGTTTATTCTCTATATTTAAGGAGCGCTGTTATGTCTGCGACTACGGTTGATTACAGCAAGCAGCCTCTTGCTGTTGAGGTTAAAGACGTCACTATGATCTTCAATATGGCGTCTGAGTCTTTGACGAACCTCAAGGAATACTTTATTAAGCTTGCAAAGCACGAGCTCTTCTTTGAAGAGTTCCGCGCGCTTAAGCACATCTCCTTTAATGTTCATCGTGGCGAGGTTGTCGGTCTGGTTGGTACCAACGGTTCCGGCAAGTCTACGATGCTTAAGATCATTGCCGGCGTTCTGGAGCCCAGTGAGGGCGAGGTTAAGGTTCACGGCAACATCGCCCCGCTCATCGAGCTGGGCGCCGGCTTTGATCCCGAGCTTACAGCACGCGAGAATATCTACCTTAACGGCGCTCTGCTTGGTTATACCAAGGAGTTTATTGACGCGAGCTTCGATGACATCATCGAGTTCGCCGAGCTTAAAGACTTTGTCGACATGCCGCTCAAGAACTTCTCTTCGGGTATGGTTGCTCGTATTGCCTTTGCTATCGCTACTATTACCGAGCCCGATATCCTTATTGTTGATGAGACGCTTTCTGTTGGCGACGTGTTCTTCCAGCAGAAATGCGAGCGTCGTATTCAGCATTTTATTGAGAGCGGTGATGTAACTGTGTTGTTTGTTTCTCACTCCATGGAGCAGGTTGAACGCATTTGCCAGCGTGCGGTTTGGATCGAGAAAGGCGACCTGCGCATGGATGGTCCCGTCGATGAGGTGTGCAAGGCATACCACGACCAGTTTAAGTAGGTTATAATTTGTTTTGCTGTGTAGACACGCTATTGGCGTGCTTGCATGGCTTTATGCTCCATTAGCTCAGTCGGATAGAGCAGGGGACTTCTAATCCCAAGGTCGACGGTTCGAATCCGCCATGGAGCACCTGTATTTATCGAGCCGTCAAACCGACGGCTCTTCTTTTATGGAGTTTGTGATGGGCACATTTTCGTCTGTTCGTATTGAGGCAAATTCCGATCTTCTTGAGACCGGTTTATCTGGTGCAGACGATCGCCATTCCTTAAAACGAGTACTTACGTACGGAACGTTTGATCTTCTTCATTATGGCCACATTCGCCTTCTTCAACAGGCATCTAAGCTCGGCGACTATCTTATCGTTGGGCTCTCAACTGATGAATTCAATGCTCTAAAAGGGAAAAAGAGTTTCTATTCCTATGATGTGCGACGTGAGATGCTTGAAGCGCTGCGTTATGTTGACTTGGTAATTCCAGAAGACAATTGGGATCAAAAGCCTCGGGACATAAAGATGTATCACGCTGATGTTGTGTGCATGGGAGGCGATTGGGCTGGCGACCCTCGCTTTGAATCATTGAAAGATATTTGCGATGTTGTCTACTTGAATCGAACTCCTGGAATTTCGACTACTGAGGTAAAGGGCAAGCTTGCTCACTAAAATTGCCCCGTGTATTGCATGGTAAACACGGGGCGATTTTTTATCATTAATCAAGCAGACGTTTCATGGCAAGATTTGAGGACCCATTTTCCAGCTCGCTATGATTGACGTGTTGGAAGTGGCTGTTAATGTCATTTGGAAGCTCGTAGATATCCCCATAGCGGCTCCAGAGGAATAAATCGGGGTTATTCGGCTCCTCGAGCTGTGTGCCCTCAAACGCTATGGCTTTAGTGGGAAAGAGGTCCGCAATGGGGTAGACCCATTGTTTCTGCTTTCCATCATCAAGGTTGTCGATAGCCCACATGATGCCCTTGGCGTGCTCCTTATCGGATATGATTCCGGCCGCTTTGGACTTTTCGAGGCATCGGTCGTAATGCTTCTGAATCAGGCTATTGTTCTCGCCCGAGTAATAAGGCTCGTCATGCCAGAATGCCAGCATTCTGTCTGACTCCATTTCTTCGACCATTTGAACACGGAGTTTTCGCTGTTCTTCGGCGAATTTGTTGTCAGTTGACGGAGCCCAGTCATAAATGAACAAATCCAGAAAACAGGGTATGTTTTCGTCGTTGTAAAGAAATCTAACTTGTCGACAGTGGACAAACCGGTCGTAAGCAATTGAAATTTTATAGCGGTTGTCATTTTCAACGATGTTGCATAGCTTTTTTAGATCATCGCGCATGATTCCAAGGTCGGTATCATCGTCCCAGGGAATAAATCCTTGATGTCTAATGGCTCCGATAAGTGTTCCGAAGTTGATCCAATACTTAATGTCGTTCTCTTTGCAGAGAGTGTTGAATTCCTCCAACAGTTTTCCGCATCCAAGCTGCAAAAGTCTTAATCCGCCAGTTGCTTTGGGGAGATCTTTAAAGAAACGCTCCTTTGCCTCTTGGATAGTTTCTTCCGGTCGTTTATATTCTTCCCACGCAAACATTTTCATATGCTCGTCGTGGGCATCGAGGTTCTGCGCAATCGACTCAATAATTGGAATTGCCATATTGTCGAACTTGTAGTTGATGTTCATGTTGATGCCGCTGTCGGCGACTTCAATGCGATGATAAATTCTATCTAGCTCTTCTTGCAGCCTATTAATGTCGTCATGCATAGCGTGAAGCGATCTGGATGATGCTGGCAAAAATTGTTTGATAATGCTGAGCATTGGATACTCCTTTCAATTGAATTATCTTTTTGAGCAATCCGAGCGATGATTGGCTAGTAAAGTCGTAACCTCTTCGCCAGTCTATAGAGTCATCTAGTAGTGACTTTGGGTCTCTTGTCCTTTACGCCTCCGTGGGCTCCGCGCCCAGCTCGTTGCGGACGAGCTCGAAGGCGGCGGCGATGGCCTTGTCCATGTCGTAGTACTTGTAGCCGCCCAGGCGTCCGGCGAAGATCACGTCGCCCTCCTGTGCCGCCAGCTCCTCGTACTGCCTGTAGAGGGCCTCGTTCTTGGCGTCGTTGATGGGGTAGTAGGGCTCGTCGCCGGGCTTCCAGTCGGCCGGGTACTCGCGCGTGATGACGGTCTTGTCCTGCGTTCCGAACTCGAAGTGCTTGTGCTCGATGATGCGCGTGTAGGGGACCTCGCGCTCGGTGTAGTTGACCACGGCCACGCCCTGGTGGTCGGCCTCTTCGAGCGTCTCGGTCTCGAAGCGCAGGCTGCGGTACTCGAGCGTGCCCAGCTTGAAGTCGTAGAACGCGTCGATGGGGCCGCAGTAGATCGTCCTGGCGGCGATACCGGGCTCGGCGGCGGCCAGCTCCTTGTACTCCACGCCGCAGCGCACCTCGACGCCCTCGAGCATGTTGGCGACCATCTTGGTGTAGCCGCCCATTGGGATGCCCTGGTAGCGGTCGTTGAAGTAGTTGTTGTCGTAGGTGAAGCGGCAGGGGAGGCGCTTGATGATGCTCGCGGGCAGGTCCTTGCAGTCGCGGCCCCACTGCTTCTCGGTGTAGCCCTTCACGAGCGTCTCGAAGATGTCGCGGCCGACGAGCGACAGCGCCTGTTCTTCAAGATTCTGCGGCTCGCCGATGTTCTCGGCGGCCACCTGCTCGGCGATCTTGGCGCGGGCGTCCGCCGGCGTGACGACGCCCGGCCACATCTTGGCGAAGGTGTTCATGTTGAAGGGCATGTTGTACATGTTGCCGTGGAAGTTGGCTACCGGCGAGTTGACGTAGTTGTTGAACTCGGCGAAGCGGTTGACGTAGTCCCAGACGTCCTTCATGGAGGTGTGGAAGATGTGCGCGCCGTAGCGGTGGACCTGAATGCCCTCGACGTCCTCGGTGTAGACGTTGCCGGCGATGTGATCGCGGCGGTCGATGACCAGGACCGACTTGCCGGCGCGCCTGGCGGCATTGGCGAAGACGGCGCCAGAGAGGCCGGCGCCGACGACGAGGTAATCGTACTGGGACATGGATGTGCTCCTTTGTATGTAATCAAACAGTTACTTAAGATTTGGGACAAATAAACCTGATAATTCTGTTCCAAGGATTAGTGTACCAGGCGTGTTGTAGGCTTTCTTTCAGCAGCTTCAGCTCATGTGCATAGCCCCGGTTTCTAGATGATTTAAAGAATCTGCTAATTCGTCTTCAAACACTCCGGTAAGACTTTCGATACGGCATTCATTGCCTGCGGCTTTAGGTACTGCTCGTTGAGTCGCGCCTTTTTGTAAGCGTAGCGAGTGTCTGCTGAGTATTTGACCAGCACATCGGTGAAGAACCGCTCCCAGCTTAAATAATCGCGACTTTCGATATAGCTTGAGGGGTCCTCGAGGATTTTGGGAATGTCGCTGCTGGGTATGAGCTCGGAGCGCAGGAGTGTCCACTCAAACGATTCCGGGAGGAATAGGCGAACGTTCTTGTAAACGCGCTGTCCGAGCACTTTTTCGATGTAGGGACCAAACGCTGCGCCGTCTCCTATGGCAAGAACGTTTTGCTCGGGGCATTCGTGAATCGTACGTTTTAGATTCGCAACGCCGGTGGCCGTATAGCAGGGGATTCCGAGCCGTTTGCAAAGAGCGTTGTAAAACTGATAACCAGACTTGCTGTCCTCCACAACCACGGCATCGGGTATTTCGAATCCAACATTTAGGTCCTGATATAGCATGCTTGCCGTGTGGCTGTATATCGGTTTTGTTACCGAGTAGAAGCGTTTATCGCTCTTTCGGCCATTGATTGTTTTACTCGTGGTGTTTACCAGCTTTAGGATTTCGTCGACACTGTAGGGGAGTTCGCTGGCGTCTCGACGAGATATCAGGACAAAATAGTTGGATGAGCCGTTTACGGCTTTGGCGAAGTCCTTTGAGTAGATAAACTCGTTGCCCTCATCTAGAAAGACGATTGAATCTTCGATGATCGACAGCTCGCGCTCCCAGCGTCTGCCGGAAAGCGTTTCGCAAGGCACGTCGGAGCTAAGTGCAACGCCGCTTTCCGGTCCTCGGTCGTTGTAGTCGCGAATCATCGAGATGAGCGTCGTTTTGCCCGTGCCGCTGTTGCCACGGATGAAGGAAATATTGCGTTTAAAGGTGAGCGTGTATTTGACTTTTGCGCGCTCCACGACAACAGTGTGTGTTCCCTTCATTACTCATCAACATCCAAAAAGTCATTCGTGGCGCCGACAAACTCCTGCATGTTTCTAACGATGCGGCCATCGTTATTAATGCGAATCTCAAAATGCTTCCAGGGGAATTTCATGATGTGGTAAAGGGTTACCAGCACATCCTGTTCTTTGCCAATTTTGAGCAGCCAGCGGGCGCAGTTATCTCCGCAAGTGGATGCATTGAACACCATGTTTGGGAGATTGCGCACCAGAAGTAGCGTTTTAACGCCGCCGGAAAGCTCGAGGGGCGTAATCGAACCGAGCTGTTTGCTGATGATGTTGTGGGGGCCGATGAGCTCTGAACCGTCAACGCCTTTAATCATCTGCGCTGCCATAGGGTCCTCGAACCAGGAATCCAGGTATGAGTTCCTAAAATAGGTTTCGGTATCGTAGATGGAACGGGGGTAATCTCCCAGATGGATGCTTAACATGAGCGTCTCCAGACGTTTTGTGACTGCAACGATTATATGCCAGTAATAAAGTGCCGCCAGTAGTGAGGTTGCTGCTGGCGGCACTGGCATTATTGGCGTGCGAATCGCGTTGATGGATTTGCTCGCGAGGCTACTTTTCGAGACGCTCTTTCAGCAGCTCTAACGCGTGAGCGTAGCCTTGGAGGCCTTCGCCGGTGATGGTGGCGAAGCAGGCCAGGCGGGCGTAGCTCACCTGGCGGAAGTCCTCGCGGGTCTCGACAGCGCTGATGTGGACCTCCACAGCCGGGATGGCGACGGCCTTGAGCGCGTCCAGGATGGCCACGCTCGTGTGCGTGTAGGCAGCCGGATTGATGACGATACCATCGACCTTGCCGTAGGCCTCTTGGATCTTGTCGACGATGCTGCCCTCGTGGTTAGACTGGAAGACCTCGACCTCGTCGAAGCCCTGTGCGGCGCCCGCTTCCTGGCAGATCTGCACTAAGCGGTCGTAGTTGTCGCTGCCGTAGATACCCGGCTCGCGAATGCCGAGCATGTTGAGGTTGGGGCCGTTGATGACGAGTGCTTTCATGGTTGCTTCCTTTGCGATTGGAAAACCACCACAAAAGTGCCTGTCCCCTTTGTGGTGGTTTTGATTAGAGAGCGGATGGGAGGGTGTCGAGGAGGGCTTGGGCGGTGTTGGCGGCGCAGTTGCGTGAGTCGATGATGCAGTCGGCCCAAGCGCGGTAGCGCGGCATGCGCTGCTCGGCCAGCTTGTCGATGCCATCGCGGGCGGTGATGGGGCGACCCTTGTGGGCGAGCTCGTCGAGCTTGCGGTTGAGCATCACAATCTGGCTGTTCTGGTGCAGCAGCGGGTAGTTCTCGTCGCGCGTGACCACGCCGCCGCCGGTGGAAAGCACCAGGCCGCTTCGCTTGGAGATGTCGGCCAGCGCCGCCGTCTCCTGTTCGCGGAACGCCGCCTCGCCGCGCTCGACGATAAAGTCGGCGCAGGGCATGCCCAGGCGCTCCTCGAGGGCGCGGTCCAGGTCGATGTGCTCTCGCCCCGTGAGCAGGGCAATCTGCTCGCCCACGCGGGTCTTGCCCGAGCCTGGCATACCGATCAGCGTGATGTTCTGTTCGCGGCGTGACAGGCGCTCCGTTACGTCCAGAATGCGCTCACGCGGAGTGACCTGGCCGGTGTAGCGCTCAACGGCTTGCGCCGCCTGGGCCACGAGCATGAGCAGGCCGCCGATGCAGGGGATGCCGCGGCGCTCGGCCTCGAGCATCAGGCCCGTGCGTGCAGGGTTGTAGACAATGTCGATGACGCCCTCGAGCGCATCGAGCCCCTCGAGCGTGCAGGGGGCGTCGGGACAGTGGGGGAACATGCCGGCGGGCGTGCAGTTGACGAGCAGTGCGGCGTCGGACTGCTGCGCGATGTTGTCGTAGTTGACTTCGCTCGTGCGGCCGACCGGCACGACGATGGCGCCCAGGTCGCCGAGCACCATGCTGGCAGTGGTGCCGGCGCCACCGGTGGCACCGAGCACGAGGGCCTTCTTGCCGGCGACCTCGACGCCCAGCTCCTCGACTAGGCACTGAAAGCCGAAGTAGTCGGTGTTGTCGCCGCGCAGGCGGCCGTCGGGCAGGCGCGTGATGGTGTTGACGTTTCCCATACGCTCGGCGAGTGGACTCAGCTCGTCCAGGTATTCCATGACGGCGCGCTTGTAGGGGATGGTCACGTTGGTGCCCTCCCATTCGTCACCCGTCATAAAAGCCTGGAGGTCCTCGGGCTCGCGCTCAAATCGTACGTACTCGAGCCCCGCGAGCTCCTTGTAGATGGTCGGGGTGTAGCTGTGGCCCAGCACGCGGCCCAGCACGCCGTAGGGGCGGGTTGCGGCGACATCGGTCATCTAGAGCACCTCCGTGTAACTGCCAAAGTAGGTGAAGCTCTCGCACACGTCGTCGATGGAATCGAGCAGGTCATCGAGGGCCTTGCTGCCAAAGGGGCAGTCCAGGTCAAAGTAGAACATAAACTCAAAGTCGTGCCCGGGGATGGGGCGGCTTTCGAGCTTGATGAGGTTGATGTTGAGGGCGTAGAAGCGCTCGAGCACCCGGTAGAGGGCGCCCGGCTCGTTGGTCGTGGTGATCATGAGCGAGGTGCGGTTGGCACCGGGGTAGACGCGCGGCTCGCGGCTGATGACGACAAAGCGCGTGTAGTTGTTGTCCGAGTCCTGGATGTTGGATTCCAGTATCTCCAGGCCATACAGTGCGGCACAGCTGCGCGAGGCGATGGCGGCAACGTCGGTGCGGTCGGAGTTAGCGACCATCTCGGCCGACATGGCCGTGTTGGGGTACTTGGTGGCGTGCAGGTCGTGGGCTTCGATAAAGCCGGCGCACTGGGCAATGGCTTGGCCGTGGCTGTAGACCTCACGCACGTCTGCGAGCTTGGTGCCGGGTTTGACGAGCAGGTTATGGTCGATCTTGAGGCGCAGCGAGCGCACGATATGGAAATCGAACTGTGCGAGCAGGTCGTAGACGGCGTTGACGGAACCCGCGGTGGAGTTTTCGATGGGCAGCACGCCAAACTCGCAGAAGCCGTCACGTACGGCGCGCATAACGCCCTCGAAGGTCTCGAAAAACGCGATGTCGGGCACGTCGAAGAGCTTGCACGCGGCGATTTGGCTGTAAGCGCCCTCGACGCCCTGGCAGGCGACGGTGGCCGTTTGAGGGAAGGGCGTGTCGGAGGCTGTAGCCGTGGCGTGGGCCTTTTGCGAGAGCGTGATGCCCTTGAGCTCGTTGATATAGCGCTGTTGCTCGGCCTTGCTCATGCTCATGAGGAGGCGGAACAGGGTGATGGCTTGGGCCTCGTAGCGCTCGGGCACGCGGCTGGCGAGATTGTTGAGCTTGGAGCGCTCACGGGCGGGGTCGAAGACGGCCTTGCCCATCTCGATTTTAGACTTGGCGACCTCGGTGGCAATGTCCATGCGCTCGACAAAACTGTTGAGGAGCGTGGTGTCGATGCCATCGATGGCCTGGCGGATGTCAGCAAGGTCCATGGAGACCCCTTTCACGTGTCGGGGGATGTTGAGGGGTGGGTAGTTAGCGCTGGGCGGCGTCTTCGAGGAGGGCGTCCCAGATGGCAAGGGCGGCGGCTGCCTCGGCTACGGGGACGGCTCGGGGGACGATGCAGGGATCGTGGCGGCCGTGGACCGAGAGCTCGGCATTTTCCATAGCGTCCATGTCCACCGTCTGCTGCTCGCGCCCAATTGAGGGCGTCGGCTTTACGGCCATGCGCCACATGACGGGCGCGCCGGTCGAAATACCGCCCAGGATGCCGCCGGCGTTGTTGGACTCGACCTCGATCTCGCCGGTCTCGGCATCGATGCGATACGGATCGTTGTTCTCGCTGCCACGCATGGCGGCCACGGCAAAGCCCATGCCAAACTCCACGCCCTTTACGGCGGGAATGCCAAACGCGATTTGCGCGATGCGGTTCTCGATGCCATCGAACATGGGGTCGCCGATGCCCGCAGGAAGCCCGTAAATGCCGCACTCCACGATGCCGCCGATGCTGTCGAGTTCGTCGCGCGCGGCTAGGATTTCCTCGTGCATGCGGCCGGCGGCGGCGGCGTCAATGCACGGCAGATCGTTCGTAAGGATCGCCTTGCGGTCGGCCTCGCGATAGACCATGTCGTCCATCGGCAGGTCGGAGATGCCGCCGATCTGCGCTACATGCGCCATCACTTTAATGCCGCGGGCCTCGAGTGCCTGCAGCGCAATGCCGCCGGCGATGCACAGGGGTGCCGTTAGGCGGCCGGAGAAGTGTCCGCCGCCGGCGACATCGTGCATGTTGTGATACTTCACGCGCGCAGGGAAGTCCGCATGTCCGGGGCGGGGCTTGCGGCGCAGTTCGGAGTAATCCTTGGAGCGCGTGTTGGTGTTCTCGATAATCGCGGCGATGGGCGCGCCGGTGGTATGTCCATCGACCACACCGGCGATGATGTGGGCGGCGTCGGCCTCGCGGCGTTTGGTCGCGGTCTCGTCGCGACCGGGGGCACGACGGTCAAGGAAGGCCTGCAGCTGCTCCTGGTCAACAGCGATGCCCGCCGGAATGCCATCGAGGGAGCAGCCGATGGCGGGGGAGTGCGACTGGCCGAAGATGCTTACGTGCAAGACGTTGCCAAAGGTCGAGGACATGCTATTCCTCCTCGAGTGTGACCTTGCCGCCCAGCAGGCGGTAGTGGCCGAAGAAATCGGGATAGGACTTGTTGACGGCCTCGGCGCCGTGGATCACGACCTCGCCGGTGGCGCGGCTCGCGGCGATAGCGGCCATCATGGCGATGCGATGGTCGTTGTGCGAATCGACCTCGCCGCCGGTGAAGGCATCGACACCCTTGATGATGAGGTCATAGCCGGCAATGCGCACCTGCGCGCCCAGCGCGGTGAGCTCGCGGGTGGTGGTGACCAGACGGTCGGATTCCTTGATGCGCAGACGGGCGCAATCGCGAATAAAGGTGCGGCCCTGTGCCAACGAGGCCACGGCCGAGATGACGGGCACCAGGTCCGGAATGTCGTGGGCACTCATCTCAAAGCCGGCGAGCTTGTCGGACTGCACGGTGGCGGCGTTGGTGGAGCGCACGATGCGGGCGCCAAAGCGCGAAAGCGCGGCAAGCACGTTACGGTCGCCCTGTGCGGAGCTCAGTGACACGCCCTCGACGGTGATTGGGTCGGTGCCGATGGCACCGGCGCACAGCCAAAAGGCGGCGTTGGACCAGTCGCCCTCGACGGCTACGCTGCCGGGCGTGCGGTACGAGCCGCTGCTCACGCGGAAGTTCGTGACCTCGGGCTGGCCGTCCTTGGCCGGAATGCGCTCGACGTTGACCTCGACGCCAAAGGCCTTCATGGCCTGTATCGTCAGGTTGATGTAGGGGCGGCTCTCGATGAGGCCGGTTACCTGCACGCAGGAGGGCTGGGCCAGCAGCGGGGCTGCCAGCAGCAGGCCCGAGATGTACTGCGAGCTCACGTTGCCCGGAAGCACAAAGGTGCCCGGGCGCATGCGGCCGCTCGTCTTGAGCGGAAAACCGCCCAGACCCTGTAGGTCGCAGCCGGCGGCGATGATCTCGTCCGAGAGCGGGGAGAGCGGGCGGGCGCCCAGGCGGCCCTGGCCTACGAAGGTGGCATCCGCACCCAGCGCGCAGGCGACAGGCAGCATAAAGCGCAGCGTGGAGCCACTTTCACCGCAGTCAAGCGTGCCGCCGGCAAGGGCCTTGAGCAGGCCAAACTCAACACTCTTCATGGTGGGGTGGACCTGGAAGCCGTCCTCGACGGTCTCGATGCGAGCACCCAGTGCCGTAAGGCAGCGCACCGTGGCCTCGATGTCGGCGCAGGTGGTGTTGCAGGTGACGTGCGTCTCGCCGTTGGCAAGCGCAGCGCAGATGATGAGGCGATGCGCCATCGACTTGGACGCGATGGCGGGAACGGTGCCCTTGAGCGGGGACGGGGTGATGCGGGCTAGCATGCGGATGCGTCTCCCTTCTGGCCGAGGCCCTCGGCAATGAGTTCGTGGAAAGTGGAAAGCGGTGTGCGGTCGATGCTGCAGCGGCCAATGCCGTGCGGAATCACCAGGTCTATGGTGTCGCCCGCGCGCTTCTTGTCGTGGAGCGCCTCGGCAAAGACGGTATCGGCATCTAGGTCACAGCGGGTCGTGAGGCCATGACGGGCGCAGAGTTCCTCAATACGACCGGGCAGTGCGGCATCGCAGACGCCGTGCAGGGCCGCGGCGCGCGTGATGATGCCCATGCCGATCGACACGCAGTTGCCGTGTCCCAGCTCAAAGTGCTCGCAGGCCTCGACGGCGTGTCCGGCGCTGTGTCCAAAGTTGAGGAGCTTGCGCTGGTTGGTTTCGCGCTCGTCGGCGACGACCACGGCGCGCTTGATGTCGATATTGCGGGCGATGATGAGCGCTACGCGGGCCACATCGCGGTTGAGCAGCTCCAGCGTGAGCGGGGTCTTCTCCAGCTCGGCGAAAAGCTCCAGGTCGGCGATCACGGCGTGCTTGACGACCTCGCCGCAGCCGTCGGCGAACTGCTCGGGCGTGAGGGTGGCCAGGCACCCCACGTCGGCGATAACCACGCTCGGCTGCCAAAAGGCGCCGGCCAAGTTCTTGCCGGCAGCCAGGTCGATGGCGGTCTTGCCTCCCACCGATGAATCCACCATGGCGAGCAGGCTCGTCGGGATCTGCACAAACTTGCAGCCGCGCATGTAGGTGGCGGCCACAAAGCCCGCCACGTCGCCCACGACGCCGCCGCCGAGTGCCACGATCACGTCGGAGCGCGAAAGCTCGTGCTCGGCCACAAACTCCAAAATGGCAACGTAGGTCTCGGCGCGCTTATGGGCCTCGCCGGCCTCGAAGGTGCAGATGCTCACCTCGTAGCCTGACGCCTCCAGGCTCTGCTTAACGGGCATCTGGTAGAGCGGGCCCACGTTGGTGTCCGTCACGATGACGGCCTTGGTGCCGCCGGCGGTGGCGCGCATGAGCGGCCCCGCCTGCTCCAACAAAAACGTGCCAACATGCACCTGGTAGGGGCGTGCAGTGTCGATATCGATGGTAATCGCCATAAGCTTCGGTCCTTTCGACCTGGCGTGATGGGTTGTCTAGTGGGAGGCCTCGTCGTCGAGTGCGCGCTTAATGCGGTCGCCTTCGGCAAGGAGATTCTCCAGATAGCGCTGGTCGCGGTCCTTGAGCGCGCGGCTGTAGGCGCCAAGCGATTCGATCAGATGGTCGATCTCGAAGGCGAGCGCGTCGGCGTCGTCGATCATGAGCTCGGACCACATTTGCGGGTTGAGGTGCGCCACGCGGGTGAGATCGCGGTAGCTACCGGCCGAAAAGCCGTGGTGGACCTGGGCAGTGGGGCTTTTGACGTAGGCGTTGGATACCACGTGCGCAAGCTGGCTCGTGAAGGCGATGACACGGTCGTGCTCGGCGGCGCTGGTCACGCTGAACTTGCCAAAGCCCAAGGGGCGCACCATCTCGCGCACCTGGCCCAAAAGCTCCAGCTTGAGCGCATCGTCCACCGCGGGCGGTACGAGCACCAGCGGGGCGCCCTGGAACAGGTCGGCGCGGGAGTGTGCATAGCCCGAGTACTGCGTGCCCGCCATGGGGTGCGCGCCCACAAAGTAAAAGCCGTGCTCGTGGGCAAGCTCAAAGGCGCGCTCGCACACGATACCCTTGACGCCCACCGTGTCAATTACCACGGGGCCCATGATGGCCTCGGTATCGGTGGCGTCGGCGAGTGCCTGGGCGTGTGCCTCGAGCCACTCGATGCAGGCTTCGGGGTAGCAAGCCAGGACGATGATGTCGCATTCGCCGAGCGTCTCGTCGTTGAGCTCGCCGGCAACGGTGCCCATGCTGGCAGCCGTCATGACATCGTCATCGGGATCCCAGGCCAGCACGCGGACGCCCGCCTGCGCATAGCCGCGGGCAAAGCTGCCGCCGATGAGGCCAAGGCCGACGATGCCGGCGCACTTGGGGCCGCCCTGGTTAACGCGCGCGTTTCTCACTGTACCCATGGGCTACTCCATGGTCTCTTGGCAGACGACCTCGCGGATGGCTCGGATGCGGCGCATGGTGTCGTCGAACTGATCGGGGGTGAGGGCCTGGGCGCCGTCGGACCAGGCGCGGCTCGGCTCGTCGTGGACCTCGATCTCCAGGCCGTTGGCGCCGCAGGCGGTCGCGGCAAGCGCCATGGGCTCAACGTAGCGGGTGTAGCCGGTGGCGTGGCTGGGGTCGGCGACGACGGGCAGGTGCGACAGGTGGTGCAGCACCGGCACGGCGTTGAGGTCGAAGGTGTTGCGAGTACGGGTTTCGAAGGTGCGGATGCCGCGCTCGCACAGGATGACGTTGTCGTTGCCCTCGCTCATGATGTACTCGGCGGCCATGAGCAGCTCATCGATCGTGCCGGACATGCCGCGCTTAAGCAAGATCGGAGTCTTGGTCTTGCCGACCTCTTTGAGCAGAGGGAAGTTCTGGGCGTTGCGGGCGCCGATCTGCATGACGTCGATCTTCTTGTCCAGGAAGACCTGCACGTCGCGCGGGTCCATGATCTCGGTGACGATCGGCATGTCGAGCTCGGCAGACGCCTCGCACAGCAGGTCCAGGCCGGCGGGACCCATGCCCTGGTAGGCGTACGGGGAGGTGCGGGGCTTGTAGGCGCCGCCGCGCAACATCGTGGCGCCGGCGGCCTTCACGCGGCGGGCGATGCGGATGAGGTTCTCGCCCTCGACGGAGCACGGGCCGGCGATGACCTGGAACTGGTCGCCGCCGATCTTGACGCCGTGGCCGCAGTCGATGACGGAGTCCTCGGGGTGGAACTTGCGGTTGGCGCGCTTGAACGGCTCGGAGACGCGCTGCACGCGCTCGACGACGTCCATGGACTCGAGCAGGAACGGGTCGATCTTGGTCGTATCGCCCACCAGGCCGATGATCGTCTCGTTCTCGCCGCGCGAGACGTCGGTTTTCAGGCCCTTTTTCTCAATCCAGCTGACGATATGGCTGACGGCCTCGTCGCTGGCGCTCTGCTTTAAAATTGCAATCATGGTGTGCCTCTCACCTCGATGGATAACCCTTGCAAAAACGGCCCGCATCGCGAGCCGTGTATATATGGTGCATGAGAGTTTATACTATCTGATTCGCTTTTGCCTTCTAAAGTGAGCCGTTGCGCCGCGTCTTCCCCGGAATTGCAAAGCTTTTTCTTTTATTTTGATAGCCCGTGGTGCACTTGGGTATAATGCCAACCGTTGGCCCTATTAGCTCAGGGGATTAGAGCGTCTGCCTCCGGAGCAGAAGGCCGTTGGTTCGAATCCAACATGGGGCACCATCGAACGTAAGACCGTCCGAACCTCGCATGGTCCGGGCGGTTTTTCTTATACCGACGCGACGTGATGGGACGTGGTATGGCAGCAACGGATATCGAGCGCGGACTCTCGACCGCCGAGGTCGAGGAGCGCATCGCCGCCGGTAAGATCAACCGCAACATGGAGCTCAAGACCAAGTCGGTCAAAGAGCTCATCATCGAGAACCTCTGCACGCTGTTCAATTTGATCAACGTGATCTTGGCGTTCCTGGTCATTTTGACCGGTTCGTTTAAGAATCTGACGTTCCTGTTCGTGGTGTTCCTCAATACCGCTATTGGCGTCATTCAGTCCATGCGTTCCAAGAAGATGGTCGATAAGCTCACGCTGCTGACCTCCAAGAAGGCCATCGCGGTGCGCGACGGCTCCGAGGTTGAGCTCGACCTGGATCAGATTGTGCTCGACGACATCATCCGCCTGGGGCGTGGCGACCAGATTCCCGCTGACGCCGTGGTGGTTTCGGGCGAGGCGCTCGTGAACGAGAGCCTGCTGACGGGCGAGAGCGACCTTATTAAGAAACAGCCCGGTTCCGAGCTCATGAGCGGCGGTTTTATCGACTCGGGCCTGCTGCGCGCCCGCGTGATCCATGTCGGCGCCGACAACTACGTGGCCAAAATTAATAACGAGGCCAAGTACGTCAAAAAGGTCAATTCCGAGATCATGAACGCGCTTAACGCCATCGTGCGCTTTGCGAGCATCATCATGATCCCGCTCGGTTTGGCGTTGTTTGCCTCGAGTGTGAGCGAGCTGTGGGATGCCGCGGGAACCCCAGGCGATAGCGCGCTTTCGTGGTGCTTCTCCGAGCTGCTGGCTGGTCATGTGCCTTCGTCGGCGCTGCTGTCCACGGTGGGCGCCCTGCTGGGCATGATCCCGCAAGGCCTGGTGCTGCTGACCTCGTCGGTGCTCGCCATCGCCACGGTGCGTCTGGCCCGCCGCAAGGTGCTGGCGCAGCAGCTCTACTGCATCGAGACGCTCGCTCGCGTCGACGTGCTGTGCCTGGACAAGACGGGCACCATCACGTCGGGCCGCATGGAGGTCGAGGGCACCTATCCGCTGCCGGTCGAGGGTATGGGTGCGGGGGAGGGCGACGCCGCCGTTCCCGTCGATACCACGGTGCTCGATTTTGCGCTGGCTAACGTCGCACGTGCGACCTCGGCCGATGCCAACGAGACCTGTCAGGCGCTGCTCAACTATTACGCCGACCGTCCGGTCGAGGTGTCCGAGCCACTGTCGGTCATTCCGTTCTCGTCTTCCAAAAAGTGGAGCGGCGCGTCGTTTGCACAGGGCTCATATGTGATGGGTGCGGCGCAGTTTGTGCTCTCTGATCGTGCGTTTTCCCAGGTCGAGAACCGTGTCGCCGAGCTTGCCGATACCTGCCGCGTGCTCGTGGTGGCGCTCGTGGACGGCTTTACGCCCGATGGCGATATGGTGGGCGAGGCCGAGCCCGTGGGCTTTGTGACCATCCGCGACGAGATTCGTACCTCGGCGGCCGAGACCATCGGCTACTTTAACGAGCAGGGCGTGACCCTCAACGTGATCAGTGGCGACGACCCGCGTACGGTGTCGTCGATCGCACGCGTGGTGGGCGTGCCGGGGGCGGACGCTTATGTGGACGCCACGACGCTCGATACGCCGGCCAAGCTCGATGCCGCAGTGGACCGCTACCATGTCTTTGGTCGTGTGACCCCGCAGCAGAAGCGCGAGCTCGTGCAGGCGCTCAAGGGCCGCGAGCACACCGTGGCCATGACAGGCGACGGCGTCAACGACGTGCTGGCGCTCAAGGAGGCCGACTGCTCCGTGGCCATGGCGGCCGGCTCCGATGCCGCGCGTAACGTGGCCGAGATCGTGCTCGTCGACAACGACTTTGCCTCGATGCCCGCCGTGGTGGCCGAGGGCCGTCGCTCCATCAACAACCTGCAGCGTTCGGCTTCGCTGTTCCTGACTAAGACGCTGTTCTCGATGGGCCTGGCGGCGCTGTGCATCGCGCTGCCGCCGTACCCTTTCGAGCCGATTCAGATGACGCTCATCAACTTCTTCTGCATCGGCGCGCCGGGCTTTGTGTTGGGCCTGGAGCCCAACAATGCTCGCGTGAAGGGGTCGTTCCTGACGAACGTGCTCAAGCGGGCACTGCCGGCGTCGATTGCGGTCATTTTGGCCGCGGCGCTCGATATCTTTGTGGCGCGCGTGTTTGGCTTTAACCAGCTCACGCTGTCTACGATGTGCCTGCTTACTTCGTGCGCGGCGAGCGTCAGCCTGATCTGGCGTATCTCGCAGCCCCTCACGCCCTTGCGTGTGGCGCTCTTTGTGTTTGTAGTCGTCGGCATTCTGACGGGCGTTATCGGATTCCCGAAGCTGCTGTCTATTGCCAACCTGTCGATGGGCCAGATGGTTATCTTGGCTGTCATCGTGGTCTTTACCTGCTCGGTGTTCTTTAAGCTCGCCACGATGATGGATTCGCTCAAGCCGCGTCGTCGTCATGTCGCAACTGGTTTTGGCCGCGGTGTGCGCGTCCGCCTGGGTCGCGGTGGCGGCAAGGTGAGCTCGACGGGTTCGACGGCCGAGCGTTTTGCCAAGCGCGTCGTCGCCGACATGGCGCAGCGCCGCGAAGATCGCACCGCTCGCGAGGCCGAGGCCCGCGCACTCGAGGGCGTGGCCCAGGCTCAGCCCAAGAAAAAGAGGGGTACCGGAGCCAATCGCTCTCGCGTGACCAAGTCCGCCCAAGGCATCAAAGTCTCGATGCCAAGCAAAAAGAAGAAGTAGCTACGCGCCCTGCCGATGTTGAATTGGTGCCTTGTTCCTGTGGGGCCGTGGCGATGTTATGCTCTAACCTCGATTGTTTGAATTGCTTCGAAAAGAGGATGCCGTGATCTGTCCGCATTGCCTTAAGACCATCGAGGACGGCGCCTCGTTCTGCCCCTACTGCAACGCCTATGTGGGTCCGGGCGATGGTCCGGAGCACACCGAGTTCGTGTTCTGTGAGGGCTGCGGTGCCCGTCTTTCTCCGCATGATCGTACGTGCCCCAAATGCGGACGCCCCGCTCCGGGTATCCTCTCCGAGGACGCGGCAGCATCCGACCTGGCAGCGGGCCGCACGGCGGGCTTTCCGCGCCTAACGCAAGAGCAGATCGATACCGAGGTGCCGCATGCGCCGGCCTCTGCCGCTGCGGTGCTTTCGGACGCCGCCGACCCCAATGAGACCTGCGTGCTGCCAGCTTTCGATAAGGATTTCGGTATCCCCAAGGTCGATATTCCCACGCCCGTTTCCCTGCATGACGATGCTCAAAAACCCAAGCGCAAGGTGCACCCCGACGAGGACGCCTATCACAAGCATAAGCGTCATATCCCCAAGCCGCTCATCGTCATCGCGGTCCTTGCCGTCGTTTGCGGCGGTGCCTATTGGTTCGTGACGACCGATCCCATGGGTGTCATGCCCGGCTTCTACGACCAGTTTGGCCAAGCTGCACAGACCACCTTCCCCACGCGCCAAAAGGGCGAGGCCACTGAGGACGATACCAAGCAGGACGATTCTGCGGAGGTGGTCCAGGAAGAAACCGTGCTCACCGATGATCAGCTCTATACCAGGCTCGACGGTCTGTATCAGACCATCGTGTCCTACGCTGACGAGGACCAGATCGGCGAGGTCATCGATTCCTTTAACAACGGCTATCTCCGAACGCCGCTGTCCACCCGTCAGGAGCTGTCGCAGAGTGCCTACGCCCTGCGTGACCAGATAAAAAAGACGCAAGATGAGCTTAACAACCTGAAAGTACAGGACGATACGGTCTATGCGGACGACATCGCCCACTTAAAGCAGCTTGCCGAGTGGATGTACGAGCGCGTCGACGTGATCTGCCAGAGCTGGGACATCTCGCTGGCCATTCCTGATGGTGAGTCGATGAGTTCCCACCAAAGCGATATTCTGGCGCCCATCGCACAGGGCGGCAACAGCGCGCTGAATCAGTACGACGCCAACGTGGGCTCCTGGAAGCCGCAGCAGCGTTCCTAAAATTAGTTCGCCATAGTCGGCATAACCTACGTGCGCAATTGATGTAAGCCCGTGCTTATTGCTACAATTCGTACAAATATGCTTTAAACGCACGAGGAAGGAACCACATGTTTGGTTTTAAGAAAGAGCTCTACACGCCCGAGTATCAGCTTGCCGGCGACGAGTGCGCCGTTATCGAGACGTCGAAGGGTACCATCAAGGTCAAGTTTGACGGTGAGGGCGCTCCCATTCATGTCGCGAACTTCTGCGAGCTTTCCACGATGGGTTTCTATGATGGCCTTAAGTTCCATCGCTATGTGCCCGGCTTTGTCATTCAGGGCGGCGACCCCAATACCCGCGACATGTCCGGCGCCGACGTCGCTGCCGGTCTTGAGGGCCCCGACGGCATGCCCGGTACCGGTGGCCCCGGCTACTGCATCAAGGGCGAGTTTGCCACCAATCCGCGCAACAGCCATGTCGATGGCGCCCTTGCCATGGCACGCTCTATGGACCCCGATTCCGCGGGTTCGCAGTTCTACTTCTGCCTGGGTGCCCAGCATAACCTCGATTCTGGCTACACCGTCTTTGGTACCACGGTCGAGGGTCTCGATGTGATTTCGCAGCTGCGTGCCGGCGACGAGATCGTCCATGTCGAGATTGTTCACGAGTAAAGGGGACTTCCTTGAATAGCCAGCTGATCCAACAGGGCCGCGCCGCTTACCGCGCGGGTGATTTTTCCGCTGCAGCCCAGATGCTTGGGGCGGCAAAGACTCCCGATGAGATTATGGGCGAGGCCGATCACCTTCGTGGCAACGCCTTGATGCACCTGGGCATGTATGCCGAGGCCGCCGAGGCCTATGCCGCCGCCCTCAACGACGGCACCTACGGCAAGCGCGGCGCGCTGCTCACCAATCGCGGCAAGGCGCTCGCCGCCGTGGGCGACTACACGACGGCCGCTCAGGCGTTTTCTGCCGCTACGCAGGATGCTTCCTATGCCACGCCGTTCAAGGCCTATCTGGGCCTAGGCAATGCGCTGTTCCAGTCGGGCGACTATGCCAACGCGGGAACCGCCTTCCGTCAGGCTGCCATCGACGGCGCCAATCCGGCTCCTGCCGCCGCACTCGGCGAGCTCGGTCGTTGCTTCATTAAGCTCGGCCGTCCGGCGGACGCCGTGGAGACCTACCGCACGGCTATCGACTTTGCCGGCCCCCGCGACGACACGCGTGCACTCAACGCCGGCATGGGTCAGGCGCTTTCTGCCGCCGGCCGTCCCTCCGACGCACTCGACGCCTTTAACGCCGCTACTGCCGATGGCATCTACCAGCTCACCTCCGAGCAGGCCGATGAGCTTGCCCGCGTGCAGGATTCGCTTGCCGCGCTGTCTGCCCAGACGGCTATGGCCACGGCTCCGGCGCCCGCGATGGACGCTCCTGCCGTCGATCCGCTCGATCCTACGGGCGCGACCGGTCAGTTTATGCCTGATCCCTCGGACACCGGCTTCTTTACGCTGTCCGAGTCCGAGATGGTCCAGCAGGACCGTCAGGATCGTAAGCAGGCCAAGGTCCGTCGTCGCCATCGCCACACGGGCCTCAAAGTCTTCATCATGCTGCTTCTGCTCATTTTGATCGCCGCGGGCGGTCTGGGCTTTGCCTACACGCGTGGCTTTGGCTTCCCGTCTCAGGAGTCTGTCGTTACCGATCTGTTCCAGGCTGCCGGCGACGGTGACACCGCAAAGGCCGAGTCTTGCCTGGCCTCGAGCCTGTCCGAGGACGCTAAGTCGATGATCATCTCCTCGATTCCGCAGGGTGCCACCGTGTCCGTCGAGGGCATGGATCAGTCCATGACCGAGACGACCGCCAAGGTGAAGGCATCGCTGTCCAAGGGCGGCGAGCAGGAGTACACCGTCAAATTCGTGCGCTCCGACAACCATATCGGCTGGGCCGTTTCTTCGCTCGATATGGATTTCTCGGCTGCTGACAACCAGTAGTGACCTTATGGGATTTAGCTTTGCCCGGCGCTTCACCGCAAGTGAGGTGCCGGGCTTGCGCTAGTATGATGAGCTAGTAGTTTTCCAGCAATCATCCAACACATCAGGAGTTGCGTTGTTTTCTTTGATGGATATGTTCTTCGGTAGCTATGCGGGCGATCTTGCCATCGACCTCGGCACCGCAAATACGCTTGTCTCCGTGCGCGGCAAGGGCATCGTTATTCGCGAGCCCTCTGTTGTTGCCATCGACAAGAACGACGAGCGCATCCTGGCGGTCGGTATCGAGGCAAAGCGCATGCTCGGCCGTACGCCCGGCAACATCGTGGCCGTTCGTCCCCTGAAGGACGGCGTCATCGCCGACTTCGATGTTACCGAGGCCATGCTTCGCTACTTTATCGACAAGGCGTCCGAGAAGCGCTATCCGTGGACTCCGCGTCCGCGTGTTGTCGTCTGCGTTCCCTCCGGTGTCACGTCGGTCGAGAAGCGCGCTGTCTTTGAGGCCACGATCCAGGCCGGTGCCCGCCAGGCCTATCTGATCGAAGAGCCTATGGCAGCTGCTATCGGCGCCGACCTGCCCGTCGAGGAACCCACCGGCTCCATGGTCATCGACATCGGCGGCGGTACCACCGAGGTTGCCGTTATCGCTATGGGCGGCATCGTCGTCTCGCAGTCCATCCGTATTGCCGGCGACGAGTTCGATCAGGCCATCCTCACGCACGTTCGCGATGCCTACAACCTGGCCATCGGCGAGCGTACGGCAGAGGACATCAAGATCAAGGTCGGCTCCGCCGTGCCGCTTAAGGACGAACTCGACGTCGAGGTCAACGGCCGCGACGTGATCACCGGTCTGCCCAAGACCGTGCGCATCGAGAGCGAGGAGATTCGTCGCGCGCTCAACAAGCCGCTCGACGAGATGGCCAAGGCCGTCAAGGACGCACTCGACGCTACGCCTCCCGATCTTGCCTCGGACCTTATGTACTACGGCATTTTGCTGACCGGTGGCGGCGCGCTGCTGCGTGGTCTCGACGTGCGCCTGCGCGATGAGACCGGCGTTTCGGTCAACGTCAGCCCCACGGCGCTCGATAACGTTGTTAACGGCTGTGCCCGCGTGCTCGAGGCCAATGCGTTTGATGGCGGCTTCGTCCAGACCAATGCTTAATTTCCAAAAGGTGGATTCCATTTGGCACGATCTTCGGGTTTCTCCACAAATCTGAATACCAAGCGACAATCAACGGGTATGCGCCCGTTGATTGTTTTCAGCCTGATTTCGGTGTTGCTGCTCACGTTTTATATTCGTGAGGGCGAGACGGGGCCGATTCATGCCGTGCGTTCGGGCGTGACGACGATTACCTCGCCGGTGCGTTTTGTGGGCTCGGCTGTGGCGGCTCCCTTCAATGCGATCGGCAACGTGTTCTCTAACCTTACGGCGTCGCAGGACACGCTTGACGAGCTTAAGAAGCAAAACGAGGAACTGACCTCTAAGGTCGCCGAGCTCTCCGAGGCTCAAAAGACCGCCGAGCGACTGGAGGGTCTGGTCGGCCTGCAGTCGACCTATAACCTCAAATCGACCGCTGCTCGTATCGTTGGTGCCTCCGGCGATGCTTGGACCTCGACCGTCACCATCGATAAGGGTTCTGCCGACGGTCTTACCATCAACATGCCTGTGACGAGTTCTGCCGGTGTCATAGGCCAGATTATCGAGGTCTCGGCCAAGACGTCCACCGTGCGCCTGATTGGCGACGAGAACTCGGGCGTGTCCGCTATGGTGCAGGACACGCGCGCCCAGGGCATGCTGCAGGGTCAGGCTGACGGCACGCTGCGTCTTGAGTACGTGAGCGTCGACTCCGACGTTAAGGTTGGCGACATCATCGTGACCTCGGGCATTGGCGGTGTGTTCCCCAAGGGCCTTCCGCTCGGCACCGTCTCGTCGGTTGAGAAATCGGCAAACGACGTGTACTACACCATTGTGGTGCGCGCTCAGACCACGGCCGAGAACAACGAGGAAGTGCTGGTCATTACCTCGCTGACCGACGAACAGTCGGCCTCGGATGAGGACGTGAACACGGCCAACAGCACGCCGCAGGGAACGTCGCGCGATGCTGCGACCAAGACGAAGGACGAGAGCCCGGATGACAGTTCCGACACGTCCGAGACGACCGATTCCGGCTCGAGCGAATAGGGGGCATGTCCATGGATCTACACGAGCAGGGGATGAGCTCCCGCACGTTTGTAATCGCCGCCATTGTGTGCGTGCTGCTGCAGGCAGGCCTGGCACCGCAGATCTCCATTGCGGGCGGTCGCGTCAACTTTATGATTATCCTGGTGTGCCTAAGCGTGTTCTCGGGCGACCCGACCCGTGCCGTCGTGTGCGGTTTTTGCAGCGGCTTGTTCTATGACCTTTCCGCTGCCGTGCCGGTGGGCGTTATGTCGCTCCTGCTGACCGTGGGTTCTTTTGCCCTGGTGCATAGCGCTGCCGGTCAGACGGGCGGTACCCCGAGTGCGCGCGGCATCACTGTGGGCGCCTTCGCGTTCGTCATTAATGTGATCTACAGCATCATCTTGCTGTTTATGGGTTTGGAGACGAGCTTTGTCGTGGCGATCTTCGGCCATGCGCTGCCGTCTTCGATCCTGACGGGTCTGGTTGCCATTCCGTTTTTGATGTCCGGCGTCGTGCCGCAGTCCGGTTATGGATTCTCCGCACGTGGCGGACGCCAGACGGGCATGCGCTTTAAGCCCAAGACCCGTAAGCTCAAATAGGGGAGGCTCGTAGATGTCTTCCCAGATGACGGTTATTATCGCCGGTATCGTGCTGGTTGTGGCCATCGTGGTCGCACTGGTCATTATGCGTCGCGGCGATTCTCGTTTTACCTACGATACGCAGCATGGGACGGCCCCGCGCGCCACCGAGGGCGAGGGCAATACCGCGGCGACCGCCTTTAAGGGCCGCTTCTCCATCCTCACCACGGGTGTGGGCGCGATGTTCGCGGCGCTTGCCGTCAAGCTGTGGGGCATGCAGATGGTCTCGTCGGACTATTACGAAAAGCAGGCTAATAGCAATCAGACGCGCACCGTTACCACACCCGCTGTGCGCGGCCGCATCCTCGACCGCAATGGCGTGGCGCTTGTCCAGAACCGTCCCTCACTTGCTGTCGTGGCCTATCGCGACCTTGCTGAGGATGAGGTTCTGGTTCGTCATCTTGCCAACGTGCTCGGTATGCCCTACGTGGCTGTGCTGCGCAATATCCAGGACAATTCCGAGGGCGCCCAGAGTCTGCATACCATCGCGACGGACGTGCGCCGCTCAACGGTTGCCTATATCAAGGAGCACGCCGGCGAGTTCCCGGGCGTCAAGATTGCCGAGCGTACCGAGCGCCAGTACCCGTACGGCGAGACGGCCTGTCACATTTTGGGCTATACCGGCACCATTACCTCCGAGCAGCTCGAGGCCCAGAATAAGAAAACCTCTGGCGATGATGATGCTTCTGCTGGCAAGATTACGTACCAGTCGGGCGACATCGTGGGCCAGGCGGGTGTTGAGAGCTACTACGAAAACCTGCTGCAGGGTATTCGTGGCGAGCAGGCCGTCAAGGTCGATGCCTCGGGCAATGTGACCGGTCAGGCCGGCGCCGTGCCCGCCAAGGCCGGCTCCGACATTAAGCTCACGCTCGACCTTAAGATCCAACAGGCCTGTGAGACGGCGCTGGCGAGCGCCATCGAGCTCGCCAAGACCACTGGCTACAGCAATGCCGGCAACGGCGCTGTGGTGTGCCTCGATCCCAACAATGGTGAGATCCTGGGCATGGCGAGCGAGCCCAAGTTCGATCCGTCCGTCTTTATCGGCGGCGTCTCAAATGACGTGTGGACCGAGCTCAATGATGACAAGGGTTCGCACCCGCTGCTCAACCGCGCCATTAGCGGACAGTACATGTCGGCCTCGACCATCAAGCCGCTCTCGGCACTGGCCGGTCTTGAGTTTGGAACCTACACTTCAACGCAGACAACCAACTGCACGGGCTATTGGACGGGCTTGGGCAAGGCTTGGGGCAAGCGCTGCTGGCTGACGTCTGGACACGGCACCATGACGCTGCAGTCGGGTATTGCCAACTCGTGCGACCCCGTCTTCTACGATATGGGCAAGGCGTTCTTTTATGACGAGCAACATTCCGAGGGCCTGCAGGAGGTCTTTCGTCGCTGGGGCCTAGGCAAGACCTGCGGTATCGATTTGCCGAGTGAGGGCGCGGGCCGTATTCCCGATGCCGAGTGGAAAGAGTCGTACTTTACCGACGCCTCTGCCGAGGACCGCAAGTGGAATGCCGGCGATATGACCAACATTGCCATCGGCCAGGGCGACATTTTGGTGACGCCTCTGCAGATGGCTTGCGCCTACATGGGCCTTGCCAACGGCGGTAAGCAGTACGTGCCTCACGTGTTTTTGTCTGCCGTGTCGCGCGATGGCGACGGCGATGCCTATAAGTACAACGGCAAAGGCAAGAAGAAGCGCCTGGAGGCCAAGATCAACAGCGATTCGGATTTGGCTCTTGTTCGCAACGGCATGCACGACGTGATTTACACGGCATCGACGTCCCTGGCGGCTCACTTTGGCACCCTGACGCCGCAGGTATACGGCAAGTCGGGCACGGGCGAGAAAAGCGGCGAGGACGAATACGCGTGGTTCTGCGCCTATGCGCCGGCCGATGATCCCAAGTATGTCATCGCTACTGTCCTGGAGCAGGGCGGCGGTGGCTCAGATACCGCGATGCATGTCGTGCGCGACGTGCTCGGCGTGATTTATGATGAGCCCGATACCTCTTCGGCCTCGGGCGATTCTTCGGTTCGATAGGAGGTTGCGATGGATTTTTCTCCGGCGGATCTGTTCCGTTCAACCAAGACCGGCTCTCGCAGCAGCCTGGACCGCGTCAACAAGCAACTTTCGGCCTCGCGCGGTACGTTTCGCCAAAAGGTGCATATCGGTGTGCTGCTGGCTACCGTCGCGCTCGTTGCCTATGGCGCCATCATTATTTGGTCGGCGTCACAGTTTAAGGCCGACGCCTCATTCTCGCGCCACCTGCTGGGCATTGGCATTGGCGCGGTGCTTGCGGTGCTCGTCTGGCGTACCGATCTGCGCGGCATCTCTAACTTCTCGACGGCGCTGCTCGTCATTGACCTTATTGTGATCTTCTCGCCCAAGATTCCGGGCCTGTCCTATACGGGCGGTCTGGGCATGACGGGCTGGATCAAGATTCCCGGTATCGGCTTGACATTCCAGCCGGTTGAGCTTGCCAAGCTCATCACCATCTTCTTTATCGCCACGCTTGGCTCGCAGTATAACGGCCGCATCGATACCGTTCGCGACTACGTCAAGCTCTGCGGCATGCTGTCCATTCCGTTTTTGGCCGTCGTCGCCATGGGCGACCTGGGCTCGGGCCTGGTCGTGCTGGTCTCGGGCGCCATCGTCATCTGCATGAGCGGTGCACGCCGCGAATGGGTGCTGTCGACCCTGGCCCTGCTCGTGGGCCTGGTGGCCCTCGTCCTGGCGCTCGATTCGGTCTTTGATTCGTTGCTCGGCCACGATGTGCTCATCAAGCAGTATCAGATGAACCGTCTGACGGTCTTTATCGACCCCGATAATGCCGATTCGGACGATGCCTACAACCTGCAGCAGTCGCTTATCGCCGTTGGCTCGGGCGGCTTCTTTGGTAAGGGTTTGGGCCATGCGACGCAGTCGGCCGTCGGCATTCTGCCTGAGTTCCACACCGACTTCGTCTTCGCCTTCCTGTCCGAGACCTTTGGCTTTTGCGGTTCCTTTTTGCTCCTGTGCCTCTACGTGCTGCTGATCTTTTCGACGATTCGCGTCGCCTTTAAGTGTGAGTCGCTGTTCTTGCGCCTTTCGTGTGTGGGCATCGTTGGCATGTGGGCGTTCCAGACCTTCGAAAACATCGGCATGTGCATCGGCATGATGCCGATTACCGGTATTCCGCTACCGTTTATTAGCTTTGGTTCGTCTTCGATGATGATTCAGCTGCTGACGGTGGGTATCGTACAATCCATATGGCGGCATCGTTCGGGCGCCGCGTAACCGCTGGAGGGGTTTGCTATGAAAATTCCCGTAGATAAGCTGACCCGCGCTTTTAAGATGGGCGCGTCCGTTAAGAAGGATTCCGATACGCCGGTGCGCGTCTCGGTCTATTTGGATTCGTCCGCCTCGCGCTTTCTGGCCGAGACGGTGCGTGACGCCTTTGTGCCGCAGACGACCTCGGGCATTGTGCGCGTCGAGCGTTTGGGGGAGGAGCGAATTGCTCCAAAGACCGATACCGATGTGGTACTGGTGCTCTCGTGCGGCTCCGACCGCTTGGAGAGTGCCGTGCAGGAGCTCGTGATCGCCGGCGCGCCCGTGTGCGTGCTTGCCGAGTCTGCTGTGGAGGTGCCGTTTATCGAGGAGTCCACGCCTATGCTCGGCGTGGTAGCGGCAACCGATAAGACGTATCTGCTCGAGACGCTTGCCCGCTGGATTCTCGATCGCACCGACAAGGAAACGGCTTTTGCGGCGAACTTTGCCTTCATGCGCATCGCGGCGGCCAATCGTATCATCACCTCGTGCGCGCTCACCAATATGGCGACCGGTGCGCTGGTGTTTTTGCCGGGCGCCGATTATCCCGTGATGGCGCTGGCGCAGGTGGGCATGCTCTTTGAGCTCGCTGCCGTCTTTGGACGCGGCATTAAGCCTGAGCGCGGCTACGAGGTCGCGGGCGTGCTTGCCGGCGGTCTTGTGATCCGCGCGGTCACCCGCGCGCTCGTCAAGCAGACGCCACATATTGGGTTTGCCGTCAAGGCGCTTACTGCCGCCGCGGGCACCTATGGCATGGGCCGTGCGCTCGTTTCGCTCTACGAGCGCGATGTCGACTACAGCCGTGCCAACGAGGTGGTCACTGCCACGTTCTCCCGCGTTCGCGATCTGGTGACCACGGTCGCGGGCGCTACCCGTCCTATGGCGTCCTACGAGGACGCATCCGATCTCGCTGCTTAGGGGTTTTCCGTTGCGCGTTCCGTATCAAGACTGTTTTCATTTAATTGAGCCGCTGCTCGCCAAGGTCGAAAAGCCGAGTCGCTATATCGATCACGAGTGGGGCACGCTTTCAAAGGCCGATGCCGACTACCGTTGCTGCCTGATCTACCCGGATGTGTACGAGGTCGGTCTGCCCAACCAGGGTATCGCCATCCTCTACAACATCCTTAACCAGGCCGAGGGCATCTCCTGCGAGCGTGGCTATGTGCCGTGGCCCGATATGGGTGACGCCATGCGCGAGGCGGGTATTCCGCTGCTGTCGCTCGAGGGTGCCGCCCCCGTCGCTTCGTTTGATATCGTCGGTCTGCATGTGCCGCACGAGATGGCGGTGACGAACTTCCTTGAGGCACTCGACCTCGCTGGCATTCCGCTGTTAGCGGCTGACCGAGGTGAAGACGACCCCATCATCATCGCCGGCGGCCCCTCGGTGTACAACCCCGAGCCGTACGCGGCCTTCTTCGATGCCATCCTCATCGGCGAGGGCGAGGAATCGCTGCTCGAGACCTGCCAGCTGCATCGTCGCCTGCGCGACGAAGGAGTCCCGCGCGCGCAGATTGTTGAGCAGTTTGCATCCATTGCCGGCAACTACGTGCCGTCGCTCTATGAGGTTCGTCACGACGAGCCCTGCTCGCCGCATGGCTACACCGTGCCGCGCGAGGGCAAGGATGCGCCGACCGTGGTCTACAAACGCGTCGTCGAGGATTTCGGCGCCACGAATCCGCTGTCGCAGTCGTGCGTGCCCTATGCGCAGCTGGTTCACGACCGCCTGTCTATCGAGATTCTGCGCGGCTGCGCTCGCGGCTGTCGTTTTTGCCAGGCCGGCATGACGTATCGCCCGGTGCGTGAGCGTTCGGCCGACCAGATCGTCTCGTCGGTGATTCAGGGTCTGGAAAAGACCGGCTATGACGAGGTGTCGCTGACCTCGCTCTCCACGACCGACCACTCCTGCATTCGTGACGTGCTTGGCAGGCTCAACCGTCGCCTGGAGGATACGGGTATTCGCGTGTCTATTCCGTCGCAGCGCTTGGATTCGTTTGGCGTGGATATGGCCGAGTCGGTCGCCGGCGAAAAGAAGGGCGGCCTGACGTTCGCGCCCGAGGCCGGCAGTCAGCGCATGCGCGACATCATTAACAAGAACGTGACCGAGGAGGACCTGGACCGTGCGGCCAAGGCGGCCTTCGAGGCCGGCTGGAACCGCATGAAGCTCTACTTTATGATGGGCCTTCCCGGCGAGCGCGACGAGGACATCGTGGCCATCGCCAATCTGGCTGATCACGTACTGGAGCTCGGTCGTTCCGTGGTGCCCAAGGCTCGTCGCGGCTCGATCTCGGTGTCCATCTCGGTTTCGGTCTTTATCCCCAAGGCTGCCACGCCGTTCCAGTGGTGCCCGCAGCTCGACTACGACGACGTCAAGCGTCGCCAGAAGCTGCTTGTCACGAGCGTTCGCAACCGTGCCGTCCGCGTGCATTACCACGATGCCGAGACCTCGCTCATCGAGGCCGCGCTGTCCCGCGCTGGTCGTGACATGACGCCCGTCATCATCGATGCTTGGCGCGCGGGCTCTCGCTTTGACGCCTGGGTAGAGCATTTCTCGCTCGATAACTGGAAGGAGGCTGCTGCCAAAAACGGCATCGACCTCAATGAGCTCGTGCACCTGCCCTACGAGTTGGACTGGCGTCTGCCGTGGGAGCACGTGAGCCCCGGCTGCACGCGCGGCTTCCTCGAGCGCGAGTACCGTCGCTCGCTCGAGGGTGTCACGACTCCCGACTGCACCCGCACGTCGTGCACCGGCTGCGGGATCTGCCCCACGCTCCACGCCAAGAATGTATTGATGGGTGATCGCGCATGAGTGAGCGCCTGACCGACAACCCCACGCTCTTTAGGCTTCGTGTTCGCTATGGCAAGCGCGATCGCCTTAAGTACCTGGGCCATCTCGAAGTAATCCATACCATTGAGCGCATCGTGCGCCGTGCGGGACTTCCCTATGCCGTCACGCAGGGCTTCTCTCCGCACATGCGCGTGGGCTTCTCTTCGGCGCTACCGGTTGGTACGTCGTCGACCTGCGAGTGGTATGACCTGTTTATGACCGAGTTCGTGGCGCTCGACGAGGCGTTTGAGCGCCTGTCTGCGGCGTCTCCGGCCGATCTGGCCCCCATCGAGGCGGCGTACATCGACGTGCGCACACCGGCGTTGACGGCGCAGCTCACGCGTCTGTCGTATCGCATCGACCTGCACTTGGATCCCGAGGCGCCCGTAAGCGCCGACGAGGTGCATCGTGCGATCGACACGCTGCGCGCGGACCATGGCATCGACTACGCGCGCGGCAAAAAGAGCAAGCGCTTGGATTTGGATCACACGCTCGTGGGCTATGAGCTCACGGCGGGGGAGCGCGCTGACCATTTGGTGCTCATGCTCGACACCCATGCCGACAACGAGGGCTCCATGCGTCCGGAAATTTTGCTTTCCGCTGCTGATGTTTTGTTGCAGGGCTTGACCCCGGGCGTGGATGCACCTATTGTTTCCACCGGTATGCAAGACCTCGTGACCATCTGCTCCTACGATGTCGAGCGTCAGAATCAAGCATGCGAGGACGACGAGGGCCGACTCGTCAGCCCCATACCTGTGCGAACTTGTGGATTTGCTCCACATACTCGTTGACGGGGGTATTTTCGCCTGCTACTATATTCGGCTGTTGCACTAACTGATGCATGAAGGGCAAGTAAACATGTACGCAATCGTTAACACGGGCGGCAAGCAGTACAAGGTCGCCACCGACGATGTCATCACCGTCGAGAAGATCGAGGGCAATGAGGGCGACAAGGTCACCCTGCCGGTCATCTTCCTCAACGATGGTAAGAAGATCGTCACCGATCCCGACAAGCTGGCTAAGGCCAAGGTTACCGCTCAGATCGTTGAGCAGTTCAAGGGCGAGAAGCAGCTGGTCTTCAAGTTCCACAAGCGCAAGCGCTATCGTCGTCTGAAGGGTCACCGTCAGCAGCTCACCAAGCTGAAGATCGTGAAGGTCCAGGCTACGTCCCGCGCCAAGAAGGCTGTCAAGGCAGAGGCCGAGGCTGTTGCCGAGGCTCCCGTCGCCGAGTAGATTACACTCGTAACGAAAGAGTAGGTATACACAATGGCACACAAAAAAGGACTCGGTTCCTCCCGTAATGGCCGTGACTCCCGCGGTCAGCGCCTTGGCACGAAGCGCTATGCCGGCCAGACGGTAACCACGGGCACGATTCTCGTCCGCCAGCACGGCACGCACATCCACCCGGGTGAGAACGTTGGTCGTGGCAAGGACGATACGCTGTTCGCGCTGGTCGACGGTACCGTTGAGTTCCACAAGGGTATCAAGCACAGGGTCAGCGTACGCCCGCTCGCGAACGCGTAATTCACCCTTCATAGAGCACATATGTGGGAGGCACTTGAGTTTTAGGATTCAAGGGTCTCCCTCTTTTTGTAGGAGGCGATTCTGTTGTCACAGTTCACCGATATCAGCCGCATTAACGTGTGCGGCGGCGACGGCGGAGCCGGATGCATGTCGTTTAGGCGCGAGGCATTTGTCCCCAAGGGCGGCCCCGATGGCGGCGACGGCGGTCGTGGCGGCAATGTCGTCATCCAGGCTGATGCTCAGCTGTCTTCGCTGATCGATTACCGCTTTAAGCATCACTTCCGCGCCGAACGCGGCACGCACGGGCAGGGTGCCCGTCGTAACGGCAAGAGCGGCGAGGACCTGATCCTGAAGGTTCCCATGGGCACCGTGGTGCGCGAGCTCGACCCCGAGACGCAGACCCCGATGTTCGAGATTGCTGACCTGGTGCACGATGGCGAGCGCGTTGTCGTGGCGCCCGGCGGTGCCGGTGGCCTGGGCAACACGCACTTTGTGACGTCGGTGCGCCGCGCGCCCGCGTTCGCTCAGCTGGGCGAACCGGCCGAGGAGCACTGGATTGAGCTTGAGATGAAGCTTATGGCCGATGCCGCACTCGTGGGCTTCCCCTCGGTGGGCAAGTCCTCGCTTATCGCGCGCATGAGTGCCGCCCGTCCCAAGATCGCCGACTATCCGTTTACAACGCTCGTGCCGAACCTCGGCATGGTGCGTGCCGGTGAGTATTCTTACGTCGTTGCCGACGTTCCTGGTTTGATCGAGGGCGCGAGCGAGGGCAAGGGCCTAGGCCACCAGTTCCTGCGCCACATTGAGCGTACGGCCCTGATCATGCATGTCGTCGACATGACGGGCGGTTTTGAGGATCGCGACCCGGTTGAGGATTACCGCATCATCAACCGTGAGCTCGAGCAGTATGGCGCAGAGCTCTCGGAGCGCCCGCAAATCGTTGTCGCCAACAAGTGCGATGCGCCGGGCACGGCCGACAAGATTGCCGACCTCAAGCGCGCCGCGCTCGACGATGGACATATGTTCTTTGCCGTGTCCGCCGTGACGGGCGCCGGGCTCAATACGCTGATGCTTGCCGTGGGCGAGCAGGTGGCTAAGCTTCGCGCCGAGCTGGCGGTTTCCGATGAGCCGGTCGATCTTCGCGACGAGGAGTGGGAGCGCCGCCGTCTGCAGCGCGAGAAGCGGTTCCGCATTGTCCAGGAGGAGCCCGGTGCCTTCCGTGTGGTTGGTCGTGCCATCGAGCGCATGGTCATCCAGACCGACTGGGAAAACGAGGAAGCCGTCATTTACCTGCAGCATAAGTTTGCACGTATGGGTGTTGACGACGCGCTCGAGAAGGCCGGTTGCCGTGCGGGCGACGAGGTCCGCATTTGCCAGCGTGCCTTTGACTTTGAGGGCGCTGAGGACTTCTCGGAGTACGAGGAGCTCGAGGACGCTGGCGAGGACGTTGCCGTTGAGGCCATTGACGTGGCCGATGCTGCGGATGAGGGCGTCGAGGTTGTCGATGCGGCGGATGCCGCGGACGATGCCGAGACCTCGGAGGGCGAGTAAGCCATGTCGCTGCGCGGTGGAATCGGTTTGCCCGAGCTGCCCATAAAAGAGGGCAAGGAGTTTCGGCTTGGCATTATGGGCGGCACATTCGACCCGATTCATTACGGGCACCTGGTGACTGCCGAGCAGGCGCGCGAGTCGCTCGACTTGGACGCTGTGCTCTTTATGCCGGCGGGCTCTCCCGCCTTTAAGCTTGACAAGCCGGTTACGCCTGCCGAGGACCGTTATGCCATGACGGTCCTCGCCACCGCCGCGAACCCGGCCTTTTTGGCGAGCCGGTTCGAGATTGACCGTCCGGGTGTAACCTATACGGCCGATACGCTTCATGCCCTTCGCGATTTTTACCCGCCGCAGGTAAAGCTCTACTTTATTACGGGCGCCGATGCGATTATCGATATTGTGACCTGGCATGATGCCGAACGAATCGCTGAGCTTGCTACCTTTATTGCGGCGACGCGACCGGGCTTTGATATCGATACGGCGCGTGCCCGAATCAAAGAGTCGGGGCTGCCGTTCGACGTGCGCTATATTCAGATTCCGGCGCTGGCGATCAGCTCGACGAACATTCGTAAGCGAGTTGCCCGCGGCATGAGCGTGCGCTATCTTACGAGCGAGTCCGTGCTCGGCTACATTCGCAAGCGCAGGCTATATGCCGATTTGGGCCAAGAAGATTTTGAGTGATGGGGGCTACGTTGTCGGTAGAGGATCAGTTTGAGGGCGATGAGCGCGCGCTGCTCAAGCGCATTCAAGAGCTGCTCGATGTTCGCATGAAAGATAAGCGCAAGCGCTATGTGCATTCGCTGGGTGTTGCCGAGACCGCACTTCATCTGGCCGAGGTCTACGGCGTTGACCGCTTTGATGCGGCTGCCGCCGGCTTAATTCACGACTGGGACAAGGTTCTTTCCGATGACGAGCTCGTGGCCCGCGCGCTTCACTATGGCATCAAGGTTGCCGGCTCTCCTTCCGCCGCGACGCCGCTTTTGCATGGCCCTGTTGCCGCCTATGAGCTTCCGCAGCTTTTTCCCGAGCTGTCACCGGCCGTTTTCCAGGCTGTCGACCGTCACACCGTGGGTGCCTGCGACATGACGCCGCTCGATATGGTGGTCTTTGTGGCAGATGCCATCGAGCCCAACCGTCACGGCGACTATGCCCATGCGCTGCGCAAGATGGTGGGGAAGTCCTCGCTCGATGAGTTGTTCTTCTCCTGTTTTGCGCAGGGTCTGGTCTTTGTGATCCAGTCCGGGCGCTATCTTTATCCCACGGCTATTACGATTTACAACCATTACGCCCAGCTGCGCTAGCTCGGGTGTGTCTAGAAAGAGGTATTCCATGGCCGACGAGACCATGACTGACGAGCAGATTCTTGAAGGTGTGGAGCACAAGAGTTTCGCTGCCACGTCCGACCGCACCGCCGCCTCGCTGTCCGCGAGCGGTGTCGCTGCCGAGGATGTCGCCCGCGCCGCCGCGCAGGCCGCCTACGACAAGAAGGGCGAGGACGTGCAGGTGCTCGACCTGACCGAGCTTTCCGACGTGTGCGACTACTTTGTGCTTGCCACCGGTACCAACAACCGCCAGGTCGATTCGATTGTCGACGAGATCGAGGAGAAGGTTGCCGAGGCTTGCGGCGAGCATCCGTTCTCCATCGAGGGCCGCGAGCAGAAGACCTGGATGCTCATGGACTACGGCTCGGTTGTCGTCCATGTCTTCACTCCCGAAGCCCGCGACTTTTACCGCCTAGAAAAGCTCTGGGGTGACGCCCCCCAGCTCCCCCTCGACCTCCTCTAGTGGCTCATTTGATATGGGGCTTTTAGCTAGCCTCGCGCATTTCGCCGGGCAGTTGCGGTTTTCCGCACCTGCCCGGCTTTCTATTTTTACAAAGGCGGTTAATCATTGAAGCGGGATTGGCGGCCGAAAGATAGGGCGGTGTCGCCGAACTTGTCTCGGACGGCATCGATCGCGACTGAGAGGTCGCGACGGTCGCTTGATTGGGCTCCGCGGTCGTCGACTTCGCAGAACAGGTCGGTCTGGATGCCGCCCTGATGGTCAAAGTCGCTCATCCCGATACCCGCCAGACGCACATGCATGCCTTCCTGCCAGATGTTGTCGAGCAGTTCGAGCGCAACCGCCACAAAGATGTTCTCATCGTCGGTGGGGTGGGGAAGCCGCCGCTGCGCCGTGCGTCCGCTGCCATACGAATACTTAAGCTTGAGCGTTACCGTGCCGCCCGTCAGTCCCTGACGGCGCAGGCGGCGTCCAACCGACTCTCCCAACAGCGCAATCGCCGCTTCGATGTCCCCACGCTCAGTCAAATCTTTCGCAAAGGTTCGCTCATTGCTCACGGATTTAACCTCGCGTTCCTCATCGAGGCTTGTTACTTCGGATATTTCGAGTCCCAGCGCACGCTGGCGCATGCGTTCGCCGTTGACGCCAAAAATAGAGGCCAAGGTTGATTCCGGTGAACGTGACAGCTCGCCGAGCGTGTAGATGCGCATGCGGCGCAGTCGCTCCTCGGCCGAGCGCCCGATGCCGCTCATGGCAGATACCGGCAGCGCGGCCAAAAAGCGCTGCTCGGTTCCGGGGCGCACGATGGTCAGCCCAAACGGCTTATCCCGCTCGCTTGCGATCTTTGCGACCGTCTTGTTGCAGCCCACGCCAATGGAGCAGGTCACTCCCAGCGCTGCCACGCGGTCGCTTATACGCCGCGCAACCAGTAGCGGGTCTTCGGGCGCAAAGCGACCCGGTGTGATATCGATAAAGGCTTCGTCGATGGATACGCGCTCAACGCGCGGCGTCTCCTCGGCAAGAATCGCCATGACCTGCGCGCTCACCTCGCGGTAGCGATCAAAGTGCCCGTGCGTCCAAATGGCTTGCGGGCACAAGCGCCGCGCCTCGGCCGAGGCCATGGCAGAGTGCACGCCAAAGCGACGTGCCTCATACGAACACGTGGACACGACGCCACGCGAATCGGCGTCTCCGCCCACGATGAGTGGCTTTCCGCGCCATTCGGGATGATCGAGCATCTCCACGCTCGCAAAAAACGCATCGAGGTCCATGAGGCCCACCGCCGGACCCGTCCAGGGCGGCGGCGTGACGCCCATGGCATCCTCATAACCGTATGTATGTTCGCGTCTTTCCATGTCATGAGTATACCGCGCAGCTCATGTGGGGTGCGTGTATGTGCTTGCAAATCCCGAATTCTTGTCTAAGATATGGATTTGCCCTCGACTACACCGAAGAAGTTGGTCTCACGGACTTCACCTGCCCGCGTCGATGGCGTATTATGTTCAACTGTTTGTTTGTAGTTGCAGCCTAAAGCTGCTTGGTTGGAGGAGTTTCCTTTGGCAGTCAAGATTCGCCTTGCTCGTCACGGCGCTAAGAAGCGTCCGTACTACCGTGTCGTCGTCGCCGATTCCCGCGCCCCGCGTGACGGTCGTATCATCGAGGAGGTTGGCCGCTACAACCCGATGACCGCCCCCAAGACCATCAATCTCGACCTCGAGAAGATCGCCGACTGGCAGTCCAAGGGCGCTCAGCTCACCGACGCCGTCGCCGCTCTGGTCAAGGCCGCCAACGAGGGCGAGAAGACCGAGACCGTCGTCAAGAAGTCCAAGAAGCAGCTCGCCAAAGAGGCCGAGGCCGCTAAGGCTGCCGCTGAGGCCGCTGAGGGCGCCGAGGAGTAAATCGTGCCTGAGGTTGACGCTGCACAGCTCGAGGGTGAGGCAATGCTCTCAGATCGCATCGCCGATCTCGTCGAATATCTCGTTGTTCAGATCGTCGACGACCCGGATTCCGTGAGCCTTGAGGTCATCGATGGTGACGACGCCTCTACGATTGAGGTTTCGGTCGCCGAGGATGACGTCGCTAAGGTCATCGGCCGTCGTGGCCGTACCATCAAGGCCATTCGCACGCTCGCCCGTGCGCTGGCCGCTCGCCTCGACACTGCTGTCGAGGTAGAGGTTCTGGGCTAGGACCTTGAGGTCCCAGTACAAAAACATCGCCCGTGTGGTCAAGCCGCACGGAAGGAAGGGGGAGGTCCTCGCGCAGCCGCTGCGGGGGCTTCCTTCTGTATTAGAGCCGGGTATGCGCGTCGCCCTGACGCCGCCGGCGCTCAAGCGCGACCGCTTTTGCACGGTTGTGTCCGTCACCGATACGGGCGATGGCGATCTGGTCTCATTTGAGGGCATTGACGACTTGACGGCCGCCGAGGGCATCACGGGATGCTATGTGCTGGCAAATCGTGACGATTTTGAGCTCGATTCACTCGACGCCGCCTATACCGACCTGATGGGTCGCGAGGTGGTTGACGAGCGCTTCGGTTCGCTCGGCACGATTGTCGAGATCATGTCGACGCCCGCTAACGATGTTTGGGATGTCGAGGGCGATCGGTACGGCGAGGTACTGATTCCCGTGATCGAGCAGGTTGTGCTCGATCTTCCCGACACAGGAACAATTTCCGTCCACGTTATGGACGGCCTGATCGATATGGACAAGTAGGGAGGACAACATGCTGATTGAGACCCTTTCGGTCTTTCCCGAGATGTTTGAGCCCGTCATGTCCACATCGATTTTGGGCCGCGCCCGCAAGGCCGGCCTTTTTGATTTTAAGGCGTATAACCTGCGCGACTGGACGCACGACCGCCATCGTACCGTCGATGACGAGCCGTACGGCGGCGGGCAGGGCATGCTCATGAAGGTCGAGCCTATCGCCGAGGCCATCGAGGCCATTAGCGCGGAGGGCCCCAAGCCGACGGTGGTGTTCTTCACCCCGTGCGGCGAGCCTTTTACGCAGCATGTGGCCGAGCGCCTGCTCAAAAGCGAGCGCTTGCTGTTTGTGTGCAGCCGTTACGAGGGTGTCGACGAGCGTGCCTATGCGTATGCCGACGAGCGCCTGTCGATCGGCGATTACGTGCTCACGGGCGGCGAGCTTCCCGCTATGGTCGTTGCCGATGCTGTCGTACGCCTGATTCCCGGCGCCCTTGGTGACGAGATGAGCAACGTCGACGAGTCGTTCTCGACCGCCGAGGACGGAGGCCTGCTCGAGTATGCGCAGTACACTCGCCCTGCTGAATTCAACGGCGAGGGCGTGCCGCCGGTGCTCGTGAGCGGTGACCATGCCAAGGTCGATGCCTGGCGCCGTAAGAATGCCATCGAGCGCACCTGCCGCTGGCGTCCCGACCTGATCGAGACGGCACGGCTTACGCCCCAGGAGCGCGCATACGCGCAGGAGATTCTGGACGCTTCGTATTCGCAGAGCGAGGAGTGAGAATGGTTCCATCGCAGCATTCCGCGTTGAGGGGCGCTTTTGAGTGGGTCGCGGTCATCGCGATCGCGCTTGTGGCCACCTTCCTGATCCGCACCTTTGTGGTCGAGCCCTTTGTGGTACCCACCGGCTCCATGGAGGACACGATCGAGATTGGCGACCAGATCCTGGCACAAAAGGTGAGCCTCGAGCTCGGTCAGCCCGTCAAACAGGGTGATATCGTGGTGTTCCACAACCCCGATGCCACTTCCGAGCATGATGTTCTTGTCAAGCGTGTTATTGCCACGGCCGGCCAGACGGTCGACCTGCAGGACGGCAAGGTCGTCGTCGACGGCCAGGCGCTCGATGAGGACTATACGACCGGCATGAGTTGGCCGCTTTCGGTCCAAGCGCCTGGCGCCCAGGTGAGTTATCCCTACACCGTTCCCGACGGGTGCGTGTGGGTGATGGGCGACAACCGCGAAAACTCTGCCGACTCGCGCTACTTTGGTCCCGTCGATCGCTCTGATTTGATCGCTGTGGCGCTTGTGCGCTACTGGCCGCTCAACCGCATCGGCGCTATCGACTAAAAACCGCTATAGTACAGTACCTAACCGTGTAATCGTTTCGACGAGGGGATATTAGAGGCATGAACGCTTCATCGCTTTCCTTCCAAGACATCATCCTGCGCCTCCAGCAGTACTGGGGCGAGCAGGGCTGCGTCATTATGCAGCCCTATGACTCCGAGGTCGGTGCCGGTACCTTCCATACCGCGACCACGCTGCGCTCGCTCGGTCCCGCCGAATGGCGCACCTGCTATGCGCAGCCCTGCCGCCGTCCCGCCGACGGCCGCTACGGCGAGAACCCTAACCGCATGCAGCACTACTATCAGTTCCAGGTGCTCATTAAGCCCTCTCCGGTTAATGCTCAGGAGCTTTACCTGGGGTCTCTTGCTGCCATTGGCCTGGACCCCAACGACCATGACGTCCGCTTTGTCGAGGACGACTGGGAGAGCCCGACCCTGGGCGCCTGGGGCCTTGGCTGGGAGGTCTGGCTCAACGGCATGGAGGTCACGCAGTTTACGTACTTCCAGCAGGTGGGCGGTATCGAGGTCGACCCCGTGCCCGTCGAGATTACCTATGGCCTGGAGCGTATCGCCATGTACGCCCAGGGCGTCAACTCGGTCTACGATCTGGTGTGGAGCTACCTGCCCGATGGCACGCCCATGACCTACGGCGACGTGTTCCTCGAGAACGAGCGCGAGTTCAGTGCCTATAACTTTGAGGTCGCCAACGTCGAGATGATGCGTCAGAAGTTTGACGACTACGAGGCCGAGTGCCATTCCTGCCTGGAGCGCAAACTGCCGCTGCCGGCGTACGACTGCGTCATGAAGTGCAGCCATGCCTTCAACCTGCTCGATGCCCGTGGCGCCCTGTCCGCGGTCGAGCGTGCCAACTACATCCTGCGCGTCCGTGCCGTCGCCAAGGCGTGCTGCGAGGCCTACATGGCCGAGGTCGCCGGAGTCAACGAGAATGCCGACCAGGAAGGCGAGGTGGCGTAAGCCATGGCAGACGCTAAGGATTTCCTGTTTGAGATCGGTACGGAGGAAATGCCCTCCGCACCGCTGAACAATGCTGTCAAGCAGCTTGGCACCATGATCGCCAAGGGCCTCGACGAGGCCGGTCTGGCCCATGGCGAGGTCCGCGTGATCTCGAGTCCGCGTCGTCTGGCTGCGCTCGTGGCCAACGTCGCCACTGCGACCGATGAGGTTCACGAGGTCAAGCGCGGCCCCGCGGCAAACATTGCCTTTGATGCCGACGGCAACGCCACCAAGGCCGCACAGGGCTTCGCCCGTAAGTTCGGTGTGGCTGCCGAGGACTTGGTCCGTCGTGAGGACACCGACGGCCGCGAGTATGTGTTCGCCGAGAAGAACATTCCCTCCGCACCGGCTACCCCGATCCTGACGGCCCTGTGCGAGAAGACTATCGCCGGCCTGCAGTGGCCCAACTACCGCAGCCAGCGCTGGGGGCACGAGCACGCGACGTTCGTGCGTCCGGTCCGCTGGATTTGCTGCCTTCTGGGCGAGGATATTGTGCCTGTGTCGTTTGCCGACGTGACGAGCGGCAACACCACGCGTGGCCATCGCGTGCTTGGCCCCGGTGACCACGTTGTTGCCAGCCCCGCCGTCTACGAGCAGGTGCTCGAGGACGCCGGCGTGCTTTCTGCCGAGCGTCGTCGTGAGGCCATCCTTGCCGGTATCGCCGAGGTCGAGGCCGCTCGCCCCGGCTGCCATGTCGACACGCCCAAGAAGGTCTTTGAGGAGGTCATCAACCTCTGCGAGTGGCCGACGGTGCTCGTCGGTACCTTCGATGAGGAGTTCCTCAAGGTCCCGCACGAGATCATCTGCGAGTCCATGCTCACCAACCAGCGCTACTTCCCGATCTATGACGGCGAGGGCAAGCTGACGCGTGAGTTCGTGGTCGTCTCCAACAGCAAGCCCGAGAATGCCGAGCGCGTGATCGACGGCAACGAGCGCGTCGTGCGCGCCCGTCTGGACGACGCCAAGTTCTTCTACGAGGAGGACCTGAAGATCTCCCTCGACGAGTTCCGTGAGCGTCTGGCCAAGGTTGCCTTCCAGGAGAAGCTCGGTAGCGTGCTCGCCAAGTCCGAGCGCATCGAGCAGCTCGCGCTCGCTATCGCCCGCGAGGCTCACCTGGGCGCCCATCTTGCCGCCGACGCTGCTCGCGCCGCACACCTGTGCAAGGCAGACCTGGTGTCCAACGCCGTCGTCGAGTTCACGAGCCAGCAGGGCGTGATGGGCGGTTATTACGCGACCGCGATGGGGGAGAACGACGAGGTCGCCCATGCTATTCGCGATCACTATCGTCCCCGTTTTGCCGGTGACGAGCTGCCCGAGGGCACCGCTGGCTGCATCGTGGCCTGCGCCGACAAGCTCGATACCATCGCCGGTATCTTTGCCATCGGCGAGCCCCCGACCGGCTCCTCCGACCCCTACGCGCTGCGTCGTGCCGCTATCGGCATTATCAACATCCTGCGCGACCGTCTGCCGATCGACCCCACGTCGCTCATCGACTTTGCCCTCGAACTCTACAGTGAGCAGGGCATTGAGTTCGACGCCGCCGAGGTCGCCCAGCAGGTTCGTGACTTCTTCCATGGCCGCCTGGTGAGCATGGCCCGCGACGAAAAGATTCCGGCCGATACCGTCGCCGCCGTCTCCGCGGTGCACATCATCGCCCCGTCCGTCTTCTTCGCCCGCTGCGCCGCCCTCGACGAGGCCCGCAAGAACGACGCTGAGACGTTCGACAACCTGGCGACCGCCTATGCCCGCGCCGCGCATATCTCCAAGCCCGAGCTGGGTGCGGAGTATGACCGCA
>CAUAWV010000008.1 GCA_958433005.1 uncultured Collinsella sp. | reverse complement strand
GCTGTTAGGGCCGTTCCTTTTCTGCCGGCCGTGTGGGTTGTTCGTGGGGGTTGTATTGGGGGACGTTCTTTAATGACCGGTCGTTTACTAACGTCCCCAACGACTACCCAGAATGAGAGTGGATAATCTCCCGTTTTTGGCCTATACCAGCGCTAAAAGTGGGAGATTATCCACTCTCATCGAGCAAGTGTCCGAAATTCCGCCCTCATTCCTTCTTAGGACCCTCCGTCCCCGAGGATTCGAGGCTCGTCTGCCGAATGGTTGATGCGGCAACGATGTCGCCATGTCACACTCATAGGTGGCCTGACCCAACCTGGAAGGAGCCTCCATGAGCCTTGACAACGTAACCCTGCGCGCCGCCACGCTCGATGACCTGGCCGGCATCGCCGCCATCTACAACCAGCTGTGGTGCAACACGCTGCGCAACCGCGGCGACATCGAAGCTGCCGATTTCTGCGCGCGCTTTAACATCGCCATGCAGCTGCAGCGCTCCCCCATCGCACTCGTCGCCGAGACCGAGGGCCGCATTATCGCCGCCTGCTGCATCGGCATCTTCGAGGACGGCAAGCCGCGCACCAATCCCACGTGGGAGCCCTGCTATAACGAGATGTTTGCCCAGGCAACCGAGATGGCAAAGACCGCCGATGCCAAGCTCGAGGGCTCGCTCTTTGGAGACAGCCGCGAAAAGGCCACAGCGGATCGCTTTGCCGCCACAGGCAACGAATATGCCCAGGGTCAACTCAACTTGATTATCATTATGCCTGAATGGCAGGGCAAGGGACTCGGCCGCAAGCTCATCGACCTTGCGCGCGCCGAACTCGCCAAAGCCGGGTGCACCAAATTCTTCCTGATGAGCGACTGCAACTCCGACTGGCAGTTCTACGAGCACCTCAACATGAAGCGCATCTTGGAGGATCACAGCCAGGACACCGGCGACGGATTTATCGTCTATATGTACGGAGGCGACACGCAGGATTAACTTGCATGTCGCCTCACGGGCTTTCTACAAGACGGCCCAAACCATCAACCAAGACGAGTCAACAAGGCGCGCTCTCCTCGGCAGCAAGGGCATTCGTGCTGTAACGAGTGGTGGAGATGGCCACGCTTGCACACAACTGTCTCGGATAGATAGCGGTCGAGCAGGCGCGCCCATGTGCGTGCGTCAAGACGCTCCTCCGCCCTGCCATACAGCGATCGACGGAGTGCCTCGCCCATAAGGCCGCTAAAATCATCGAGCTCAAGAGCGTACTTTGGGACAACGTATCCGACCAACGTCCCCACAAACGGGCTGTGCCCATTACACACGCAGCTGTTTATCAATGGTGCAGGCGGAATGTCATCGTCGTCCAGGTCAAATATGTCCAAGTCCAGCTCACCAGAAGCGTATGGGTGTATTCCGCGGTTAAGCATCTTAAAGATATGGACCGCGAGTCCAAAGTCATCCGTCTGTGGCGTAAACACGGGGGCATTCGTGGACGCTGCCAAGCTCTCGAAATCGCTGATGCCGGCTATCTCCATGAGTTGAAGCACCTCGGGGGCAATATAGCCGGGAGCGGCGCACGCAGTCCTATGTGTCACATCCGAAAGCGTAAAGCTATACGAGCGCCTTGATGGTATCCATGCCCGCATGCGCCGAAGCCTCGCAACCCTTCTGCCCGTTGAGCACGCACTCGAGCAGCGTATCGTATGCGCGCTGGGCTTCGGGGGCCAGGTACGCCCTGTTAAACATGCCCTCGGGTCGCACGTTTCCCTTCGAGTCGATCATATAAGGCCCCAATCTGTTTGGTTTCCCCAGATTGTGTGCCCGCACACCCAAGCCGCACGGCCCGCCGTTCAGCTGAAACCACCACACAAAAAGTCCGCCGACCATTGAAGTCGGCGGACTTTCGCGTGCGGACAATCAAGCACTGTTCACCATGGAACTGCTATTTACAGCGCGCCTTGGGCTGCTGCTGGGTGATGCAGTGGATGTTGCCGCCACCATAGATGACCTCGCGCGTCATGATGCCGATGACCTCGCGATCCGGATAGGCGGCTTGGATATTCTTGAGTGCCTGGGCATCGTTGGGGTCGCCAAACTGTGGCACCAGCACCGCCCCGTTGATGGGCAAGAAGTTGAGGTAGCTGGGCTCAAAGGCGTCCTCGGGAGTACGCGGCAGCACACCCTCGACCGGATCGATGGTCGATGCCTCCTCCTCGGTCATATATACCGAGGTCGCAGGCATAATCACCTTGTGGATCTTGAGCTTGCGGCCACGGGCATCCGTCGTCTCGGAAAGCGTCTTATACGCCTCTTGGCACTCCTTGTAGAACTTATGGTTGGGATCATCGGTCCACATGCAGCAGACCTCGCCGGGCGCACTAAAGCATGCGACGTCGTCCACGTGCCCGTTGGTCTCAAACGGGTCGATGCCATCCTTGATCCAAATGACCTTCTCGATGCCCAGGTACTCGGCAAGCTTCTCCTCGATCTGCTCCTTGGTGTACTGGGGGTTGCGGTCCTCATTGAGCAGGCACATCTCGGTGGTCACCACGGTGCCCTGGCCGTCGCAGTTAAACGAGCCACCCTCGAGGATATAATCCTCGGGACGATAGCGGTTAACCTGCTCGAGCTGTGCCACCTGCAAGCCGATACTCGCATCCTTGTCCCACGGGAAATACAGACCGTCGATAAAGCCGCCATACGCGTTAAAGTGGAAGTGCGAGAGTGCCACGTCGCCCTTGTCGTTGACAAGAAACGCCGGGCCGGGGTCGCGGATCCAGGAGTCGTTGTACTCCATATGAATCACGCGCACGTTCTCAACGCCATCGAAAATCTCGCACACCGCAGGGAAATCCTCGGCATTGACACCAACGGTGATGGGCTGGAAGCGTGCAACGGTCTTAATAATCTCGGTAAAGACCTTTTGCGCCGGCTTGGCACCACAGCGCCACACATCCGAGCGATGCGGCCACAAAATCCAGGTGCGCTCCTGCTCTTCGTACTCGCCGGGCATGTAGAATCCGTCCTTCTTTGGCGTAGACTCGCTCTCGTAAATGGTCTTCATTTCAAGCTCCTAAATCTCGGTGCTTTTGCTTGACGAGACCATGATGCGGCCGCACCGAGATGTTCTCAATGGTCCCTCGAGCCCCTTTCAGCGACCGACGGTATACCATTCGCTGACCTAAAGTTCTATTCAGGCCGAGAACATGACATACTGGGTTCCACAATGGAAAGGATGCCCTATGCCCCCATGCAATAAACAGCAGACTATTGAGTTGGACAGTACGACCTGGACTGCTCTCAACGAGCTCGCGCTTGCAATCCACGCATCACACGGTGTCGATAAGCTGCAAAAGGAGACCCTCGAGGGAACGACAGGGCTCGTGCCCCATCGGATCGCCATGTTCGACCTGATCGAGGCGGCGGGCAGTGATGCCCCACGCTACGTCCACCCCGCAAGCAGCGGAATGGACGACCGCGCACTGAGCGACTACTACAACTGCTACGCCGCGATGGACTATACAACATGGAGCTTTGACTTACATAAGGTCGGCGTCTACCGCGACCTCGACCTCGTCGACGTCGAGCGACGCGATGCCACGCCCATCTATCGCAAATGGATGGAACCGCAGGGCGTCTACTTTGGCTGTACGGCCACGCTCGCGCACAACGACAGCCCGCTAGGAAGCATCACCCTGTTTCGTGAACGCACGGCCGGAGACTTCACCGACACCGAGCTCGCAATCCTGCTCGAAGTCGCTCGGCACGCGAGCCTCGCGCTCGCCAACCTCTATCCTCGGGGCATTAAACTCACCCAGATAGAAGACACAAACCAGCTAAATGCTTTCATTACAGAACACAATATCCAACCGCGCGAAGCCGAAGTCATGCGGCTCATGCTCGACGGCAAAACGAACAAACAGATGGCAAACGAGCTATTCATAAGCGAGTCAACCGTCAAGAAGCATGTCAACGCCATCTATCGCAAGCTCGGCGTCAGCAACCGCCTGGGCCTCATGACTGCCACGCAAAACATCCCGCGATAAAAAAGGGCGCCCTCCATGCAGAGAACGCCCTTTGATTTCGCCATTTGAATTAGTGTCGGCTCTGGCTCAAAGAGTAGACAGGTTTATTTTGGCAGGTTTTATCTGGGCAAACGCCAACCGCCGTGAGGAGAGCTGCTTGCCCTTGCGGCGGCCTTCTCGCCGAAAAACCAAGTGAGTAGACCTTTTGCAGGAGGCCGAGCACACTCCAAAACGCCACAGCTCTGACCTGCGGTTTTATTTAGCGTTTGTCGCGGTGTGCTCGACAGATCCAAAAAAGCCTACTCACTTGCATCTGAGGCGCACCGGATCGGCAAAAAACCGCCGCGAAAGGGGTCCGATCCTCTTCGCGGCAGTTGTTAATACGCCGAACTTGTTATCGCAAAAGCCAATCACGCGCCGAGACCACGCTACAGTCTTTCGACTCATACGTTGAATCCACGCGGGCCACAACATAGCGCGCATCTTTTGCAATGTCGATCTCATCGCATACAGCCTGTAAATGGCGGGCGTACTTATCGTGATACGTTCTGGATGATTTTATTTCGATAGCCTTGGGACTCCCTGAGTTTGTGCAGTCGAGCAAATCGATTTCTCGCTTGCCGTCGTCCCTATAGAAATACAACTCGGGATTCTCGCCCACGTTGAGATGGCTCTTCGCCGTTTCGGAAACGATGAGGTTTTCGAAAACTGCCCCCAGATAAGAGCTCTCCAAAAGTTGCTCCAGTGATCCAATTTTGAGCAAGTAGCAGAGCAGCCCCGTGTCGTAAAAATAAAGCTTGGGCGTTTTAGTCAAACGTTTCCTGGCATTTGCATAATAGGGCTGCAGTGAAAACGTCAGGTAGCTCTGCTCCAGGATAGACAACCAGCTTTTAATGGTCGATACGTTCACACCCGTATCTCGAGAAAGCGAAGATATATTAATGAGAGCACCGGCGCTCTGGGCAATTATGGACAGAAACTTATGAAACTCCGCTTTATTGCGCACGTCAAGCAAGCCCACAACATCGCGCTCAACATAGGTATCAATATAGCTGGGGAAATAAACCGAGGACGGCATTCCGGCGGAACGCAGGCGAGGGTATCCCCCTTCGAGCGCAAACAAATCCACTTCCAACTGCCCCTGCTGGCCCCTCTCCGCTTCTCGAAACGAAAATGGCAGCAATTTTAAGATCCCGACTCGCCCGGCAAGAGACTGGCCGATGCTTTTCATCATCAAAAAGTTTTGCGATCCCGTAAGGATGTATTGACCGGCGTCTCCCCGCTCATCCGAAACAACCTGAATCATCGAGAACAAATCCGGGGCGTATTGCGCCTCGTCGATGATGAGTCCGCCCTTTCGGTTGCGGATAAAACTCACCGGATCCTCCAAGGCCGCGCGCCTCGTTTGGGGGTCCTCAAGCGTAACATAGGAATAGTCGGGAAAGGCATGCCGAACCAGCGTAGACTTACCGCTCTGCCTAGGCCCCGTCAACGACACAACAGGAAACCAACCCGCCATGCGAATGAGCAACTCATGCAAATCCCTGTTAATGTACTCGGCCATATCAACGCCCCTTATAACGCTGTTACCATAATCGTATAGTATCATTTGCCATAATCTTGCAGTAGCGTTTTCCATAATCTTGTAGTAGTGTTTTCCACAATCTTTTAGTAGCCCAGTTCAAAAACGTTATTTATAGAGCCGAAATCTCAGACCCTAAATAACAATAGCCACCACAATGGGAACTGTCCCCATTGTGGTGGCTTGCAGGCGAGTTGACTTATTCGACTATCGCGGGCCGGCCGTGTCCGAGTCTAGAGCGTGGCAAGTCGCTTGGATTCGCGGACGGCGAGGGCGATGGAGATAAGACCAGTGATGGCGTCAGCCGCCACCAAGGCAAACCAGACACCCTGAACGCCCATCATGTTGCCAAGCAGGTACATAAGCGGCACGGAGCAGATCACGTAGCGGAGCAGACCGGTGAACGTGGCGATACCCACCTTCTCAACCGCCTGGAAGTACATCGACATGGTCATGGCAAGATAGCCCAGGGCCACGGCCAGGATAACGATGCGCGTGGCGTTGGCGGCAACCTCGACGAGCGCCGGGTCGCTACCAGCAAAAAAGGCGCAGACCGGCGTTGCGGCCACCCATAGCACAGCAGACACCGCAGCAAGCGTCACGACCTGGTACTTAAGCGTGCAGGAGAGCGTTTCCTTGAGGCGCGCCCACGCCTTGGCGCCGGCGTTGAAGGCGGCAATGGGCTGCAGGCCGTACGAGAAGCACTGGGCGACCATCATGGTAATGTAGAGGATGTAGCCGTTGATCACACCAAAGGCCGCGATGTAGAGCGAACCCATGTCGCCGCCGAGCTGGCCAAGCAACGAGTTGGCAACGGTGTTGAAGATGAACGTGGCAGCTTGCACCAAAAAGAACGGGAAACCAATCTTGATGATCTGGCCGCAGATGGCCATGTCGAGTTTGAGGTCGGCGGCGCTGATCTGGAGCTGCGACTTCTTACCGCCGATGAACCAGAAGATACCGATGGCCCAGATACCGATGGAAAGACCGTAGTACACGCCAGCTCCCATAACGCCAAGCTTGAGCACAAACGTGGAAAGCGCAAGCCAGCAGATAGCGACGATGGCAGACACGGTCATGAGGTTGGCCTGGATCTGAACCTTCTCGTCCACACGCATGACGGCGGTGACCATCTGACCAATGACCGTGAGCGGCAGCAGCACGGAGAAGGTGCGCACGCCGGCAACGGTATCGGCCATGATGTCGGGCGTGGCGCCGAAGAATGCGCAGATGGGCTCGGTAAACACAGCCATCACCACAGCAAGCAGCACACTCACAATCGTGGTAAGCCAAAAACCCTGGCTAAACGCCTTGCTGGCGCCCTTAATGTCGCCGGCACCCAAAAGGTTGCCCACCACGGCGGGCACGCCGGTGCCAAACAGGTTGCCAAAGGCCAGGTTAATGTACTCGACCGACATGATGATCGAAACACAGGCCAGGCCGTGTGCACCCAGGCCCCAACCCATCACGAGGCCCTCAAGGACCACCATGATAATCTGGGCGAGCATACCCTGGCCGGTGATGATGGTGTACTTGCGCACCAGGCCGGGAATCGGCTGCGAGGCAAGCTCACGCTCCTCCTCAACAGCGGCGGTCGTTTCTTCTGCCATTGTTCTCCCCTTTCCATGAGAGATTGATGAATGGATGCATGAATGGATGGGCGGCACGCACAGGCTGCGGCACCGCCCAGCGATGCAGCAGCCCCGCTAGGCCTCGTAGACCACCTTGCCGGCAATCATCGTGAGAGACGCCGTGGCCTCGAGGACCTCAGCCGGTTCGCAGTCAAAGAGGTTACGGTCGAGCACACAGATATCAGCCTGTTTGCCGCATGCGAGCGTACCGATGCGATCCTCGGCATGCATGGCGTAGGCGCTGCCGTAGGTGTAGGCGCGCAGGGCCTCGGCCATGGTGATGCGCTCCTGCGGGAACCACCCTTCTGGGTTGGAGCCGTCCTCGAGCATGCGGAAGACCGCGCCGTACACCTCCTCCATGGGCTCCAAGCCCACAACGGGGAAGTCACTGCCCAGGTGCACCACGGCACCGCTGGCAAGCAGGCTATGCAGGGGCCACGAAAGCGCAGCACGCTCGGGGCCCACGGCATCGTCCTTGGCAAGGTCAGCCATATCGAGCAGCATGTGCCACGGCTGCATACCAGGGCATATACCCAGCTCGGCATAGCGCGGCAGATCCTCGGGCTGAACCGTCTCGTTGTGCTCCATGGAGTGGCGGCAACCCCGCTTACCATGCAAGCGCTCGCCCTCCTCAAAGCAATCAAGCACAAAACGCACCGAGCGATCGCCGATCGTATGGACGCGCGTGTCAACGCCCCATTCCTGCGCCCTGACAATGGCGGCACGGATGCGCTCTGGATCCTCCGCGGGCTCACCGCAGGTATCGGGCGCGTTGGAATAGGGTTCAAGCATCCAAGCGGTGTGGTCGGAGCACACGCCATCAAGAAACTGCTTAAAGCCGTGCCACTCGACCTGCGTACCCGAGAAGGCGTATTTCTCCTTGATCTGCTCGAGCGTTAAGGACTCGTTTTCGAACAGATCGGTGTACAGGAACACGCGCAGTGGCAAGTCGCCCTTGGCATTAAGACCTGCCAACACCGCATACGGGTTTTCCATGCTCACAAACGTAGGATTGACCATGCCGACCGTAGTGATTCCCAGGGCATTGGCGCGCCGGGCGGTTTTTGCAAACGACGCGTCAACAACCTCGGGCGCTGGGTCGTAGACCTCGTCCATAAAGAAGACGCCGGCGTTGTTGGAAAACACGCCCGTCAGATTGCCCTCGGCATCCTTAAGGATCTTGCCGCCTGCGGGATCGGGCGTCTGCGAAGTTACTCCCACCTTGTTGATGGCGCAGGTATTGGCACTAAAGGTATGCAGGTCAACCTGCTGCAGAAAGACCGGGCGGTCCGAGATGTACTCATCGATCATCGCGGCTGTGGGCATCTCGGGGACATCCCACTGGAACTGGATAATCTGGCAGCCCAGAATCCACTCGTTATCGGGATGGTCGGCCGCAAACGCCACGACACGTTCCATCGCCATCTCAAAACTGGTGCAGTCGATGAGGTTGACGGCAAAATCGGGGTCGGTCATAAACGCGCCCTGGGCAAAATGCGTGTGCGAGTCGATCAGGCCGGGCATGACGAGCTGGTCGCCAAAGTCGCGCACCTCGGTATCGGGACCGATAAACGGTGCCAGGTGAGCATCGTCACCGCAGGCAACAATCTTATCACCGCGCACGGCAACGCCGCCCTTAAACGGCTCGAGCCCATCGCCGGTAAAGACGGCGTTGCTCTTGATAACTACATCAGCCTTGTCCATGTGAGCCTCCTCAGGCATCTTTGGTTGCAACGCGGACGCACCGCCCGCGTGGGCACTCGGTTGGGAGCGTAGCGCTCCCGCATCGGCGCGTGCCTACAAGCCGTGCTCGGACGTCTGTCCCACGTCCGCGGCTTCGCGCTACACCCATTGATACACAGGGGCAAATCCGTGCCAAGGCCAGGGATCGCAAACGGTCAGTTTAAGCAGGTTTACACGCTTTACCTGCAGGTTTATTGTCTGAGATTATTACCGCGTCATTACGCCCAACGGCGTGCCCGCCCACACGGCAAGACCCGCATGCAAGGAAGAATAGGACTAGGAACGCCAAAAGGCATCTATGAGGTCATCTCGGTTGGAGACACCGCTTTTAACGTAGATGCGATGCAAGTGCGCCTTGACAGTGCCAGGGCTGATGACCAACTCGCTGGCGATGTTTTGGGCGTCGTTGCCCTTCAGCACCAGCGTGAGCACCTCCTGCTCGCGCCGCGACAGCTTATGGGCATCGGCATAGATCACAACGCGTGATGCTAGATCGTCCCCAGAGCGTGCGCTCTCGGCCGCCACGTCCTCATCGGCACGCGGATGACGGGCATACACGCGCAGGATATGGCTAAACTGGCAAAAGAGTTGGACCGCGCATGCCATGAGCAGCACGTTTTCGGAGATATTGCGCTCGGACAGATACCACAAAAAGAGGCTGATGACGGGGTTTTGAGAGTCGGGGCGACAGAGCAAAATCATGTAGGTGTCCTCGGCGATTACGCAAAACGCAAGAACGAGTGCCACCTTCCAAAAGAGCTTTGAGCGGTCGAGGTCGAGTTTCTCAACACGCGTGGCCCTGTGCCGGTAATGCCAGGCGGCATAGGCAAGACATCCTACATTGCCCAGGTCACGCGTGAGCCAAAAGAGATACTGCTGCATCTCTCCGGCAGCACCGCTGCGAGGCACCAGCACCAATTGCAAGATTGAAAACGGCACGATAGCAAGTCCGAGCATGCGCGACGTCGGCCTTTTGCGCAAGCGCGCAAACATCCACAGTACCACGCAGGCATAGATGGCAATACCGAGCACGCAGCGCAGCAAGGGGTGCTGCAACGGCTCGCTAAAGGTAACAGCGTAGTCGTATTTGAGCCGATTGTACTCGTCAAAAAAAATGACCGACATATCGAGCATGTAGAGCAAAAAGCCCGCCGCGGCCACCAGGCTGTCGCGACGGCGCGTCATGAGCCAAACCACCAATGCCACGGCACTGGTCACCAGAGCCACACCCATGATAATCGTGGTGTAGATATAGAACGCGAAACTCATGCCCGCCTCCCCTGTCTAGATGCCGTGAGGATGTTGACAGATTCTTTGCCGCAAGATTAGACTCACCGATTAAACGTACTGTATCGTTTAGATAAACAAGCTGTGTCTCACCGATGAAAGGAGATGCCATGGCGCCTATCGCACCGCTCAAAATACTCGTTGCCCCTGCCGCCAAGGCCATCGTCCACCTGTGCGACTCACTCACCTACGAAGATATCCCCTGCGTCGTCGAATCACGCGAGGACAGCTGCCCCTACCTGGGCCACGTCCCCTACTTTGCACCCAAGCTCGCATCTGATCCCGAGCAGCGTGAGCAGTAATCCAAGATGCAACTAGCACCGCACAACTCGCGGCGCTACTGTTTTGGCGCAAAGCGACCTGTCCCCCTTGCACCAACGCCGGGATTGTCGACGCTGCGGCCGCGGCGCGATATGAGGCGCGAAACCTCGCCCAGCAACACGGCGATCACCACACCCATGAGAATGGGCAACTTTGCCATTTCGGCGGGCGAGCCGTTGAGCGGCACAATCGTAGCGACAATCGAAAGCACAAGCTCCACCACGGGAATCGCAAGTGCCACCGCAAGCACCTTGCCCTCGAAGGGCGCGCGGAACACGCGCGAGCGATCGTCATATTTGCGCAGGCGCCAAAACGCTGGGAACATGGGGATATAGCTCATGAGCAGAAAGACGACGTTCATCGAGAAGAAGACCCAAAAGACGTCGGAACCCTCACCCAGCGGAATCTGGAGCAGCAGCACCAGACTGGCAAAACAGCCGTTAATGAGCGCCGAGCCGTTGGGCATGCCGGTCTTTTTGGACACCAGCGCAAAGGGGCGCGGCATGTTGCCGTGACGTGCGGCATAGCTCGCTACGTTGTTGACGCCAAAGCTCCAGCAGATCATATTGGCGAACAGCGTCACCAAAAAGGCCACGCCCACGACCATCGTCAGCGGGTGGGTGCGCCCCACCATAGCGGCGGCTGCGTCCACAATGCCCGAATCGAGTGAAAGCTGCTCGGTGGGAACCGCGGCTCCAATGCCAATGCCGCAAATGATGTAAATTGCCGCAATGGCCACGCCACCGGCAATAACCGCCTTGGGGATATCGCACGACGGGTTCTTCATCGTGCTGGCAAAAGTCGCGACCACCTCAAAGCCCATAAAGTTGAATAGGATGATCGATAGGTACGTCAACGAATTGGTGTCGCCCAGATCTGGAATGAAGGTCTTAAACGACATGTCGTTGGCAAAGCCGTTATTGCAGGCAAACCAAATGCCGACGATTCCCACCACAGCGGTAATGAGCACCTTGATGACGGCGCCGCCGTCCATGACCCAATCGGCCTCGGCAACCGGCTGCATTGCCATGACCGTGACGCCCCACACAAAGGCAATCTCGATGGCAATTCGGATCCCGAGTGAAAACTCGATACCCCACGCCGCATTAATGACACTGGGGAACATGCAGGCGATACTTGCCACCCACAGCGGAAAGTTAACCCAGTAGCACCAAGAGCAACGGGCGCCCCAACGGTCGCCCAGGCCCAAGCGAACCCAATCGTACAGGCCGCCCTCGGAATCAAACGCCGTACCCAGCTCGGCCACCACCAGACCATAGGGAAGCAAAAACGTAATGATAAGGAAGATCCACCAGAAGAACTGCACGTTGCCCATGGCAGATGCCGGAGCCGCCGCCTCGATGGTAAACACGACGCAGATAACCGAAAGGATGACCTCGATCAGGGAGAACTTTTTACCTGCCATGGCGCGCGCCCCCTACAGCAAAAAGGATGGCATCTGTACCGAAGGCGCAGCCCAAGGTAGGGTTGCAGGCCGCGTCACCGGTACAGGTGCCATCCCAAAGAGAGGAGAGGATGCAATTGTTGGACCAACGCTCGCGGAACAGGCGCGTGTAGATGACGATACGCTGGTACATAGATACTCCGATCAAAACGGCCGCGTTCGCGACCGGAAACTTTCGGCAATTGAAAACGCGTCTGACCTGGGAAATTCAAGCGAACAATTGGCCTAACCCGCAAAAAATCCCAGGCCAGACGCGTACTCAATCAAAGAAAAGGGCACTCCGAAGTGGAGGCAACGGAGTGCCCAAAGAAAAACCCAACCGACCAAGACATCGAATAAACCGACCATCAATGCCCCGAGATGGTCCGATTCACCGACCGTCCGATTGATCGGCTGGGTTCCCGAAGCATCACGGCTCGGAAAGTCAGACGTTTACTCGGCGTGCTCAGGTGCGCCAGATTGGCGCGAACGAGGAGCGTAGCGTACTGACGCTACGTAAGCGACGAGTGAACGCCAAGGTGGCGTGCCTGAGTTACGCCGAGGGCTCCTGCTGGGTAATGCAGTGGATATTGCCGCCGCCGAAGACGACCTGCTCGGACTGGACGCCGACGCACTTGTAGACGCCCTCGCCCCAGACCTCGTCGTAGATCTTCTGGAGCGTGTCGACGGCCAGCTGGTCGTTCTCGTCGCCGTACTGCGGGACAATAACGCCGTGGTTGGTCACGAGGTAGTTCATGTAGGAGGCGATCAGCGGCTCGTCGGGGACGCGCGGCTCGGCGTTCTCGTCGGCGTCGATGGTGTCGCAGGAGGCCTGGTCCATGAACAGCGGGTTCACGGGCATGCAGAGCTTGTAGACCTTCATCTTGCGGCCCTTGGCGTCGACGGCGTTGGAGAGGGTCTCGTAGGCGGCGTGGCACTGCTCGTAGAACGGGTACTCGGGATCGTCGGTCCAGATGCAGGCCATGACGCCCGGGGCGATGAACGTGGCGACGTCGTCGATGTGGCCGTTGGTCTCCTCGGGGTCGATGCCCTCCTTGACCCAGATGACCTTCTCGACACCCAGGTAATCCTTGAGGTGCTCGTCCATGTAGGCGCGAAGCTCCTCGCTCCAGGGCTCGAACTTCTTCTTGAACTTGGGCCAGATGGACTCGGGATCCTCTTCCTCCTCGAGCACTGCAGAGCAGGTGCGGCCCGGGGAAAGCAGGCACTGGTCGGTCACGACAAGGGTGCCCTCGCCGTCAACGGTGATGGAGCCGCCCTCGAGGATCATGTCATCGGGACGATAGCGACGGCAGCCGGAAAGCTCAGCCATCTTGAGGGCGATCTGCTCGTCCTTGTCCCACGGGAAATAGAGGCCGTCGACGAGACCGCCGTAGGCGTTGAAGTGCCAATGGTTGGCGCGCTTCTCACCCTTGCCGTTGATGACGTAGGTGGCGGCGGTGTCGCGGAACCAGGCGTCGTCGGTGGTCATCTCGATGACGGTGACGTTCTCGTCCTCCTCGAAGATGGCCTTACAGTTGGCATAGTCGACCTGGTTGGCGCACATGGTAACCGGGGTGAACTCGGCGATGGCGCGGGCGATGGCGGCATACTGCTTCTGAGCCGGCTTGGCGCCGTGGGCCCAGGTGTCGGTGCGGTGGGGCCAACCCATCCACACGCGATCCTGCGGGGCGAACTCAGCGGGCATAAAGAAGCCGTCGGCCTTGGGGGTGGACTCGGACTCGGTGATCGTACGCATAAGATTTCCTCCAAATCGAACGATCGCTTGCTGCGGGCGGGTTACCCGCAGCCTAAAACCAAGAGATGGTAGGCGCCCGTTCCCCGGCAAAGGTCGGGGCGCCCGGCGCCGGTTTTCACGGAGTCGCACCGGCAAGCGACGACGTAACCAAGTGCGCGGAGACAAAACGCACGAAGGATACGGAAGAGAGGTTTGGGTGGGCGGTGGTTACCGGAGCTATCGCTCACGCCCACCCCGGGGAATGGTTAGCAAACCTGTCGCTTGGACACGTCTCCGAAGAGGCTAGAGTGCCCGGAGTCGGGAGCGACAAGCCCGACGAAGCGCGCGTTGGTACACGAGGAGGGTTGGAGCCCCAGAACCGGGTGCTCTAGTTCTCCTCGGCCTCGGCGGCCTCCTCAGCGAGACGCTGGGCTGCGAGCTCAGGGGTCAGACCCTTGTACTCGGTCTCGCGGCCCTTAGCGCTGACGACGCGGACGACCTCGCCGATGAGCACGAGCACGATGAAGATAACGATCATCGGGACCTTGTCGCCAATTTCAGCAGCGGAGAACGGGATCAGCGTGGCAACGATGGCAAGAACCAGCTCGATGCAGGGGATGGCCAGCATGACCTTCATCATGGCGCCCTTAAACGGGAACGTGAAGATGCGCTCACGGTTGGGGTCGTTCTTACGAAGGTTGAGGAACGCCGGGAACATCGGGATGTAGGTCAACAGCAGGAAGACGACAGAGGTGCCAAAGAGCATCCAGAAGACACCGTTGGAGATGGCGTCGATGGGAACGAGCTGCAGGCACAGCACCAGGGAGGCAACGACAGCGTTGACCAGGTTGGCGCCGTTGGGCATGTCGTCATCCGAGATCATCGAGGCGAAGACCTTGGGCATGTTGCCGTGCTCGGCAGCGTAGCGAGCAACGGAGTTAACGCCGAAGGACCAAGCGGCCATGTTGGCGAACAGGGTGATCAGGAAGGCGATGCAGATGACCTTAAAGATCATGGAGTCGCCCACCATGGTCTGGACTGCGACGATCATGCCGTAGTCGGGATCGATGGAGTCGGCCGGCACGGCGGCGCCGATGCCAAAGCCAGCGAACAGGTAGATCACGGCGATGGACAGGCCACCGACGATGATGGCCTTGGGGATATCGCGAGCGGGATCGGCCATGTCGTCGGTCATGGTGCAGATGACCTCGAAGCCCATGAAGTTAAAGATGATGATCGACAGGTAACCGAGAGCGTTGGTGTTGGTGAGCTCGGGCAGGAAGGTGGCAGCGGACATGTCGTTCGCAAAACCGTTCTCCATGGCATACCAAATGCCCAAAGCGCCAACGATAACGGCGACGGCGACCTTGATGATGGCGCCACCGTTAAGGACCCACTCGGAGTCGGCCGCCTTGGAGCGGCCCATGAGATAGACGATCCACACAAAGGCAAGATCGATACCCATCTTGGCGATCAAGTTGAACTCGACGCCAAAGACCATGCCCAAAATGTCGGGGAACATGGTAGCCAGCGAGGCGATCCACAGCGGGTAGTTGACCCAGTAGTAGTACGAGATGCGGGCGCCCCATTTGTCGCCCAGGCCATCGCGTACCCAGTCGTAAATGCCGCCCTCGCCGTCATAGGTGGTACCGAGCTCGGCAACAACCATGCCGTAGGGAAGCAGGAAGGTCAGGATCAGGAAGATCCACCAGAAGAACTGCTGGTTGCCAATGGCAGCAGCAGGAGCGGCGGCCTCGCAAACGAAGACGACGCAGATGATGGTCGAAATGACCGTCAAAAAGGAAAGCTTTTTCTTTCCGTCGCTCATGATGAGCTCCTTCGCTCAGTCTTGGACAGATCCGAGGCCCAAGGTACTAAGGCAATTGCCTGAGCCTCGGTGAGCGGGCGACAGGAGACGAGCATCCGCCGCCCGCAAACGTGCGTTTAGCAGGCTTAAGGCTTAGAGCTGCTCGAGAGCCTCGAGAGCGGCGTGAAGCTCGGCCTTGGCGGAGTACTCGACACCCTCGTCGTTGAGCGGGGTGCGCTTGCCCAGGGCAGCGAGGAGAGCACGGATGGAGTGCTTGCGGTTCTCGGCCTCGACCCAGCACAGGGAGCGCTCGGGATCGTCCATAACCTCGTCGACGACTTCCTCGTTGCGAGTGGCCGGCAGGCAGTGCATGAACTTGGAGTTGGGGCCGGCGAAGTTCATCATGTCCATGGTGACCTGATACTTGGGGTAGAACACGTCCATGTAGTTCTCGCCCGAGACCTCCTCGTCGTACAGGCCATACCACACGTCGGTGTAGATGAAGTCGGCGCCCTTGATGCACTCGATGTCGTCGGAGATGACGACGGAGCCGCCGGAGACCTTGCAGTTCTCCTCGGCGATGGCCATCATCTGCTTGCCGAACTCGGCGCGCTCCTCAACGGTGCCAACGTGCAGGCCGCCGTCGGGGATCTGGTGGCCCTTGGGTCCAAACTGGACAAACTTCATGCCGACCTTGGAGGCGATGAACATGAGGGAGACGCAGACCTGGGTGGCGTCGCCGATGAAGGCCAGGGTGCAGTCCTCGATCTTCTTGCCCTCGGGGAGGTTCTCGAGCATGGTCATGAGGTCGCCCATCTCCTGCGTGGGATGGTTGAACTCGGACATGCCATTGATGACGGGCACGGCGGAACCCTTGGCGAGGCCGACGACGTCCTTGTGACGGTCAACGCGAGCCATCATGATGTCGAGCAGGTCGCCCATGACGCGAGCGGTGTCGCCCAGGGACTCGTGGCCACCGAGCTGAATGGTGCCAGGGCCATAGAACTGAGCGTGGCCGCCGAGGTCGCACATGGCGGTCTCGAAGGAAAGACGGGTGCGGGTGGAAACCTGCTGGAAGATCATGCCAAGGCTCTGGTTGCGGAGCAGGTGCGGATAATAGCCGTCAACCTTGATGGCCTTCTTCATTGCCAGGCCAAGATCCTCGATAGCCAGGATCTGCTCTTTGGTGAAGTCGTTGGTGTCGATGAAATCCTTAGGCAGCGCCATGTCGATTCCTTTCCGCCGGTCGTGCCGACTATTGCTATGAGGCGCTCGAACATCACGCCTCGTGTTGACAAGACCATCATTCACCCGTATGCAATTTTTACCTAGTTTATTCGGGATTAAAGACCGTTCACGGAGTTACATCCCCTCTAAACCAATATAAACCCGCAGGTAGCCAGCTTGCAGGGGGTTTACTATCTAGAACCGCGAACGGTATACGGCTATGCTGTATCTCGGCGCCTAATCCGCAATGGAACGAAGGGTTGAGACGTCTATATCCCACAAGGTATACAGGGCTCGGCCATAGATGAAATGAGATGGGACGGTGGCAGATGAACACCCTGATGTTCTTCTATACCCTAGCGATACTCGTGATCTGTATTGTGACGGCAGTGCTTTCGCTTGCCGCCTATGCCTCGTCTCGTCGACGCTTCTTTATCTATGGCAGCGGCGTTTTTATTTGCTATGCCATCGAGATGACCGAGATCTTCTTTTTTGAATACACGTTGCAAAACCAGAGTTTTCCAGCCAGCGACTATTACTCAATTACCATGCCTGTGTTGCGGACCCTTGTGGCGACCGCTTCACAAGCTTTTATCTGGCTCATTGCCATGGACTTGCTCGACAAACATTCAAAAAAGCAGTTTGTTATTCCCGTCGCAACGTTCTTCCTGAGCGAGCTGCTGATCATTGTCGCTGTCCCCTACGGCCCCATACATCAATGGCTCTACTACACGATGCGTCAGGTATTCCTTGTATTTGTGGGACTGTATATCTTTTGGACGGCGCATAAAAGCACGCAGGTCGAGCTTAAGGCGCGCGTCAACAATCAACGAAAGCACCTCATTATCGGCGCCATTCTGGTCGGGTGCATCGTTGCCGAGGATTTCTACAACATCCTTGTTGTTCCCATGAGCCTGGCACCCTCTTGGCTGCAGCTGTACCTGTCCGAGCGCAACTTTAGCGAGAACATCTTTGCGTGCTACTTTGCGATTCTGCTGATCATCTATGCCTATCACGTGCTTTCGATTCGCATGCAGGAGGCGCCCGAGGAAAAGAACGTCAGCGATCTTGATCGACACATCGAAGAGCAGATGCCCTTCTATCGCAACGCCTACAAGCTCTCCAACCGCGAAACCGAAGTCATGCGTCTGGTTGTGTTGGGCAAATCGAACCAAGAGATCGCTGACGAGCTCTTCCTTGCCGTGGGTACCGTCAAGACCCACATCCACAACATCCTGGTCAAAACCGAGCAGCAAAACCGTACGACCCTGATCCTCCACTTTTGGAAACGATAACCTACCAAAAAGGGACAGGTTTATTTTGGCAGGTTTTATCTGGGCAAATGCCAAAACCGCCGCGAGGGAGCTACTTTCCCTCGCGGCGGTTTTCTAGCAGTAAAACCAAGTGAGTAGGCTTTTGGCGGGATCCGAGCACGCCCCAAAACGCCACAGCCCTGACCTGCGGTTTTGTTGAGCGTTTGTCGCAATGTGCTCGGCAGATCCAAAAAAGTCTACTCACTTAGTTTTGAGATGCATCAGGCGGGCAAAAAACCGCCGCGGAAGGGGGCCGACTCCCTCCGCGGCGGTTGTTTGCGTTGGTTTTGCGACGGTTTTGCCCGCTCGCTACTCGCTGTAGCGGGTGGCGATGGCAGCTTGTACCATGCCGGTGCTCATGAGGTAGGTCACCAGGAAGTAACCACCATAGGCCGCCAGGAAGATCGCACAGGTGAGGCCCACGGTACCGCCGATGCTCATGTTGCCAAACGTGCTCACCAGCTCGATGATCACCTTGAGCGCCACAAAGGAGTGCGCCAGACCAACTGCCAGCGGGAACAGGAAGAACACCGCTTGCTGCGCCATCACCGAATGGCGAATCTGGCGGTCGTCACAGCCGATCTGCGCCAGCACGCGATAGCTGCGGCTGCCATCCGCCACGTTGGAGAGCTGCTGGATCGATAGAATTGCCGCGCACGCAACGACCAGCACAAAGCCGATGTAGATGGCTAGGTAGCTAATCATGCCGTTCATCTGCGCCGCCTGCGTATAGATCTCGGAGCGTGTCATGAAGACTCCCCACGACCCCGGCTTCTTGCCATCAACGAGCAGATTGTCGAGCATGGTGTATTTTATGCTCTCGTCTGCCTTGGTCACATCCATCCCCTGCTTGTAGTTAACGAGCAAATTACTGGCATACGGCTGCAGGTTAAGCTGGGACAACAGCTCGTCGGCAACGACGACGGTACCCGGATTACTGCCCATCGCCGAGTTGGCGATGGCCGCCGTATCTTCGTCCGACTTATCGGTTGCGGGCTTGAGCGTATGCCCGCCCAAGGTAAGGGCATGGCCGCCGGCCATATACTTGGTGTACATGTCGACCAGCTCGCCGCCCATATCACACGTGAGCAGATACTGGTCGCGGCCAATGCTCACCGGCTCCTCGCCCATCATCTGGCGCAGTTTGTTGTACTGGCTCGCCGGCGTCACAAACAGACCCATATCATCGGCGTTGCTACCCTCGAGCGCCTTGGGGAGCTTTTCTCCCATGGCCTTGCACATCTCGCCTGCAGCTACCGAAGGATTGGAGCCGCCAAGCGGGTAGCTCAGATACGAATCGATCTGCACATGCTCACCGGCAACATCGGCGATATTGACCTTCTTGCCGGTCTCGTCGTTGTTGTCCGCCGACTTGCGCTCGCCATGCCATGCAGCGTACAAATCGACCGTTGCATCGGCCAGCACCATGCGATCGGCCTCAGACGGATTGACATACTCCTTGTAGTAATCGAGCGTTTCGGGCGTGTAATAGACATACGTCTGAGACACGTCAACAGGGTTATAGCGCTCCAGGTTTTCGTTCATCACGTTGGCGATCGACATACCGCACGTCACCGAAGTGATGGCAAGGAACAGAATCATCGCGATGACACCCATCGAAAAGCACACCGTATTGACCTTGGCCGAAAGCTGACGCACGGTAAACATATTGAGGCCGCGCCAATACACGCTGCGCAGGCTCTGCAGCAGCTTGATAAGCATGCCCGAGAGTCCCCAGAACAGGGCAAAGGTACCCACGGTAACCATAACGGTCGTAATGCCAAACTGGCTCATGGCCTCTTGCAGCTTGCTGTCCGTCGCAGTTAACGGGAACCCATCACGTAGCAGACGGTAATAGGCCACACCCACAAGCACCACGCCCACGGCAAAGATGGCAATCGCGATCCAGGGGTTGCGTGTCTTGATGCTCTCGTTGCGACGCTCGGCACCCATAAGCTCGATGAGTTTGGTACGACGCACGGCGCGAAGGTTCAGCAGTAGCGTGAGCACAAACATTACAAGCATGCAGGCAAGGGTCAGGTTAAACGCATGCACCGAGAAAAAGAAGTGGAAATTGGCGATCTGTGTCTTAAAGAGCGAAGCCGTAAAGAACGTCATGAGCTGGGAGAGCCCCACGCCCAGCACAATGCCGGCGACAAAGGCCACGACCGATACTATCACGGTCTCGAGCGCCATGATCGTGGCGACGCGCCCGCGCCCCATGCCGAGCACCTGGTACAGGCCAAACTCCTTCTTGCGGCGTTTCATGATGAAGTTATTGGCGTACACCATCAAAAAGGCCATGACACCGGCCAAAAAGTACGTCAGGTAGCCGAGCATGCTGCCCATGAGCTCGGACAGTCCCTCCTCCTTGATGCCGGCAATGTCGACCTGCATCGAGACGGTATTGAAGGCATAGAAGACCGTGACACCCAGGGTGAGCGTCAAAAGGTAGACGAGGTAGTCGCGGCCGGCGCGGCGGACGTTGCCCCAAGCGAGTTTACAGAGCATCGGAGCCCTCACCGCCCATCATGGCAACGACCTCCATAATGCGGTCGAAGAACTCTCGGCGGTCGGTGTCACCGCGGCGCAGCTCGGTAAAGATCTTGCCGTCGCGAATAAACAGCACACGGCTCGTGTAGCTGGCGGCAAAGCTATCGTGCGTGACCATGAGCACGGTGGCGCGCAGGCGGCGATTCAGGGCCTCCAGGCTCTCGAGCAGCAGGCGGGCGCTCTTGGAATCGAGGGCGCCGGTGGGCTCGTCAGCCATGATCATGGTGGGGTCGGTGACGAGCGCGCGAGCCGCGGCAACGCGCTGCTGCTGACCACCGGACATCTGGTAGGGGTACTTGTCGAGTACCTGGCTAATGGACAGGCGCGCGGCCACGTCCTGCACGCGGGTCGAGATCTCTGCCGAGTTTGTGCGGGCAATGGTGAGCGGCAGGGCGATGTTCTCGCGTGCCGTGAGCGTATCGAGCAGGTTGGAATCCTGGAAGATAAAGCCCAGCTCCTCGCGGCGGAACTGCGAGAGCTTGGCCTGCTTCATGCGCGTAACGTCCTGCCCGTTGATGCGAATGGTGCCACTCGTGGCGGCATCGATGGTCGACACGCAGTTGAGCAACGTCGACTTGCCCGAGCCCGAAGCGCCCATGATGCCAACGAATTCGCCGCGGTTGACCGTAAAGCTGACGTCATTGAGCGCGCGGGTCACGTTGCCCAGCGCTCCATATACCTTTTCGAGATGCGCGACCTCCAGTACCGGGGTCGCCATGTGCGTGGTTTGCATACCGAGTCCTTTCTTGCGATTAGTCTACGGCATCTATAGTCGCAAGAAGCCGAGTCGGCTACCATCGATATGGCTTACGCTTGCCTTACCGTTGTGTAAGGTAGGGGTAGCTAGCCTGCCACGTGTTGATGTTGAGAGAGGACTCCTGTTGAAGACTGTTCATGTTGCCGCTGGGATCATTCGCAAGGAAGGATCTGACGAGCTGCTTGCCGTGCAGCGCGGCTATGGCGACATGCAGGGACTTTGGGAGTTCCCCGGTGGCAAGCTCATGCGCGGCGAGACGCCCGAGGACGCCGTACGCCGCGAACTCATGGAGGAGCTGCAGGTCAAAGTCATCAACCTGCGTGATTTCTACACCGTTGAGTATGACTACCCCGATTTTCATCTCTCCATGGAGTGCTACTACTGCTCGCTCGCCGATGAATCCGATGAACCTCAGAAGCACGACCGCCAGCTCGATATCCGCTGGATTCCGCGCACCTCGCTTGCCACGGTGGAATGGATGCCCGCCGACAAGGGGCTCATTGATGCCCTGATTGAGCTGAAGGAAGACCGGCTCGAGGCTAACGGCGCCGAGGCCACCGCGGCAGACGAATCTGCTACCAAGCCCAAGCGCAAGCCTAAGCGCCACAGCAAAAAGCGCCCCAAGCCCGGCCTGCTGGACGGCATCGATACCTCGGACCTCTCCGCTGACGAGCGCGAACTGGTCCGCCGTCGAGCCGCCATCAAAAAGTCCATGAAGGGCAACAAACGCGCCAACACCAAGCCCGAGCTGCTCGTTCGCCAGCGCCTACGGGCCGCCGGCCTCACGGGCTATCGTTTGGAATGGAAGGTGCCCGGCAAGCCCGACATCGCCTTTCCCGGGCGCAAGATCGCCATCTTCGTCAACGGCTGCTTTTGGCACCGCTGCCCCAAGTGCAACCCGAGCCAGCCCAAGCGCAATGTTGATTTTTGGGAGGCAAAGTTCCGTCGCAACGTCGAGCGCGACCGCGCTGCCGTGGCGGCACTCACTCAAATGGGCTGGACACCCATAACCATCTGGGAATGCGAGCTCAAAAAAGACCGCATCGACGCCACGATGGAAAAGGTCATCGAGCAGGTACGGGCTGCAGAGCCGCAGCGCTAACAGCGAGCATTCACACGCCCCACACAGGCGAGCCACATCCACGTCACAAACCTTAGAAAGCCCTTAAGCCCAAAACCTTTCAAGAGTGTTACTCAATAGCCTTGACCTGCGGTTTCATCGTAACACCAAACCAGGTTAAGCCTTTCTTTAGCGCTTCTTTGAACGGTCCGCTGCATAATACTGCCAACGCACGGGACCTAGCAGCACACCCTGTGCGCAACCTTTTGGTGGACATCGAGGAGGCCGCATAAGCATGCATTCTTCCAATGACGCAGCACAGCAGCCATCCCTAAAACATGCAAACCTTTTCTCCTTCCCCCCGACACAGAGAAACGGTCTCCTCGACTCCCCCACCACAAAAGCCAAGCGCTCAGCCGATCAGAGCCTCAACTTACGAGCATCCTTCGAAAAGCTCCAAGCATCCCTAGACAAGGCGTTCCCCGAACAGGCAAGAGCAATCTAAGCCCATCGCGCTTTACACTGATGCCATGCGAAACATGGATCACATAGAATTGCACCGCGGAGGACGCGAGGAAGCGTTTCCCGAGACCGCCGAAGACTGGCCCTATATTGCCGAACGCGCAGAATTCGCTCGCTATCCGGGCAATTCCGTCCCCTGGCACTGGCATTCCGAAGTTGAGCTTTTCTACATGGAGCAGGGAGCGATCGACTATCGAACGCACGCGGCTCATGAGCACGTACGCTTTGAGGAAGGGTCCGCCGGCTTTATCAATGGCGGCGTTTTGCACAGCACGCTGCAATCACCCAATTCGGCGCCAGCCATTCAAATGCTGCATATCTTTCAGCCGTCGATGCTCGGCGATCCCGCGGGGCGTCTCCAAAAGCGCTACATCAACCCATTGCTTCAATGTCGAGGCGTCGATGTGCTCAAATGGTCGCCCACCAATCCCGACGATATGCCCTTTATCGATTTGCTGAAGAGCTCCTTTAGCCACGACCTTCAACAGCCGCAGAACGAGATGGCGCTTCGAAATAGTTTGTCAGAGCTCTGGATTCAGATTAACGCCAAGACCGAACCGCTCTTTTCTTCCGACGGCGCCTCTTGGATGACCAGCCGCGACGTACAGTTCAAGGCAATCCTGGACTTTATCCGCGCAAACTATGCAGCCGCTATAGATGTGCCCCAGATGGCATCTGCAGCCGGCGTAAGCGAAAGAGAGTGTTACCGCATTATCGAAACTTGTGCAGGAACGACCCCGGCGGCATATCTACGCGCATACCGCATAAACCGTGCTTGCGAACTTTTGGCACACACCACGAGAACGGTACAGACAGTCGCGCGCCAATGCGGATTTATAACAGCAAGCCATCTTGGCCAGGTATTTAAAGAACAAATGGGGTGCACTCCTTCGAGCTATCGAGCAGCGAGGCAGAATCTCGATAGCACCAGGCAGAAACCCCGCTAGCCCTTCTTCTGTCACTGCATCAAACTTGCAGGCAAACAACAGAGAGGAGCAATCATATGAAGCACTTTGACCATATCGTATTTGACGTTGATGGGACATTGGCAGATACAGAAGAAAGCGTTCTGTCATCGCTTGTCCAGATTGTCCAAGAAGAGACCAGCAAAACGCTTCCCCGACACGAGCTTGACTTTGCCCTCGGCATACCCGGCAAGGATGCCCTTGAGAAACTTGGGATCTACTCGCAGGCAACGTTGGATCGCTGGTGCCAAGTTGCCGCCAGCTTTAAAAGCACCATCAGCGTGTTTCCAGGTTTGCTTGAAGTCATCGCAACGCTCGCCGATAGCGGCTGCAAACTTGGCATCGTCTCCTCACGTGCGCGCGACGAATACGCAAAAGAAATTGCACCCCTTGGTTTCGATAAGTATTTTGAGCACATCATCCTTGTCGAAGACACAACCGAACATAAACCCGCACCCGCACCCATGCTCGAATATCTCCGACGTGCGGGCGCGAATCCTGGCAACGTCGTCTACGTTGGCGACACCGTCTACGACGAACAATGCGCAACTTCAGCAGGGGTCAGTTTTGCCCGAGCAGCATGGGGATCACACCAAGATATCCCAAACGCCACCTACAACCTCAAAACCCCCAACGACCTACTAACCCTAACAACCAAATAACCCACGCGCCCCACCCTTTCAGCCCTAACGCCACAAGGGCGATTGAACAGGACAGCTTGGGCGGGCCCCCGCACTTAGTTTCCAAAATCATTCCGCAGCGCGAAGGCTTCTTATTATTTTCCGCCCTAACGCCACAAGGGCGACGACCTCGAGTAGGTCAACCTGGGAGGGACGAGGGTTTAGTTCCCCAATCTTTCCGCCGGGGGCAAAAAGCCTCGCCGCACGAAGTGCGCAGCGAGGCTTTTTGCATGCCCGAGGACGATTGGGGAACTAAGCCCTCGTCCCTCCCCGGGATATGTAGCGAGTCGGAGTACCCTTGCTGTTACTCTGCTTTGCCCACAGAGTTGAGGTTGGTCATGCGGATCTTAACCAGCTCGGTGATCTCGCGCATGCCCTCCTTGGCAGGCTTCTTGGGATCGAAGCAGGCGGGGTTCTCGGCCATGTAGGCCATGAAGCCCTTGGTGTAGGCCTGACGCAGCTCGGTGGCGTAGTTGACCTTGCAGATGCCGTTCTTCACGGCCTCGGCAACCTGCTCATCGGGCACACCGGAGGTACCGTGCAGAACCAGCGGTACGTCGACGGCGTCGCGGATGGCCTTGACCACGGACTGCTCGATGTGCGGATCGCTCGTGTACACGCCGTGGCTGGTGCCAACGCCAATAGCGAGGGAGGTGCAGCCAGTGCGCTCGACGAACTCCTTGGCCTCGGCCGGATCGGTGTAGGGGCTCTCGCCCTCAACCGCGGGACCGTCGTCCTCCTTGCCGCCAACCTTGCCGAGCTCGGCCTCGACGGGCACGCCCATGGCGCGGCCAGCGTCGGCGACGGACTTGGTCAGGGCAATGTTGTCCTCGAAGGACTCGTGCGAACCGTCGATCATGACAGAGGTGTAGCCAGTGCGGAAAGCCTGCATGCAGCGGTCATAGCCATCGCCGTGATCGAGGTGCAGAGCGACGGGCACGGAAGCGCGCTCGGCGGCAGCCTTGACCATGCCGTAGAAGTAGTCCAGACCAGCGGTCTTGATGGTGCCCGGGGTGGTCTGCATGATGACGGGGGACTTGGTCTCCTCGGCAGCGGCCAGAACGGCCATAACAAACTCGAGGTTCTCGACGTTGAACGCGCCGACGGCGTAGTGGCCGGCCTGAGCGTCCTTGAGCATCTTTTCGGTGGTAACAAGTGCCATGAGCGTTTGCTCCTCTCCCTCGCCCGCATCTGGACATCGGGCGTAGTTGTTCACAAGGCGTTTTACCTTGTGTTTTGCTGCACTTATTGTATGAAATTCAGCGGCTTTGCACGTGCGAGATATTGAGCCCATGCAGGTCAATACAGTCGTTTTTGAAAAGTAAACGGAAGGATTTGGAACCGAGTGGGCGTGTTCGATATTGAATTTTGGGCGCTCAACATCTTTCTTTTATAGAAAAGATAAGTAATCGAAAGGCGTTTTCTTACTTAAAAAGAAAATGAACGAAAATAGACTCAACACAATTCCTGCAAATTTCAGACAATGTTGGAGCGGATATGGCCCATGCAACAACCCGAGCTTTCGCCGATGAGCGTCGTTCCGCCATTATGGAAATGCTCGAACATAACGCCTCGGTGCAGGTAGCAGAAATTGCCCAGACCTTTGGCGTATCCTCCGTTACCGCCCGCGCCGACCTAGACGCGCTCGCCGAGTCCGGCAAGCTGCGCCGCACGCATGGCGGCGCTGTGTCGCTCCAGAAGCGACTGACCGTATCCACCCAGGATCGCCGTATCAACGTCAATGTCGCCGCCAAGCAGGCCATCGCGCAAAGCGCCATCGAACTCGTCGGCAATGGTGACACCTTGCTTGTCGACTCGGGCACCACCGCGCTCGAATTTGTCCGCCTGCTCGACCAGCGCGACGGCATCACCGTCATCACGGCCGACATCACCATCGCCGATTACATCGACGAAAGCATGCCCTCGGTCGATGTCGTCATGCTGGGCGGGGCACTGCGCAAAGGTCATCGCTATCTGTACGGACCGCTCACCATGCAGGCGCTCCAAATGGTCCATGCCGACCTTGCCGTCATGTGCCCCGGCGCTTTTGTTCCCGGCTGCGGCTTTACGACCGACTTTCCGCAGATGGCCGAGACCAAAACAGCCATGATCTCCGCCGCCCGTCAAGGCGTTGCCCTCATGGACGCGAGCAAGGTCAACGGACGCGGCATGTACCGCTTTGCCGAGCTGACCGACGTCAGCGCCATCGTGATGGACCGTGACCCCGATCACGCCGTCGCCACCTCAATCGCCGAGATCGTCGACAACGCCCGCCCAAATCTCCTCATCGCCGGCGCTTAAACAAAAACCACCACAAAGGTGCCTGTCCCCTTTGTGGTGGTTTGAGCGTTAAAAGTGAACGTGTCGCTACTTGGAAAGCTCGTCGGCGAGGGCCTCGATCTGAGCACGCGAGGCGTCGTTGAGCGAACCCAGGACGGTCACCTTGTTCTGCGTCAGGGTGATATCCTTCATACCCTCGAGCTCCTTGGTCATAACCTTGGCAGCTGCAGGCGCCCAGGAACCGGCCTCGACAAGCGCCACGGTACGGTTCTGGTAGGCATGCTCGGCAAGCGTGTGGATAAAGGTGCTCATGAACGGGAAAATCTCGCCCTGATAGGTGATGGAGGCGAGCACCAGACGGTCATAGCGGAACGCGTCCTCAACGGCCTCGGCCATGTCGTCGCGAGCCAGGTCAAAGACGGAAACCTTCTGGCCGCGGGCCTCGAGCGCAGATGCAAGCTCCTCAACGGCAGCCTTCAGATGGCCATACACGCTCGCGTAGGCAATGGTGATGCCCTCGTCCTCGGGCTGATAGCTCGACCAGGTGTTGTAGATGTTGAGGTAGTAGCCCAGGTTCTCGGTTAGCACGGGGCCATGGAGCGGACAGATAACCTGGATGTCAAGATCGGCGGCCTTCTTAAGCACGGCCTGCACGAACTTGCCGAACTTGCCCACGATACCAAAGTAGTAACGACGCGCCTCGCAAGCCCAGCCTTCCGGGTCCTCGATATCGTTGGCACCGAACTTGCCAAAGCCGTCGGCACTAAAGAGCACCTTGTCGGTGGCCTCGTAAGAGAACAGCACCTCGGGCCAGTGCACGTTGGGGGCGCCGACAAACGTTAGGCTGTGACCGCCCAGATCGAGCACGTCGCCCTCTTTGACGACCATCTTGCGCTCGGGGTAGTCGGTGCCAAAGTAGTTGACCATCATGCGGAAGGCGCCCATGCTGGCCACAATCTGTGCCTGGGGATAGCGCTCCATAAAGGCGGCGATGCCAGCAGAGTGATCGGGCTCCATGTGATGGACGACCAGGTAGTCGGGCATACGGCCATCGAGCACGGCCTCGAGGTTGCCGAGCCACTCGTCGACAAAGCCAGCGTCAACCGAATCGGCGACAGCGATCTTTTCGCCCAAGATAACGTAGCTGTTGTATGCCATACCGTTCTCGGACACATCGTACTGGCCCTCGAACAGGTCAATGTCGTGATCGTCGACGCCAATGTAGCGGATATCCTTGGTGATCTCCATCAGGCAAAGCCTCCTAGATAGACAAAAGAGCCCGTCTATCATAGCACTCGGCTGCATCCCAACAGCTATCTGCCGGCATCCTTACCGATTGTTATTGAAATGCGATAAATCGCCGTTTACCTGCGCAAACTATGCGCGCGGTATCGCCGTGCTATGTCGAATGATGAGTTGGCCGGGAATACGAATGGCAACGGTTTTGCCCACCGCATCCGCCTCGGGAACCGCATGCTCAAACACCTCGCGTCCGCGCTGATGCAGATCGAATCGCACGGTCGTGAGCTCGTTGTGCGCTACAAAATCATCGAGCGAATCATCGACGCCCACCACGCTTACGTCCTCGGGCACGCGCAGGCCGCTATCACGCAGCGCGGCAATCGCGCCGTTTGCCATCTGGTCGTTTGCCGCGTAAATCGCCGTCATGGTGCGGTCGTGCTCGGCCAGGTACCTGCCGGCCTCGTAACCGCTGTTGGCAGACCAGTCGCCCTCGAGCGGCTCTGCCGGCTCGATATGTTTACGCTCGAGTGCATCTTGCCAACCGGCGCGACGAAATTGCTCGTCGACTGAGAACGACGGGCCGCCAATATAGCGAATCTGCTCGTGCCCCAGCTCAAACAGATGATCCATAAGCAATAGCGAGCAGCCGTAATGATCGGAGTCAACTGTGGTCACGCGCGGATGCGCGTACATGGTAACGATAACCGTGCCAATGCCCGGCAGTGGATCAAACGTCTCAAAATCGGGCGCCATGCGACTCATGCCGATGATGATGCCGTCCACCGGCAATGCGGCCATACGACGCGTGGCCTCGGCAAGCGAGAATTCCTCGGTCTTGGACATCTCGACCAGCGTGATGGCGCAATTATGCTCGCGAGCAGCGCTGGCGATGCCGTCGATCATTGAGAGGTTGCCAAACTTGGTGACATCGTTGATGCACAGGCCGACCGAATGGTAACGGCCATCGCGCAGCGAGCGACCGGCATAACTCGGACGAAAGCCGAGCTCTTGCATCGCGGCCTGCACGCGCTGGCGCGTCTGCTCGTTAACGTTGGGCAAGCCGTTGGCGACGCGCGAAACCGTCTGCTGTGAAACGCCAGCAGCGCGGGCGACGTCGGCCATGGAGACCGGACGCGTACCTGTATCGTTGGACGGGCGCCTTGCCACTGGATCACCTTCACCCTTGCGAGATCTGAATAGCGTGAATGCCGGCCCGGGCAGAAATACACCCCGCGCCGAGGCCCGCTATCGTCGGACGCATGTTAACGTACTCTACTTTTTCCATCTGCATCTCTTCTGCTTTATAAGTCCATACGGCAGTACCGTTCACGGTTGTATTTCTACCGATTACCAGATTCTCAAAAAGTGGCAAGCGATGTGTTATGAGTACGTTAACATAGCCCGTAACGTGCGGCATCGTGAACACGTGATTCATGCCGCTTCAAGTTGTTAACGTACTCATAACGACGCAAAACTCACCCGTGCGCGCCAAGGAAAGGACTCCCATGACCACCCCCGACGAAAAGACATTCGCCACGCTCACCAAGCTGTTTGAGGAGGAGTTTGGCCCCATCGGCGACCGCCAGGTGCTCTACGTGCACGCGCCCGGCCGCTCCGAGATCAGCGGCAATCACACCGATCACGAGGGCGGTCACGTTATCGCCGGCTCGCTCGATGTCGCCGTTGACGGCATCGCCGTGGCAACCGATTCCAACAAGATTCGCGTCGCCGACGAGGGCTATCCTACGTTTGAGATCACGCTAGACACGGTAGACATTCAGGAGTCCGAGAAGGGCACGTCCGCAAGCCTCGTGCGCGGTATGGCCCATGAGGTCGCAGCGCTTGGTGTTGAGCCCAAGGGCTTCGACTTCGCCTTCACCTGCTCCGTCCCCTCGGGCGGTGGCCTTTCCAGCTCTGCTGCCGTCGAGGCCGCGTACGGCCGTGCCATGGAGACGCTCTGGGGCGCGCCCGCCATTGAACCCGTCGCACTCGCCCAGATGAGCCAGCGCACCGAGAACAACTACTACGGCAAGCCCTGCGGTCTGATGGACCAAGCTGCCGTGTGCCTGGGCGGCCTCGCCTACATGGACTTTGAGGACCAGGCTCAGCCTAAGACCCAGAAGCTCGAGCTCAACTTTGAGGATCACGGCTACGCGCTCGTGCTCGTCAAGGTCGGCGCCGACCACGTGGCCGCCACCGACGACTACGCCGCCGTTCCGCGCGAGATGCAGGACGTCGCCGCCGAGTTTGGCAAGGCACGCCTGTGCGAGGTAAACGTTGCCGACTTTGACGCCAAGCTCCCCGAGCTGCGCGCCAAGCTGGGCGACCGTGCCTGCCTGCGCGCCGTTCACTACTGGTACGAGAACGGCCTGGTCGATAAGCGCTGGGCAGCTCTGAACGCCGGCGACATTGACCGGTTCCTGGTCCTGACGCGCAAGTCCGGCGCCAGCTCCGCCATGTACCTGCAGAATGTTGTTGCCAAGCTGGGTTCCGAGCAGCCTTCTATGTATGCCCTGGCGCTGGCCGAGCACGTGCTCGACGGCCGCGGCGCCGTCCGTATCCACGGTGGCGGCTTTGGTGGCACCATCCAGGCCTTCGTGCCGCTCGACCTGGTCGACAACTTCATTGCCAAGATGAACGGCTGGCTGGGCGAGGGCTCTGCCCGCCACTACGCTATCTCTGACAAGGGGGCTTACGCGGCATGGCTGTAATGACTGACGTGCGCGAGGCCGCGCAGAGCCTGATCGAGTACGCTATCCACCGATCGATGATCGGCCAGGACGATCGCATCTGGGCATACAACACCATTTTGGAGTGCATCGGCGCCACGGGCCCCGCACTCGACATGGCTTGGGCACTCAAGACCGAGAAGATTTCGCTCTTGCACCCCGATACACTCCCCAACTTTGACCTGGAGGGCACGCTTGCCGCGCTTGCCGAGGCCGCCGTTGCCAACGGTGCTGCCGAGGACACGGCATCGGGGCGCGACCGCATCGCCATGCGCATCATGGGCGCGCTCATGCCGAGGCCTTCGGTTGTAAACGAAGAGTTCAATGGGCGTATGGGCGTCAACGAGCCCCGCGCCGCGACCGACTGGTTCTACGGCCTGTGCTGCGATGCCGGCTATGTGCGCCGCGCCGCCATCGCACGCAACATCAAATGGAGCACCCCCACCAACTGGGGCGATCTTGAGATCACCATCAACCTGTCAAAGCCTGAGAAGGACCCGCGCGACATTGCCGCGGCCGGCGCCGCAAAGAACACGGGCGAGAAGTATCCCGCCTGCCAGCTCTGCATCGAAAACGAGGGCTATCCCGGACGCTCCGCCGCAGCCGACGGTGGCGCTCACCCCGCCCGTCAGAACCTACGCGTTATTCCCATTCAGCTTAATGGCGAGCGCTGGGGCTTCCAGTACAGCCCGTACGCATACTTTAACGAGCACTGCATTGCCATGAGCTCCGAGCATCGCCCGATGCACGTTGACCGCAAGGGCCTGACATGCCTGCTCGACTTTGTGGACCTGTTCCCACACTACTTTATCGGCTCCAACGCCGACCTGCCCATCGTAGGCGGCTCAATCTTGTCGCACGACCACTTCCAGGGTGGCGCGCACGAGTTCCCCATGATGCACGCCGCCGAGGTCTCGCAGTTTAGCGTGCCCGGTTTTGACCAGGTCAGCGGCACCGTGCTGCAGTGGCCGCTCTCGGTGCTGCGCCTGCGCACGCATGACCGCGCTCAGCTGCTCGACGCTGCCGAGAAGATTATCCTCGCCTGGCGCGAGTGGACCGACGAGTCGGTGGGCGTCATCGCGCACACAGCCGATGGCATGGCGCACAACACCGTGACGCCCGTCATCCGCCGCGTGGACTCCCGCGGCAACGCCGGCGGCGAGATTTACGAGGCCTACCTGGCGCTTCGCTGCAACATCACGACCGACGAGCATCCGCTGGGCGTGTTCCACCCGCATGCCGAGTATCACCACATTAAGAAGGAGAACATAGGCCTGATCGAGGTCATGGGCCTGGCCATTCTGCCGCCGCGCCTGGTTCCCGAGCTCGGCGCTGTTCGCGAGCACCTGCTGGCGGCCAAAGCCGATGCCAGCTACGATCTTGCCGGCGCTCTCGAGAGCGACGACCTTTGCCGCAGCCACGCCGCATGGGCTGAGGACGTCTACGCCCGCCGTGCCGACGAGCTTACGGCGGACAACGCCATCGATATCCTGCACGAGGAGGTCGGCGTGGTGTTTGGCCACGTGCTCGACAACGCCGGCGTCTTTAAGTGGGACGAAGCCGGCCGCGCCGCCCAACAGCGCTTTATCGACTCACTGTAATGATCCCCTGGGGACAAAGGAAAACGGATCATTTCGTCTTCAAGACAACGGCGCCCGCCGGCAACATCGCCAGCGGGCGCCGTTTTTGCGTGTAGTCATTGGGGACGCTCTTAAACGACTAGTCAAACAAGAACGTCCCCAACGACTAATGACTCGAGCGTGGAAAATCTCCCACTTTGAGCTCGTATGGGCACCAAAAGCGGGAGATTATCCACGCTCATTCTATTAGAAGTCGCAACCGCTACAACTCTACGACCTCAACGTTGTTGTAGATCTCGTCCCAGCGGTCCATGACCAGGTGGCCGGTCTTGGGATCCATGGCGTTGAGCTTGCCGCAGGTATTGGCGGTCTTGAGCACCGTGACATCGTCGGCACCAGCAGCAATGGCATGCGCAAAGCCGGCAATGGTCGAGTCACCGGAGCCCGTCGCGTTCACAGCTGCAATCGCGGGTGTCTTGGCGCGGAACGCGCGACCCTCATGGAAGCCCACCGACCCGGCAGCGCCCATCGATACGACAACCCAGGGGATACCGGCAAAGCGGCCATCGGCGGCAAGCGCCTCGCGCAGGGCATCGACATCATCGGTCGTAAAGGACGTACCCAGTAGGCCGTTAATCTCGGTCAGGTTGGGCTTTACGAGCTCAGGCTTAGCGTCGGACTCCAGCGCGGCCTCCAGCGATGCACCCGAAGTGTCGAGCAGCACCTTGGCGCCCGCCTCCTCGGCAATCTTGACGAGCTCGGCATAGTAGCCAGCATCGACGCCACGCGGCAGCGAACCCGAAAGCGTCACGACGTCCGCCTTCGCTGCAAGCTCGGCGAACTTTGCCGTAAAGGCCTCGAGCTCGGCAGGCGCAATCTGCGGACCGCTCTCCAACAGCTCGGTCTGATTACCCTCGTGCAGAATATTCAGGCAAATGCGCGTCTCACCGGCGATGGGCACAAAGTCGTTCTTGACGCCGTCGGCATCCATAAGCTCGGCCATATAGGCACCCATGTGGCCGCCGAGCAGGCCGGTCGCGAGCACATCGTCGCCCAACTGCAGCAGCACGCGGCTCACGTTGAGACCCTTACCGCCAGCGGTCTTTTCGGGCGTCACGCGGTTCACGTCGTCGATGATCAGCTTGTCGAGTTGATAGCGCGTATCGATCGACGGGTTCATGGTAACGGTCAGAATCATGTTGAACTCCTGTTTCCGGGGCGGCATGACCCACCCCAAACATACGATAGCTCGTTAAAGGATCTCGATCTCAAAGCCGCGGGTGACGGTCTCCCCCGGCTTGGCAACCAGGCAGCCACGCTTGTGCTCCAGAATATCGTCCTCGTCGGAGCAGGTAGACAGGCCACCCCACGGTTCCACGGCCACAAAGTCGCCCTCGGGCTTGCTCCACACAATCAGGTATGGCATATCGGGGAACGTCAGGCGCACGCCCTTGTCCTCGGTTTTCTTGGTCAGCGTAACCACGCGGCTCTCGAGCACGTCAAAGATGGTCTCCGCGAAGTCGAAGAGTTCGTGGGTCAGCGGCAGGTTCTGGTCGATCATAGGGTTCTTGCTGCGATCCTCAACATCAATCAAGCCCGTCGAGGGAACGGCAGTACAGAGCTCGGCGGCCTCACGCTGCTCAAAACGGAGCTCGTAATCGTCATAGGACTCGCCCTCGTCGAGCGGGCACTTAAAGCCGGGGTGACCACCCACAAAGAATGGCATATCCTCGGTGCCCTCATTGGTCACCTCGTACGACACGGCCACCTTTTCCGAATCGATCGTGTAGCGAGCAACGATCTTAAACGGATACGGGTACTGCTCAAGCAACTCGGCATGGTCGGCAGAGCTTAGGCTCAGCGCAACCATGTTGTCGCTCTGCTCCTCGAGCTTCCACTCCTGCTTGCGAGCAAAGCCGTGGCGGGCGAGCTTTACCTCGCGGCCGCCCATGGTCATCGCGCGGCCATCACGAAGGCCGCCGCAAATCGGAAAGCAAATGGGTGCCTGGCCCGACCACACCGCCGGATCGCCCTGCCACAGATACTCACGACCGTTGGCTTTAATCGAAGTGAACGATCCGCCAGCCGTGCTCAGTGCCACACGAATAGAACCGTTATCAAGAACAAACTCCATAGGAGCCTTCCCTTTCGTACGCCAGCCCGCCAAGTCAATAGGGCTGATAGAAAACCGGCCCGCGCCCCCTCACAGAAACGCGAGCCGTCAATTGAAAAGCTGCAGAATGCCGGGGACCGCCAAGAGCGAGGCACTCAAGCCAAGCAAGCAAACGTGTTATCGGAGCAGCTAGCCGAACCAGAACGCTTCCCAACAACAGCGGCAACCCTGCTGGTACCCCCTACGTCAGCGAGCGGCGCTCAGGTGCCCCAGGTCGCCGCGAAAGAGGAGCGACGCGTACTTCATGTACGCAAGCGACGGTTTGAGCGGCGAGATGGGATGCCTGAACGCCGCGCAGCGTCGGCCGGTCCGGCGTTCGGTAGAACGCCGGAACCCCACTAGTCGTGATACTCGCCACGGTCCCACTTCTCGAGGAACTCGTCAAAGAAGTGCGGGTCAGCCTGAGCCTCGGCGTCGGCCTTATTGCAGGCATCGATCTTGGCGATCAGGGCATCGTGCTCGGGGGTCTTCTCGTAGGGCTCCTCCAGGAAGGCAAGCATAATGTCGGCCATCAGGAACTCGCCGGTAATCTTGCCGCCAAAGCCCACGATGTTGGCGTTGAGCTCGCGACGGGCATACAGGGCAGAGGTCATGTCGCGGACCAGGGCGCAGCGGGCGCCGGGAACCTTGTTGACGGCGTTGGTGATGCCGATGCCGGTGCCGCACAGGGCCACGCCAAAGTCGGCCTTACCGCTGGCAACAGCCTCGCCCACGGCCTTACCGTAGATGGGATAGTGCGTACGGGTGTGGCTGTAGGTGCCACAGTCGAGCACCTTGTAGCCAGCCTGCTCCAGGCGGTCGGCCAGATAGATCTTCTCGTCCGTAACGATATGGTCGCAACCGATTGCGATGGTCTTCTTCATCAGAACGTCCTTTCGTCTGAATTCACAAGTTGAGGTAGAAGTTCGAGTTCTCGGTGGCTCTCGTTAGGCCATCTTGTTGAGCATGTCGACACGGATCTGGTGACGGCCGCCGGCGTACTGGGCGCGCAGGAACTCGCGGGCGATCTTCTTGGCGACCTCGGTGCCCACAACGCCCGGGCCCATGGTGACCATGCGCGAACCGTTGTGCTCGCGGGTCATGTAAGCGGAACGCTCGTCGGAAATGTTGGCGACGACCATGCCCTTGATCTTGACGGCGGCCATATAGGAGCCGACGCCGTACTTATCGAATGCGAAGCCCTGGGAATCCTTGTGCTCCAGCAGGTCCTTGGCAACGGCGGTCGCGGAATCGACAAAGTCCGCGGCAGGGGTCTCGGAATAGTCGACGACCTCGTGACCGTCGGCGATGAGCATCTCCTTGATGGACTCCTTCATCGACATACCGTCGGCATCGGAAGCGATTACAACCCTCATGACATCCTCCTTGAGAGATACGCAGGTGCGTAGTTTCTGTTTGGAAGTGTTGAATCGCGTTCAGGTCCGGGCATCTGAATGTGCGGTTCTTCACTGTTCATGTTTATTTGAACACATTCGAACAGCGACTGCAACCATTATTTGTTTATCTTTGTTCTTTTTTGAACAAATACCGTTCACGGATGATTGGCGACCGTTTGAGCCCGGCGCAGACGTAGCGACCATGTGTTCAGCAAACAAAAGGGCGGCCGAGAACGTGTCTCGGCCGCCCTTCTTACGGTTGGTCTTCCAAGGATCGCTTTGCCGCCTACTCAGACTGTCCGCTCTTCTTGGCATGTTTGGACGGAGCCCTCAGAAAACGGCCCGTCAAATAGTTCGCCGGGCCAGAAATATCGATCCCCAGCAGCGTGTGCCCCAGCCACAGAAACGCCGCGAGCACCAGCAACGGGATAACGCACGAGGTCACGATCATCACGATGACGCCTTCGATCAGATCGGTCACCTGTTGCACCACCTTATCGGTCATCGACTTGGCACTGTCGGTCACCGATGTGAGTAAACTCGATGCCCCATCGGTCAGCTGCTCAAGCACATTCTTGTTTTCCGTGGTCTCGGATTTCTTCTCGCTCTTTGTGGAGCTCGCCTTGCTCGCTTCAGTCGCCTTTTGCTCTGTCTGCTCGATACTCACCTGATACGTCTCATCGACCTTTTGCGACACCCATACGCTCGCGGGCACAAGCGCCATGCCGATCACGGCAACCACCAGCACGCGAGTCGCCACGCGGCGCAGGACGGCGCTCGTGCTCCAGCGCCCGTGAATGCCGAGCGACACCGCAAAGAGTACCAGCGCAAACGGGATCAGGATGCCCAGGCCAACCGACCACAAAATGGTCAGCAGGTATTTCTCGAGGTAGAGCACGGCAAGCACGATGCCCAAGTTACCCGAAAGCTGCGCGAGCTGCTCGGCAACCGGCGTTCCCGTATCACCCGGCAGCGCGGTAATGCCCGCAGACAGCGCCACGCACGAGGTCGTGAGCGCCAGTACGTTGCCTTTCTTTTGATCGATGACCTCGATGGTGGAGTCCCATGTTTTGGTATCGGCAAAATGCGGACGAGCCACAAAGCCCGACAGCAGCGCCAGTACCACGAGTGCAACGATAAAGCCAATCTGCAGCTTTTTGTTTGCGCACACGACATCGGACAGGCTGGGCTGCAGCTCGGTTACCGTCGTGTGCTCGGTTATCTGGACAGGACGCCCATGAGCCATCTCGCGCGCATCTCTTTTTTGTATTGACCCGTTATCCGGCATTTGGATACCTCCTCAGTCCGGTCTGTATTGCGGATGGAAGTATACCCACCCAGCAAAAAACCGAACGGGAGGGCGTGCAGAAGCTCCATAACGCTGCTAGTCGAATAGTGCCATTTCAAAACTATGCCGGTTTACTACGATAAAACCGATAGGACCGACCACATTTGCTATTAGCAGAAAATGACAAGCTTTCTACCTGCGGCTTTGATAACGCTGTTCTTTCCATAGTTGAAAGAATGCGATTCATCGTAGTAAACCGGCATAGTTTTGTAACCGACAGACCGAGTCGGCACCGCAGCAAACCTAATGACCCGGTTTCTTCCATCCTCAAAGGATCGAATGCATGGCAGGAGTGTCCCAAACTGCCGGCAGATAAGGAACGTCCCCAAGTGCCGGGTAAACAGAAAAAGCCCTGCCGCGGGTAGCGGCAGAGCTTTTGGAAGGGGACTTGGTTGTGAGAGCTCGTTAGGCGAGCTTAGCCTCGAGTGCGGCGATGCGCTTATAGGCATCGATGGTAAAGCGGGTCTGCTTCTCCAGGATCATGGTGGTCATGAGAGTATCCTGAGCGTGAGCCATGATGAAGGTCATCTCCATCTCGCCGCCGCCGGCCTCCTGCGAAAGCAGCTTGGTCTGCGTGTCGTGGGCGCCGATAAGTGCATCGCTGGCATCCTTGTGCAGCTGCTCGGCCTTCTCAAAATCACCCTCGCGAGCAGCATCGAGCGCTGCAAGCAGATCGGTCTGGGCGTCGCCCGCGTATGCGACAATCTCGAATCCAACCATCGAGATTTCTTCTTTGGTTGCCATATTGCGTTCCTTTCACATATGAACCAACGGAGAGCATCGCGTCCGGGCATACGCGCTGCGCTGTGTATGGCAGGAACATTAACATTCAAACAAAAAAGAACAGCGCAAAACGTAATTTCGAGCTATGAACGGTTGCTTTTCGCCCGTGAACGGTTTTTAAACCAATCTGAACATTCTCGAACACAATTAGCGGCAACCCAAACAGGTCCGCACCCTAGCGTACATAGCGCACCGTATCGCCCTCGACGAGCACACCCGGAAACAGCATGTGCTCCACACCGGGTGCAGCGCCCTCGGCGCCGGCAATCTTGTCGACCGCCCACATGCCGACGCGCTTGTTGTCAAAGCGCACCGTAGTCAGGCGACGATCGGGCACGATATCGCCCAAACTATCGTCAACACCCACCACGCTTACGTCCTCGGGCACGCGCCTTCCGCACGACTCGAGCCCGCGAATGCAGCCGTAGGCCATGGCATCGTTGGAAGCATAAATGGCCGTACAGGTCGGATCGTCCGCCAGAGCCTGACCGGCAGCATACCCGCTCCGTGCCGTCCAATCGCCACGGACGAGTCGCGGCGGCTCAATACCATGCGCGCGCAATGTCTCACGCCAGCCCTCCTCGCGTTGCATGCCCGAAAGCGAGCGCTCGGGGCACGAGATAAAGTGCACGGTCCTGTGCCCCTGCCCCAGCAAGTACTCGACCACCTGGCGCGAGCAATCGAACTGGTCGTTATCGACCGTCGAGCACAGCGGGTGCTCCAGCATGGTAACGAGCACCGTCTGCATACCGGGCAGCGGCTCAAAGGTGCCAAAATCCGCCGGCATGCGGTTCATGATCACAACCATGCCGTCCACCGGAAGCGCACTCATGCGCGTTGATGCGCTCTCGAGGGTATAGGGGTGTCCATCTACTTTAGTAAGGGTGATGGCATAGCCGTGTTTGTCGGCTGCGGCGGCAAAGCCCTCCATACGGTCGAGGTTGCCGGTACCGGTAATGTTGAACATGGCGACGCCGACCGTCTTGAACTTGCCGCGACGCAGCGACCGGCCGGCAAAGTTTGGACGATAGCCAAGCTCGCGCATGGCGGCGCGCACGCGCTCCTTGGTCTCGGGGCGCACGCTGGGCGAATCATGCACGGTGCGCGAGACCGTCTGCTCCGAGACGCCCGCGAGACGTGCCACGTCTTTGACGGATACCGATTTTTTAACAGCGGCCATAGGTCGATCTTTCTATGTCAACGATGCCATTGGTGGCACCCTACGCAGTCAAATGAAACGTCTTTAAGTATATCTAACGCCTCCTCCGCCATACGCTCACCACCCAAAACCTACCGTTCACCGACATTTTTGCTTCCCCGAACGGCTTTTGTAGTCCAAATGTTAACGTTGCCATTGTGCAAACACAGAGCCACCGGGCGGCTCAAACGTTTACGCATAAGGAATCGACGGTTCGCAGGCACAGGAACCATCAGTTCGCGTCTTTTTTTGTGTCGCAAAATGGCAACGTCAACATTTTGGCAACCAAACGCCAAAAGCTACCATCGTTGCTAACCCACCGACTCTTAGGAGCATTGCATGGAGCAACTCATCGCCATCATCGAAAAGGGCCAACCCTTTTTCAACGCGATCGCCCGCAACAAGTACCTCAAGGCGATCCGCGACGGCTTTATCTCCGTCATCCCCATCATCATCTTCTCGTCCATCTTCTGCCTGGTAGCCTCGGTCCCCAACATCTGGGGTTTCTACTGGCCCGATGACATCAACAACGCCCTGTGGAAGTGTTACAACTACTCCATGGGCATCCTGGCCATCGCCTGCGCCGCCACCACGGCCAAGCACTTCGCCGACGCCCAGAACCGTGATCTGCCCAAGAACAACCAGATCAACTTTATCTCGTGCATGTGCGCGGCCATCATCGGCTTCTTGCTCCTTTCGAGCGACACGATCGCCACGGACGCCGCCAGCGGCTTCAACACCACCTATCTTGGTTCCAAGGGCCTGCTGACTGCCTTCATCGCTGCGTTTGTGACCGGCATCATCTACAAGTTCTTCATTAAGCGCAACATCACCGTCAAGATGCCCGAGCAGGTTCCGCCCAACATTTCGCAGACCTTTAAGGACATCATCCCCTTCTCCGTCTGCATCACCGTCTTTTGGGTCTTTGACATCGTCTTCCGCGCTGCCTTTGGCTTCTGCTTTGCCCAGGGCGTCATCCAGGTGTTCCAGCCCCTGTTCACCGCCGCCGACGGCTACATCGGCCTCGCTGTGATCTACGGTGCCATGAGCCTCTTCTGGTTCGTCGGCGTCCACGGCCCCTCGATCGTCGAGCCCGCCATCGCCGCCGCCCTCGTTGCCAACATGACCGACAACCTGGCTGCGTTCCAGGCTGGCCAGCACGCTTCCGCTGTCCTGACCCAGGGTGCCCAGTACTTCGTCGTCTGCATGGGCGGCACCGGCGCCACGCTCGTCCTGGTCTTTATGTTCTGCTTCCTGGCCAAGTCTCAGGAGATGCGCGCCGTCGGTAAGGCAGCCATCGTCCCCGTGTGCTTTGCCGTCAACGAGCCGCTGCTGTTCGCCGCGCCTATCGTGCTCAACCCCGTCTTCTTTGTCCCGTTTGTTTTTGCCCCGATCGCCAACATCTGGATCCTCAAGATCTTTATCGACTTCTTGGGCATGAACGGCTTTATGTACACCCTGCCCTGGACCGTCCCCGGCCCCATCGGCACCATCATGGGCTTGGGCTTCCAGCCGCTCGCCTTTGTGATGCTCGCCCTCATCCTGGTCGTCGACTTTGTCCTGTACTACCCGTTCTTCCGTGCCTATGACGCCCAGAAGTGCGCCGAGGAGGCCGAGATCTCCCAGGAGGAGCTCGCCGCCAAGAACGCCGAGAAGGCCGCCAAGCTCAACGATGCCTTCCAGGGCAAGGCTGACGCCAAGAGCGTTGCCGCCGGCGCTGCTGCCGAGGCCGTGAAGGTCGACTCCCCTGCCGCTTCTGCAGCACCCGCTGCCGAGGCAACGACCGCCAGCGACCTCAACGGCAAGCGCGTGCTCGTGCTCTGCCAGGGCGGCGGTACCTCGGGCCTGCTCGCCAACGCACTGGCCAAGGCTGCCAAGGAGCGCGGCATCAATCTTGAGACCGCTGCCGAGGCCTATGGCAACCACGTCGACATGCTCCCCGACTTTGACCTGGTCGTCCTGGCCCCGCAGGCCGCAAGCTACCTGGCCGACCTGCAGAAAGACTGCGAGCGCGTGGGCAACAAATGCGTCGCCTGCCGCGGTAAGCAGTACATTGAGCTCTCCCAGAACGGCGACAAGTCTCTCGCCTTCGTCTCCGAGCAGCTTTCGAAGTAAGTAACGCTCAGGGCCAGCCGACCATCCAAGACCGGCTGGCCCTTCGATTTAGACGATTGGATCATCATGTCCGTTAATCCTGCTAGCGTCACCAATCCGCCTGCGCAGTTTCCCGAGGACTTTGTCTTTGGCGGCGCCACTGCTGCCTACCAGGTAGAGGGCGAGACCCGCACTCACGGTAAGGGCAAGGTTGCCTGGGACGACTTTCTGGAAGCCCAAGGCCGTTTCTCCCCCGATCCCGCTTCGGACTTCTACAACCAGTACCCCGTCGATCTGGAGCTGTGCGAGGAGTTTGACATCAACGGCATTCGCCTCTCCATTGCCTGGAGCCGCATCTTCCCCAACGGCACCGGCGAAATCAACCCCGAGGGCGTCCAGTTCTACCACGATCTCTTCGCCGAGTGCCATAAGCACCATGTTGAGCCGTTCGTCACGCTGCATCACTTTGACACGCCGCTTCCCCTCTTTGAGAAGGGCGACTTCCTCAACCGCGAGACCATCGATGCCTTTGTGGACTTTGCCACCTTCTGCTTTAAGGAGTACGCTGACCAGGTGACCTACTGGTTCACCTTTAACGAGATCTGGGCCGACGCCTCCAACACCTACATCGAGGGTACCTTCCCCGGCGGCGTCAAAGCTCATCTGGCCGAGGCCTTCCAGTGCGAGCACAACATGATGCTCGCCCACGCCAAGGCCGTGCTGGCCTTCCACAACGGCGGTTTTAAGGGCAAGATCGGCGTCATTCAATCGCTGGAGTTTAAGTACCCACTCAACGAGAACGACCCCGCCGACATCAAGGCCGCCAACAACGAGCACGTGCTGCAGAACCAGTTTCTGCTCGACGCTACCTTCCGCGGCGACTACGCGCCCGACACCCTCGAGTGCGCCAACCGCCTGGCCGCCATCTCGGGCGGCACCATCGAAATCCTGGACGAGGATCTGGAAATCATGCGCGAGGCCGCGCTCTACAACGACTACCTGGGTGTCAACAACTACCAGTGCCGTTTCCTCAAGGCTTACGACGGCGAGAACGACCTGCACCACAACGGTACGGGCGAGAAGGGCACCGGCCGCTGGCGCGTCAAGGGCATTGGCGAGCACGTGAACAAGCCCGGCATCCCCACCACCGACTGGGACTGGATCATCTATCCCGAGGGTCTGTTCGATCTGCTCGTCTACATTAAGCAGCGCTACCCCAACTACAAGCAGATCTTCATCACCGAGAACGGCATGGGCTACAAGGACCCCTACAAGGACGGTTTTGTGGACGACCAGCCGCGCATCGACTACATCGAGCAGCACCTGCGCTGGCTGCTCAAGGCCATGGAGGTGGGCGTCAACGTGGGCGGCTACTTCCTGTGGAGCCTGCAGGATCAGTTCTCCTGGACCAATGGCTACAACAAGCGTTACGGCTTCTTCTACGTTGACTTTGAAACCCAGAAGCGCACGCCCAAGGCAAGCGCCTACTGGTACAAGCACGTGGCGCAGACCCGTCGTCTGGACTAGCGACTTGCGACTAGCGAGATGCCCCGCTCACACAACCTGCCCCCATTCCTCAGCCGGGGGCGGCACGTCACACGGCGCGCCGCCCCCGGTCTTTGTGTTTGGGCGGACCGGGAGCCGTTTGTCTCGATCTGTAACATCTGACCCGCGGTTTCGGCCCCAACTGTTACAGATCGAGATGAACACACAGGGCAATCCTCTCAGTCTCAATCTGTAACATCTAGCTAAGTTTTTGGGTCCTAGTTGTTACAGATCGAGATGAACACACGAGCCAACCCTCTCAGTCTCAATCTGTAACATCTGGCGGGTTATTTCTCCCCTACCTGTTACGGATCGAGACAAACGGAATGGGCCGGGCCGAAAATCTCAATCTGTAACACGTAGCCGAGTTTTTCGGTCCCACCTGTTACTGATCAAGACAATTCGACGACGCCGGTTTTTTGATTTGACGTGGTACAATTATGTCCCAATGCGAAGGAGATACCTATGCCCATCTGTGTGCCCGTCCGAGACATGAAGGACACTGCCACATTCACCGCACTTGTTGAGTCTGAGCGCGACGTCACCGTAACTAAGAACGGCTACGAGGCCATGCACTGCATCAGCAGCGACCAGTATCGCCTCATGCAAGAAGAGATCGCCAAGGCAAAACTGTTGTCTCGTATGATGTTGGCAGAAGACGAAATATCGCAAGGCGACTACAGCGACTACGAATCCTTCGCGGCTTCGATACGAGACAAATATGACCTATAACGTCGCAATCCTCAAAAGCGCACGATATGAGTACGAGAGTATTGTCGGATACCTTGCTCAAATCCTCAAGAATCCGCGTGCAGCAGGCAATTTTGTCGCTGAGTTTGAATATCAGCTTGATCTGCTTCGCGAGCAGCCGCTTTTACGTCCCCTCTCGCCCATGCAAGAGCTGGCGGCACGTAATTACCGATCGTTTCCCGTCAACAACTACGTGTGTCTATACAAGTTTGAGCACGAAACAATCTATATCGCCCACATCTTTCATCAGTCACTGGACTACGCCCGCCTGGTCTAACCCACAAGCTGAATACTTGGCCCGAGCGTATGTGCATGTCATTCTGCACGTCATTGTGAAGCGATAATCCCCGCGCCGGCAGAGGACGGAAGTATCGTCTGCAGCGTTAGCTAGCAGATGACCCGCGTGTGCTCCTCGATGGCAGTGCGGTCCTCGGCGGCGATACCCGGCTCACACACCACAGCGTCCAAATTGTCCAGGCGGCAGAAGGTGTAGAAGTCGCGCTTGCCGATCTTGCTGGAGTCGGCGATCAGGTAGCGCGAGTCGGCCTTGCTAAAGGCGAGCTGCTGGATGCGGCCCTCTTCCATGTTAGACGTGGACACGTCGCCGTTCAAAATGCCGTTGGCGCCGATATAGGCTGCGTCGATTCCCAGCGCGCGCAGGGTATCCTCGGCCATGGGCCCCACAAAGGCGGCGGTGCGGCGGCGATACATGCCGCCCACGAGGCACAGGTCGCAGTCTTCGCGCGCCTCGAGCAAGTTAAACACCGAAAGCGAATTGGTCACAATACGCAGGCGAAACGCCGGCAGCATCGAAGCCATCTGCTCAACCGTGGTGCCCGTACCCAAGAAGATGGTCGAGCCTTCCTCGATAAGCTCCACAGCGCGGCGCGCGATCTGCAGCTTTTCCTCGGCATGCTTAGTACGCTTTTCACTGTGCGAATACTCATGGCGCAGCATAGCGTGGGGACGGCCCTGCGCACTGCGGGCTCCGCCGTGCACGCGCTCGATCTCGCCTAGGCTCGCAAGTTCCTCAAGGTCGCGGCGGATCGTCATGTCTGAGACACCTAACGCATCAGAAATCTCTTTTACCGAGACCGTCCCCTGTTCCTCGAGCAGCTGACGAACCTTATCCTGACGCTCCGCCTTGATCATTTTTACTCCTTTGAGTGGTTTTGTTCGCATTTATAGTAATCGAACATTTATGCTCACTCACCCTAAACGGTCGGTTTTTCCCGGTGAACGGTAGGATAGTAAACGCCAAACGTTGAATATCGAATGTATCCGACACATCAACTTCAGCTATACATAGGCAAAAAGCTGCGATTTTAAAATCATTTCAATCCAATGTTGCCTCAATAAAGCAAATTGAACTTTGCCGAACAATAGAAAACAGATTGACACACTAATTCTCTTGGACTTAAATAACAGAGAACTTAAACAAACAGATTCGAACATGTTCGATCTGCATGGAACGGAAGGAGTTGCAGACATGTCCGCAGAGAGCAATCTGTTCTTCGAAGACACCGTGTTTGTTTGCGACCGCACCACGCAAGAAGAGGTCTTTACCGAGATCGCCAATAAGCTGTCACTCAAAAACTATGTGGCGCCCGCGTTTCTCGAGAACATCATCGAGCGCGAAAAGGGCTACCCCACCGGCATGGATATGTCTGTCGTCGACCCCGAGTTGCCCAGCTTTGCCGTTCCCCACACCGAGGTCGAATTCGTTCACACCCGCCGCATCGTCCCCGTCAAGCTGACGACCCCCGTCGAGTGGCACTCCATGATCGACCCCTCGCAGACCTTCCCCGTCTCGTTCCTGTTTATGATCCTCAACGACGACAAGGAGGCCCAGGTGGGCATCCTTGCCAAGATCATGGACTTCGTTAACGCTCTTGGCACCGATCGCGTCAAGGAGCTGTTCTCCATGACCGACGCCAAGGCCATCTACCAGTTCTTGGTCGACAACTTTCCTGCCGACTAGCCAATTACCCTTAGGAATCCGCGGAATAACCCGCATAGAGAAAGGAATTCATCATGATTAAGGTTCTCGCAGCTTGTGGCGCCGGTGTTAACTCCAGCCATCAGATCAAGGACGCCATCGAGTCCGAGTTCAAGAATCGCGGCTACAACCTGCACTGCGACGCCGTGATGATCAAGGACGTTAACGAGGAGATGCTCTCTCAGTACGACATCTTCGCCCAGATCGCCAAGACCGATTTTGGCTTTGAGGTTAAGACTCCGATCGTCGACGCCGGCCCGATTCTCTATCGCATGCCTGCCATGGCTAAGCCGGTTTACGACAAGATCGAGGCCATTATCAAGGAAAAGGGTCTCAACTAATCTTTTGCAGCTTCGCTCTGCGCAATTTTTGGCTTTAAGGAAGATGACGACCGGGAACGGCATCTTCCTTTTTAAGGCAACATACGGAAAAGGAAATTCTCTTTTAGGAAAGAGGGAGACATGGACGCAGTAATCGGGTTTGCTAATGCCGTCTTTCAGCCGCTGATCGACCTTGGCGCAGCCCCTATGATGACCATCGTTTTGACGGTTATTGCCCTTCTCTTCAAAGTTAAGTTTACCAAGGCCCTCGAGGGCGGTCTTAAGCTCGGCATCGCCATTACCGGCATCGGCGCCATCATCAACATTCTGACGACGGCTTTCTCGAGCGCCATGACGACGTTCGTTGAGTCCACCGGCCTTCAGCTCACCGTTACCGACGTGGGTTGGGCACCGCTGGCCACCATCACCTGGGGTTCTCCCTACACGCTGTACTTCTTGATGGTCCTCGTCATCGTCAACATCGTGATGATCGTGCTCGCCAAGACCAACACCATCGACGTCGACATCTTTGACGTTTGGCACCTCGCCTTTGTCGGCCTTGCCTGCATCTACTTTGGCGCCAACATCGTCGTCGCCACGCTGCTCGTCGTCTTCGTCGGCGTTATGAAGATCATGAACTCCGACCTTATGAAGCCCACGTTCAACGATCTTTTGGGTGCTCCCGAGGAGAACCCCATGACCACGACTCACATGAACTACATGATGAACCCGCTGGCCATGCTGCTCAACAAGATCATCGACAAGGTGCTCCCCTTCCTCGATAAGTACGACTTCGACGCTGCCAAGCTCAACAACATGATCGGCTTCTGGGGCTCTAAGTTTGCTATTGGTATCTACCTGGGCGTTTTCGTCGGCCTTCTTTCGCACCAGACCCCGCAGCAGATCTGCACGCTCGCCTTTACCGCCGCAACCTGCCTTGAGCTGTTCTCCATGATCGGTTCTTGGTTCATCGCAGCCGTCGAGCCGCTGTCTCAGGGCATCTCCGACTTTGCTAACAACAGCAAGTGGCTCCAGGGCCGTACCCTCAACGTCGGCCTCGACTGGCCCTTCATCGCCGGCCGCGCCGAGATCTGGGCTGCTGCCAACATCCTTGCCCCCGTCATGCTGGGTGAGGCACTGCTGCTCGCCAACGTTCCCTGCCCCCTCTCCCCGACTGGCACTTGGAACGGCCTGCTGCCGCTCGGCGGCATCATCGCCATGGGCCTGACGCCGGCACTGCTCGTTGTCACCCGCGGCCGCGTGATCCGCATGGTCGTTATCGGTGCTGTCCTGTTGCCCGTCTTCCTGGGCGCTGGCACCCTCGTCGCCGATTTCGTTACCTTCACCGCTAAGACTGTCGGCGCTTTCCCCGATGGTGTTACCGGCCTGATCTCTCAGACCACCATGGAAGGACCTGTCGAGAAGTTCCTGGCCTTCTTCGTGGGCAAGGCTACCACGGGCGATGTGACCATGATTATCGCTACGGTCGTTGCTATCGTCATCTACGTCGTGCTCTTTGCTTGGTATCGCAAGCAGATGATCGCCCGTAACATCGAGTACGCGAAGCAGGATAAGTGCACCCTCTCGCCGCTCACCACCGGCAAGTTTACCGAGGAGGACCTCAAGGCTGCTAAGGAAGCCGAGTCCGCAAAGGCAAACGCCTAACTCATTGCCACATATCCCCTGTGGAAGAAACCCGTCGCATCCCGGCGGGTTTCTTTTTGTTTGTCCACAGTAAGTCAATCATCACTTTTTTGAGAAAAATACCCCCTGCTTTAGTGGGGTGTAGTGATAATCTCGCCTGTTCGCGCTACAGTTTGTCGGAAATACCTCGATGTTAGGAACTAAATGATCACTTCCGAGCTTTTCGGCACCGCGCCGTGCGGTACCCCCGTTCATCGTTACACCCTCGACGGGCCCGAGATCTGCGTTCGCATTATGGACTATGGCGCCACGGTGCTTGGTATCGATGTGCCCGACATTCCCGGCAACGTGCGCGATGTGGCGCTGGGCTTCGATAAGCTCGAGGATTACTTTGACAACCCCGCCTGCTTTGGCGCGACCATCGGCCCTGTGGCAAACCGCACCGCTGGCGCCACGATCGCCATCGACGGCACGGACTGGCATATGCCCGCCAACGAGGGCGCCAACAACCTGCACAGCGACCTTGAGCACGGCCTGCACAAACGTGTGTGGGATGTTGAGCTCGACGAGGTCCATAACGCCGTGCGCATGACCACCTCGCTTAAGGATGGCGAGCTGGGCCTGCCCGGCAACCGAACCTTTACGGCCGTGTTTACCGTTACGCGCACCGGCGTCTTCCGCATCGATTATGGCTGCGAGAGCGACCGCGCCACCTACGTGTCCATGACCAACCACACGTACTTTAACCTTGCAGGCCATAACGCCGGCATGGACTGCGAACATTTCTTTGTCGCCAACGCCGCCCACTACCTGCCCATTAACGAGCAGAACATCCCCACCGGCGAGATCGCTCCGGTCGAGGGAACACCGTTTGACTTTCGCGAGCTTCGCCCCGTCGCACCCGGCATGGAGGCCGACGACCCGCAGATCAAGCAGGCCCGTGGCTACGATCACTGCCTGTGCATCGATGGCTATCAGTACGGCCGCAACCTGCGCCGCGCGATGCACGTCGAGGAGATGTGGACCGGTCGTGAGATGGACTACTACACCACTGCCCCGGGCGTGCAGCTCTACACCGGCAACTGGCTGGGCGACGAGCACGCCAAGGACGATGCCAACTATGGCTGGGGCGCCGGCTTTGCCCTCGAGGCCGAGATGTACCCCGACACGCCGCACCAGCCTCTGTTCCCGCAGGGCATTGTGGGCCCGGGTCATCCCTATAGCAATGTGATCGAATATCACTTTATGAGGCACTAAGCCCACAACGCGACATATCGCACAGCAACGCCCGCCGGCACCACCGCCGACGGGCGTTTTTTCATCTTTTGGCTCATTTTCGCTGTGACTGTATGAGTGACATATCAAAACTATGCCCATTTACTACGTTTAGCCCGGGATGCTCGACCATGCACCGGTTTTTGTTAAATTCGCAAGCCGTCTACCTGCGGTTTTGTTTTTCTCAAATTCGACATGCTCGGCGATAGCCGACCAAACGTAGTAAATGGGCATAGTTTTTGACAGGCGGCATCGCGCGCATCCCTCGCAAGGGCAAAATGATCCGTTTTCCTCCGTCCCCAAGGGATCAGTTGAACAGATTGCCAATGGGGTCGGGGGCGGAACTGGGGAGATAACGGATTTCTAGCTCTATGCCGAGCTTTTGCAACTCTTTGAAGGCGGCGATGTCCGTATCGCCTACGGCAATGGCAGGCGTTGCAGAGCGCTTGCCCTCCCTCGCCCGCATATGGCCGATGCTGATCTTGGTTATTGGCACACCGCCCTTAACCAGCGCGAGTGCATCCGTGGGCGACGCCACCATGATGAGAATCCATTGGCGCGGCGTTGCGGTATAAATGATGTCGATGGTCCTTTGCACCGAGAAAAACCGCGTCCAAACGCCTTCTGGCGCCGCCACCCTCATGGGTGCCCATTGGCGCGAATCCGCCGCGATCTCATCGTTGACGATTAAGACAAGATTGGAACCCACGGCTTCGTTCCACAGCTCAACGTCTTGCCCGTAAATGAAACGGTCATCGATACGCGTGAGAAGGATCTTGGGTTGAGCCATGGCTGCCCCATTCTGTTTGAGACCCATACGAGCGGGACGTCGGCCACCAACTCAACAGCAGGTCAAGTACCAAATGGGCACTGCAGACATCACGCCTCTAATATTAGTGCATTTAAAGTGAGAAAAGCCGTCAGAACACTTGCGCGGATGTGCGATGTCCCGTATCATAGACAGCCGTTGGCGCCTCAGTTGCGTCATCACATGGCCGCCAGCGTAGCTCAGTTGGTAGAGCACCGCTCTCGTAAAGCGGGGGTCACCGGTTCGAGCCCGGTCGCTGGCTCCATTGCTCAAGATAGCCGCCTTCGGGCGGCTTTTTTGTTGCCGATTTTGAGTGCGTGCGCGCCAATCCAAGCATCGCCACGTCAACAGCGGCCCACTCGGTGGACTTCGGGTTTAATGCTTAGGGGCGGGGATTTACCAAAGTGAAATCTTAATGAAAAGAAACCCAGCTGCAACAATTGCCATGGTGAGGGCTCGAATTGGCCATATAGATCTAAAATAGTCACGATATACAAATGTCGAGAGACGTTGGGGATATAGATGAAAAGAACTAAGGGTTTTCTTTTGTTGGTATTGATGCTGCTCGGACTGTTCTGCCTGAGTGGCCCTTCTTGGGCCAAGGCTGTCTGTCCTGAAGGTGAGCCTCAGCAGTCTTATACGGGCAGTCTGCTGATAACTGCTAAGGAGGGCGATGCCGACTCTCAGTCTTGGGTAAATCCCCTTGCCACTTTTGAGGGGGACGGCGGAACGGTCAAGCTTGACCACATTGGTAGCGGGATTTTGAGGTGGCAAGTTCTTCCGGACAAAATTGCGAACGATCCCTTCTCTTTTGCTGGAACGATATATCTATACAAGGTTGTGAGCGGAAAACAAAAATACGTCGATTGCTATCCGACAAACGGGTCTGGAATTGCATTCACCGGCATTTCGGGGCAGATTGATACACATGTACGAAAGGGAACCTATGTGGTGCGTTGGGTTGGAGCTGCTGCAGGCCCGATATGGATTGCGGTCTTGCGCCCCGATGTCCAAATAGGTTTCTCTCTCTAGACGGGAAGTTGCTCATGAACGCCATATACGACGGGGATGACTGGGTCGATCATTATACTTGGCGCCTGGTCGGCTCGAACGACAATGGGGATGTGGTGTTTGATGGACTATGTCCAAAGCATCTCCATCCTTTTGTCTCGTCGTTAATTGAGAGTTCCGCTCGTGTTGCCCCCTACAGCTCGGCATCGCTTCATGATACGGACGTTTTGAAGACCATAAGGGAATCAATTGACGAGGGCACGATGAGCGGCCCGCTGTTTTCTCGGCTTGTGGGGCTAGATGAGATTGGCTCGAAACGACTGCTTGCGGGCGAAAAAGTGGAACTCACTTATCGGTCGATGATTTCAATCCTGCGGCTAGCCGATGTTCTTCGCAAATAAATGAGGCTTCCCTATTCAAAACAGAAAACCCCGCCAAACGTGATTTCCCTAGGGAAAACCCGTTTGGCGGGGTCCTAGCGTGATTTCCCTAGGGGAATCACGCCATCAGACGAACAGCTCAGCCGAGCAGCTCGCTACTCCTCCCAGTAGGCGTCGGCAAGCAACTTAAAGCAGATCTTCTTGACCGGCTGTGCGCCATCGCCCGGGAACTCGAGCGTGGGCATGTGGGGCTCGCCGGCAACGAACAGCGCGAATTTGTCGTCGGCAAGATCGCCGGCGATCGAGGCGTCGGAATCGACCAGATCATAGTCGTCCTTCTCGTCAAACTCCTGGACCAGCGTCAGGCTGCCCGTAGCGACCTTGAAGGCCTCGCGACCCTCGACGTCGATCTGCAGGTCGTGATAGCGCTGATGCGTCTCATAGTGAGCCTCAGCCTCGGGACGCGTCGTGGGAGACATGACGTTCGCAAAGACCTTCTCACCCAAAATCGGATGGCTGCCGACCTCGAGCTGTGCCGGGTCGTTCTCCTCGAGCCAGTCGATCAGCACGTCGAGGCCCTTGAGCATTCCGCGGTATTCCTCGATATCGCCCAATGCACCGTAAATCATCTAAATCCCCTCTCGGATCGTTTATTTGGCAGCTACTCGGTAAATGCATTACCGACGCTGTTGCCACCCACATACGTCTCGACCAGGGTAAGGTCGGGATTGAACACGACAGCATCGGCGTCGCGCCCCGGCATAATGCTACCGCACTTGCCGTCAACTCTAACCACAAGCAAGCAACCGATGCCGGGGGCGGCGCACAAGCTCCTACAGCTCGGTCACGACAACGCCGTTGTAAACCTCGTCCCAACGATCCATAACCAAGTGGCCAGTCATGGGATCCATGGCATTGAGCTTGCCGCAGGTGTTGGCGGTACGCAGCACCGTCTCGTCATCCGCGCCAGCAGCAATCGCATGCGCGAAGCCGGCAATGGTCGAATCGCCAGAGCCCGTAGCGTTAACGGCGGGGATATCGGGGGTCTTGGCGCGGAATGCACGGCCATTATGGAAGCCCACGGAGCCGGCAGCGCCCATGGACACGACGACCCAGGGGATATCGGAGAAGCGGGCATCAGAGGCGAGCGCGGCGCGGAGCTCGTCCACATCGTCGGTGGTAAAGCTCGTGCCCAGAAGGCCGTTAATCTCGGTCAGGTTAGGCTTGACCAGCTCGGGCTTAATTTCGGACTTAAGGGCGGCCTCGAGCGAAGCACCCGAGGTATCGAGCAGCACCTTGGCGCCGGCGTTCTCGGCAATACCCGTGATCTTGGCGTAGTAGCCTGCCTCGACACCACGGGGCAGCGAACCCGAGATGGTAACGACAGCGGCCTTGCTCGCAAGCTCGGCGAACTTGGCGGTAAAGGCATCGAGCTCCTCGGGGGCAATCGTCGGGCCGCTCTCGAGTAGCTCGGTCTGGTTGCCGGCGTGGAGGATGTTAAGGCAAATGCGAGTCTCGCCCTTGATGGGTACAAAATCATTCTTAATGCCGTTGGCATCCATGAGCTCGGCCATGTAGGCGCCCATGTGGCCGCCGAGTAGACCGGTTGCCACAACGTCGTCGCCCAGCTGACCCAGTACACGGGCCACGTTGAGACCCTTGCCGCCGGCGGTCTTTTCGGGCGTCACACGGTTAACGTCGTCGATAATGAGCTCATCGAGCTGATAGCGTGTATCGACGGACGGGTTCATCGTAACGGTGAGGATCATTTTTAGCTCCTTATCTCGCAGGCTCCTTGTGCCTCGCGATACGAGTCGACAAAACGGAATTACAGAATCTCAATCGTGAACGAGCGAACGACGGTCTCCTTGGGCTTGGCGACAAGGCAGCCACGCTTATGCTCAAGCACGTCGTCCTCATCGGAGCAGGTCGAAAGGCCGCCCCAAGGCTCAACTGCCACAAAATCACCCTCGGGCTTGCTCCACACAATGAGATATGGGAAGCCCTCAAAGCTCAGGCGGACGCCCTTGTCCTCGCCCTTTTTGGAAAGCGTGACCTGGCGGCTCTCGAGCACGTCAAAGATGGTCTCCGCAAAATCGAAGAGCTCGTGCGACAGGGGCAGCGTCTTTCCCACCATGGGGTTCTTGAAGCGCTTGTCCACGTCAATCAAGCCAGTCGAAGGGACAGCGGTGCAAAGCTCTGCAGCCTCTTCTTTCTCAAAGCGCAACTCGTAGTCCGTATAGGCCTCGCCCTCATCGAGCGGGCACCTAAAGCCGGGATGCCCACCGATAAAGAACGGCATGTCCTCGGTGCCCTCGTTGGTAACCTCATAGGAGACACGCACGGCGGCGTCCTCGAGCGTATAGCGGGCGACGAGCCTAAACGGATACGGATAATCGCTCAGCAGCGCGGCGTTATCCTCCGAAGCCAGGCACATAGCCAACTCGTTCTCGCCTTGGCTCAGCAGCTTCCATTCCTGCTTGCGCGCAAAGCCGTGGCGAGCGAGCTTTACATGATGCCCGGCAAACGTCATGGCGCTGTTGTCGCGCAAGCCTCCGCAAATCGGGAAGCAAATCGGCGCCTGGCCGGACCACACGGTGGGATCACCCTGCCACAAGTACTCGCGACCTCCGGCCTCAATCGAGGTAAACGAGCCACCAGCCGTGGAAACCTTAATAGAAATCGAATCGTTGGAGAGAGCGTATTCCATTACCCATCCTTTCGAACAACTGCTTTATTTCACGCAAGCGCCCGTTTCAATCCTAACCATAGAACAAACCCGCACGCTCATCGATGCGTCCGGTATCCCGGCCATGTAACGGGGTACCATACAGACATTGATGCAATTACAGCTGAAAGGCCTTCTTATGCGAACCATCATTCTTTATGCCTCACGCCACCACGGCAATACGAAAAAGCTCGTGGACGCCATCGTCGAGGCGCACCCCGAAATCGATACCCTCGATGTGAAAACGCTCGGCAAAAACGAGTATCCCAACCTGCACGAATACCATCTGATTGGTGTCGCCACGGGCATCTATTACTCCGAGATCGACAAGGACATGGCACGCGTGCTCACTAACGTGTTGCAGCCGCAGGACAAGGTGTTTGGCCTTATGACCTACGGTGGCAAAAACAAGTGGTACGGCAAGGATATCGATGGCATCTGCCGCATGAGGCAGGCCATCTTTATGGGTGTCTACGGCTGCCCCGGCTTTGATACGTGGGGGCCGTTCAAACTCACCGGCGGTGTCCAAAAGGGGCACCCGACCGCTGAGGAAATTAAGGGTGCCGTCGACTTCTTCGACAAGATCGAAGACGAGTATGGAGACATCATCGTCGAAGAGTACGCCAAGCGCGAGAAGCGCCTAGCATACGAGAAGGAGCATCCTGCAGGAGGCCTGGTGGCCGGCGTTAAGCGCACGGCAAAGAAAATCGCTAGCAAGCTGTAACTGTAAAGGTGCTTTTGAGCGTTTAACCCGTACGGCGGGTCCGAGCAGATTCGGGCCCGCCGTCTTTTTCTTTCGTTACTCGGTAAAGGCGTTGCCGACGCTCTGGCCGCCAACATACGTCTCGACGAGGGTGAGCTCATGGTCGAACACGACAAAGTCGGCGTCGCGACCCGGCATGATGCTGCCGCACTTATCCTCGATGTGCGCGGAGCGTGCCGGCACCTCGGTTGCCATGCGAATGGCGATATCGGCGCTGGCGATGCCCCAGTCGACGATGTTCTTGACGCCCTGGGCAAGCGTGAGCACCGAACCGGCAATGCTCTTGCCATCGGCGAGCCAGCACAGGTTGTCCTTCATGATGACGTCCATGCCGCCGCTGGTGTAGCTGCCCTCGGGCATGCCGCCGCAGCCCAGGCAGTCGGTGATGAGTACCGTGTGCTGCCAGCCCTTGGCCTGCAGCAGCGCCTTGATGGCGGCAGGGTTTACGTGCTTGCCGTCACAGATGATCTCGGCGTAGGTCTCGGACGTGGACATAGCAGCACCCACGACACCGGGCTCACGGTGATGCAGCCCGCGCTGGCCGTTATAGGTATGCGTAAAGCAGCTGGCACCGGCGTTGATGGCGGCGATGCACTCATCGTAGGTGGCGTCGGAGTGACCGATGCTGGTCACCACACCCTTGGCGTTCAGAGCAGCCGCATAAGCAGCGGCACCGTCGCGCTCGGCCGCCATGGCGCTCTTAACGATGCGACCGCCCGCAGCCTCCTGCCACTGATCAAAGACCTCCTCGGAGGGATCGATAAGATAAGCGGGGTTCTGCGCGCCCACGTGCTTCATGGTAAAGAAGGGGCCCTCCAGGTAGATGCCCTGAATGCGAGCACCGCAGAAGTCGGGGCCGCGACCCTCGTCCGCCTGAGCGATGGCGGCGCAGGCGTCCTTGATCTGCTCGACGCCATCGGTGAACGTCGTGGGTAGCCAGCTGGTGGTACCGCGACGGGCGAGCTCAGTCGAGCTGATATCGATACCCTCGGGGTCGTTATCGGTAGTTGAGTGGTTGTAGAAGCCATGGATGTGGGTATCGACCATACCCGGTGCGATCCACGATCCCGTGTAGTCCTTGATCTCGCAAGAGGGCTCGTCGGCCTGCCAGGCGCCAAAGACGCCATCCTCGACCATAAGATAGCCGCCCAGCTGCGGACCTGCCGGCAAGAAGAACTTGTCAGCCTTAATTGCGTACGTGCTCATATGCACTCCTTGCTTCTAAAGCAGTTGACTGTGGTGATGCTTATACCCGGTCCAAGTGAAAACAAAAAGCGCCCGCCCGCCGTTATGAGCGGACGGGCGCCCTTACAGGGGGGACGCGATTAAGCGGTGAAGGGGTGAATCGTCACGCCCTTAACCACGCGGTTGACCGTGCCGGTGGGGCTCGGCGTATCGGGCGTGTTGCCCACGCGCACGGAGTTGAGCAGGCTGATGGCCTGGGCAAACATCACGAACGGCAGGGCAAGGTAGCCCTCGGGGAGTGCCTCATAGCCCTTAAAGGTGAAGGACTCGCCCTCGTAGACGATAGCGCCATCCTGCTGAACGGCAACGGTGTGCTGAGCGATCTCGTCGCCACCGATCTCGTTGAGGATGTCGATATCGTACTGACGGGTGTAGGCATCGTTGTTGACGAACACGAACACGAGGGTCTTGTCGTCGACGAAGGACTTGGGTCCGTGACGATAACCCATGGAGGTGTCGTAGGAAGTGGCAACCAGGCCATGAGCAAGCTCGAGGATCTTGAGCTGGCTCTCCTGGGCAAGGCCACCGAAGGAGCCGGAACCCAAGTAGGTCACGCGGTTGAAGTCGCCAGCCAGGTAATCGGCAACCTCGGACTCGCGAGCGATGACCTCCTCGCCCATCTTGGCGATGGTCTCGACCCACTCGGCCTTCTGCTCGTCGGAAGCCTCGTCAAAGATGAGGGTAGAGAGCAGGGTCATGCAGGTGTAGGAACCGGTCATGGCGAAGCCCTTGTCGTTGGCGCGCGGGATGAGCAGCGTCAGCGCATTGGGATCATCGGCGGACTCGACGGCGAGCTTGCCCTCGGGCGCGCAGGTGATGTTGAGGAACTTGACGTTGTGGACGAGCTCCTTGGCAACGGCAACGGCGGCAAGGCTCTCGGGGCTGTTGCCAGAGCGGGCAAAGGAAACCACGAGCGTGGGATCCTCGGCGCGCAGGAAATCGCGCGGAGCGCTCACGATGTCTGTCGTGGCGATGGGCTTAAAGTCGTAGAGATCAGTGTTGCCAGCGTGACGCAGGTACGGGGCGCAGGTATCGCCAACGTAGTCGGACGTACCGGCACCGGTGAAGACAACGGACAGACGGCCCTCGCCCATAGCACGAGCCTCGGCCAGGAAGGCCTCGATGGCCTCCTTGTTCTCGCGATAGATGTTGAGCGTATCACGCCAAAGCTCGGGCTGCTGAGCAATCTCGGCCGTGGTGATCTGGGCGCCGAGCTCGGTGAGCTCCTCGACACTCTTCTCGAACATTTCTAATACCTCTCTCTAGAAGTAATCCTCTGACGTGCAATTATACACTTCGGTTGGTTATCTGGTAGTAACCAGTTAAATGCAAAGAATCACCATATGGAAACGATGCGGACACTAGTTGCTACGCTGGTGGTAAACCTTGTATTTAAACTGATCGGCACGAGCAACCGAGAGTGTATACTCCACAACCTCGTTTGACTCGTTATACGTAGTCCTGACCAAATCGAGCACAGGCGAGCCCTCGACAATTCCCAAAAGGTGGGCGTCGGTGGGACGGGCTATGCTCGCATAGAACTCCTCTTCAGCCACGCGTATCTTTTGCTGAAAGTCCTGCTCAATCACATCGTAAAGCGGCTTGCGCTCCAGCAGCGGTCGCTTTAGGGACAGAAATTGACGAACCGGTAGATAGCTGCGTTCGACCATCATGGGCATGTTGTCGGCAGAACGAAGGCGCTTAAGCTTAAAAATGCGATCACCGATACGCAATCCCATATGCTCGGCCAGATTCTTATCGGCCTCCATCTCGCAAAACTCGAGAATCGTGGTCTCGGGTTCTCGACCCATCGCGCGCATCTGCTCGGTAAAGCTGTAGGACTGCATAAGATTGGTTGCTTTTGCCGAACGGTCGGTCACAAAGGTACCGCGACCGTGCTGCCGAACCACCAGTCCTAAACGCTCCAGTTCCTGCAGAGCCAAGCGTACCGTAGTGCGCGAGAGACCATAGCGCTCCGAAAGTTCGCGCTCGGAAGGAATCATGTCACCGGCGCGATATTCATGGTCAATCTTTTCGGTCAGAATATCGACCAGCTGATCGTACAGCGGCTGCCTACGCGCTCCGATCGCCATCCTATCCTCCCTTTTGCTCGAATTCGGCTAACTACCTAGGGTGTTAAGCATTATCGTTCTGCAACACCCGACTCATCAAGAAAACAAAAGCCGCGCGCTCTTTCGAGCACGCGGCTTTTAACATACACATGGCTTAAGGGGTCGGGGTGTGAGCCGCGCAGGGACACACCCCTCAAGCTAGAGCCTTACCAGATGCTCGGCCAGAGACCAAGCGGGCCAGCGCCCAGGATGCCCAGGACGAAGAGCAGCAGAATGCCCTTGGTCGGGGTCCAGCTGTGCTTAGCGAACATGTAGTAAAGCAGCAGCGTAAGCATAAGCGGGACGAGCTTCGGGACGATGGTGTTGAGGGTGTCGGCAACAGAGAAGTTGACCGGATCCTCGGTGACGGTGCCGTAGGTAACGGACTCCATGCCGTTGCCCAGATCGGTGACGCCGCACTCGACAGCGTTGCCGTCGGCATCGGAAGCGGTGAGGGCGTTGCCGTCCTCATCGGTCATGGCGATGGTACCGGCCTCAGCGGTCTCGGTATCGATGCCCTCCATACCGGTGAAGTTCTCGGCCTCCTTCTCGGAGACGATCACGGTAGTAGCGGAGAGGCCACGGGTGGTGCCGTTGGGGATCTGGAGGTTGATCTGGGTGCCACCCATGGTGACGACCAGGCAACCGACGACGAAGACGCCCATAATGGAAGCGGCACGCGTGAAGGCCTGCATGTTGGCAGTCAGAGCGTCAATAGCGCTGGTGCCAAGCTTGTAGGACCAGTTCATGAGCCAGAAGCGCAGAGCGAACTGGACGACGTTGAAGATCACCAGGAAGATGATCGGCGCAGCGGCGTTGCCGTTGATGGCCATGTTGGAGGTGATGCCGGCCGTGATAGGCACGAGCGTCAGCCAGAACAGGGCGTCACCGATACCACCGAGCGGGCCCATTGCGGCGACGCGGACGGCGCGGATCGTGGGGATGTCAACCTTGTTCTGCTCGAGCGAAAGCACGATACCCATAACAAAGGTGACGAGGAACGGGTGGGTGTTGAAGAACTCCAGGTTGTGGCTCATGGAAGCCGCGAGGTCGTTCTTGTTGGTGTGGATCTTCTCCAGACCGGGGATGATGGAGTAAAGCCAGCCAGCGGCCTGCATGCGCTCGTAGTTGAACGATGCCTGCAGGAAGCAGGAGCGCCAAGCCATCTTGTTGAGGGTCTTCTGGTCGAGCTGCGGAGCAGGAGTGAGATCCTCGTAGTGCTCCGGGATCACATACTCATTAGATGCCATCTTCGAAGTCACCTCCGTCAGAAACAGCTGCACCCTTCAGCTCGGTCTGCTGCTGGAAGTCCCAGAAAGCGATGCCGAAGCCGATGAGAGCGAGGATGAGCAGGGCAGGGGTTGCCAGAGAATCGTTGGCAACGGTGATGAGCGCGAGGCCAAAGCCCATGAGGAAGAAGCCCCACATATCGCGGTTCATCATAACCTTGAGCAGGACGGCGAAGCCGACGAAGCGCATCATGCCGCCTGCAGCGGACAGACCGGTCTGCAGCCAAGTCGGGATGGCGGAAGCGATGGTCTGACCGATGGTAGCGCCAGCGATGAAGAACAGGGTGACGACGACAGCGAAGATCAGGCCGAGCAGAGCCATGGCGAAGTAGTTCAGACGCTCGATGCCCTTGGTGTCAGCGTTATGAGCCATGTTGTCCGCGGAGGACATGAGGGGCGACATAAGCGTGAAGACCAGGGTAACGCCGAGCTGACCAAGCAGAGCGAACGGAATGGCAAGGCCGACTGCCGCGTTGGGCTCGAGGCCCGTAGCGATAGCGAGAATGGCTGCCATGATGCCGCCGATGACGGCGTTAGGCGGCTGAGCGCCTCCGATCGGCATGTTGCCGATCGTCATGAGCTGATAGGTACCACCCACGAGAAGACCGGTGTTGAGGTCGCCAAGGATAAGACCGATGACGGCGCCGGTGACGATGGGCTGATAGAGAGACTCGAGGAAGTTGAACTGGTCGATTGCCGCGACGAACGTGACGATGAAGACCAGAGCGACCTGGATGATCGAGTATTCCATCTTGCTCCTCCTTTCAAAATGTATGTACGCACTTTGGATATCACGTACAGAACGTCAGGGTTTCAATCCTGACAACGTGGATCACGAGGATTACGAGAAGAGCTTGCTCGTGTCCTCAACAGGCGTGCTCGGAACGCGCCTGATCTCCAACTCCACCCCCAATTCCTGCAGCTCTTTAAACGCAGCGACATCCTCGTCGTTAACTGCGACGGAGGTGGCGACTTGGCGCTTTCCTTCCGACATGTGCATGTTGCCGATGTTTACCTTCTTTATAGGCACACCGCCCTTGACGAGCGTAAGCACGTCTTCCGGTGTTTCGGCCACGATGAAGATCTTCTGGCGCGGGCTCGCCTTGCCAATGACGTCGATGGTCTTCTGCAGGGAGAAGAAACGCGTAGCGACGCCGGCGGGAGCGGCCATCTTCATGAGGTTCTGGCGCATGGTGTTGGTCGACACATCGTCGTTGGCGACGAGGATGAGGTTGGAGCCCAGGGTGGAGTTCCACTGGGTAGCGACCTGACCATGGACCAGTCGGTTATCGATGCGGGTAAGAAGAATGTTGGGTTCTGCCATGTTGATCAGCTTCCTTTCGTTATTTGCTGACGACAGTTACTTGATCTCCTGAATCGCGTAACGCGAAACATCTACGACGGCACCGGATCGGACTTTGATCTGGACCTTTTCGCCTTCGATGCCCTTGACGGTTCCGTAGATACCGCCGGCGAAAAGAACCTCCTGACCCGGCTTGAGCTCGGTGTGCAGCTCCTTGAAGTACTTCTGCTTCTTCTTCATGTTGATTTGCGACCAGATGGTGTAAATCAAGCCCATGATGACAAGCAGGCCTAAAAGGGCGACCGAGGAGCTCAGGACGTTGGCTCCGAAATCGGCCATTAGATGCCGTCCTCGTCGCCGAAGATATCCTCTTCGTCGGAGCCGGCAACGGATGCGACCGTCTGGGCGGTGACGCCCGTCTGACCAACGGTCACGGCCTGCTCGCCAAGCTCGGCGAGCGTGGCGTTACCGCGGAGGAACAGAAGCTCAATAACCATGGGAAGGTTGGTGCCAGTCAGAACCTCGACGTTGTCGACATCCTGGGCAATCATCATCGACTGATTGAACGGAGTACCACCGAGCAGGTCGGTAAAGACGAGCACGCCATCGCACTCCTCGCGCATGGCGGTAATAGCGGCGCGGAGATCCTCACCGTAGGAAGCAGCCTGGTCGCCCTCAAAAGGAACGACGGTAAAAGCGGGCTGATCGCCGGCAACCATAGCGATAGCACTTGCAAGGCCGGGTGCGAACTGTCCATGACCGGTAAGAATAAAGCCAACCATTCAAATTTCCCTTCCGAAGGTGTGTACGATCTGAGTCCGATAATTTTCGGAAGCCAGCGGGCGCTCGCCCTTAAAGCTTCTTAGAAAGCGTTCTTTGAAGACCAGTGGTTTCTAAACTGGTAGTAACCACGTGACGTGTTGTTGTCACTATATCACCCCAGAAGAGGTCGCTTTCGCTGATTCATACAGTAAAACGTTTTTGCACCGTTCACGGTGATAAATCGACCGTTTACCGCTCATTAACACTTCTACCTGCAGTTTTGAAACCGTTTCGAAATGCTTTGGCAATCGATCACAACTATTTTCGTGTCTAAACAACACAGGGTGGCTAAATATAGCGTGTAGAAAAAGTGCAGGTCATTGTGAAGATTTGTGAATTGGTCTTTTTGACTTAATACCAGTTAGAACCAGTTTAGAAATTATCGGTGAACGGTAGTTTTCGACCGTTCACCGGAGAATTTCAATCGTTTGCAGCCTTTTTCCTAGATGAATTGGGGAGACTCGATGAAGCACTTGCGCGGTTGCAGGGTATTTCAATACTCGTCCATCCCCCGCGTTCCAAACTCCCATTCCCTGAATATGCCATAGCTCTCGCTATTCGTCTCACAAACATTACTTACTCTAATCTGTAATTGTTTATCGTTTATCATTAAGTATGATATAAGATACAAGTATCATCCAAGACATTGGTTGGAGGAGCTATGATCCGCTGGAACGTATCCAAATCGAATGAAGCCATCGACCGTGAACAGGCAATAGCCAAACTGAGGAAGCTCACTCGCTACTGCAAATGGGGCACAATCTGCACCATCGTGGCGCTCGCTCTGGCACTCCTCGCAGTCATTGCAATCGAAGATCTAGTCATATTGCCTAGCCTCTCCCAAGGGTTCTGTCTCCAATCCGTAGAGCTTGAGGCTAGCGAAGGGCCAATTCTCGCTCTCGTCGGCACCAATGAACAGACTCCTCTTATGCTTGTCGCGCACGACGGTCATACTGCCATAGGGAGCGCCATGATGGCATGCCTCGCGCTTGCCATCGCGCTAAGCGCATACAGGTTTTTCTCCGCCATTGAAAAGGCGGGCAGGCCCTTTGACCTCGAATGCATCCGCATACTACGTCAAATAGGACATTTGTTCCTTATCGGCGGCGCTGCCGTGAAACTTTTTGGTGCCATAGTCACAGGGCTGATACTCTCAGGATTTGGCGGTAGCTTTACGGATGCGCTTGGCGGGCAGCATCTCGACCTCTCTATGCTCTTTGCAGGCCTAATTATTAGCCTGATTGCCAGCATCTTCCAGTACGGGTGTATCCTGCAAAAACAAGATGACGAGTTGCTCTAGGGGGAATCCATGATTATTCTGCGGCTCGACCGCATGCTTGCCGAACGCAAGATTTCATCCAAAGAGCTTGCGGAACGCGTGGGTATCTCCCAGGTCAATATGTCGCGCATCAAGACGGGCAAGGTTTCTGCCGTGCGCTTTTCAACTCTTGACGCGATATGCCGGGCACTCGACTGCCAACCGGGCGATGTACTGGAATATATGCCTGACGATGAAGCCGATAACCTCTTTGGACTTAAAGATTAATAGACATAATTTAGCCACCAGCGCCTAAACGCAATAAGCCCGCTAGAACGACATCCGTTCTAGCGGGCTTAATTAGGTGTTTAGGCTACGCGCTCGGCGGCTTGGGCAGCCCTTACGCAAACAGGCCGTAGATGCTGATGTTGGCCTTGGCGTAGAGGCCGTTAGCATACTCGGTCCACTTGGAGCTGGCGCTCGAGGCCTGCGAAGAGTACTGCTGGTAGGCGGTGTAATAGGCGGTCATGGCCTGCTTATAGGTTGCGCTATCGGCCGTAAAGGCATCGTCGGCGAGCGCCTTAGCGTAGGTGCTGTCGGCGTCCTTCCAAGTGCCCTTCTCGCTATCCCACTCGTCGCCGGCAAGGTTGATGATGTAGTCGGCGTAGTCCTTGCTCGCGGTCTCCTCGTTGCCGTCAGCAGGCTCGGTCGGGGCGGTCGGCATGCTTGCGGAGCTGTCGCCGACCTTCTTCTTGTAGAGCTTCTGCAGCGTCGCGGACTGACGGACGATCTGCTTGGCCTGGTCCTTGGACACGCCGTACTGCGTGGCCATGGTCTTGTAGTCGGAGGTGCCGATGGAATCCTCGGCGTACTGCTTCATTTCCTTGGAAGAAACGGTAATGCCCTCGTCCTCGGCAGCGTCCAGCAGGATCTTGTTGCGCACGTAGGACAGGATAACGTCGGCAGACGGAGCGGTGTAGTTGCCATCGCTATCCTTGACGGTGTCGAGGCTGTACTGGCTCTCGATAGCCTCGCGCGCGGTGATATCGCTCTTCTTGCCGTTGTAGCTATAGCTTGCCACGGTCGAATCGAGCTGGTCCTCGGTCAGGGTCGACGAGCCGACACCCTTGCCGCCAAAGCCGCCATTGCCAATAAAGAAGCCGACCACCGCAGCAATCACGATGGCGACCACAAAGGCGGCAATCATCGTCTTCTTGTGCTTAGATGCATGGTCGTCCACATCGGAGTCGTCCGCATCCTGTTCCTCGGGCATGAGGTTCTCGTCGGCGGCGTCCGCGGCGATCTTTGCCTCCAGGCGAGCGTCCTCTTCCTCGGCGGTCGTGCCGGCAGCAATGTGCTCGGCAGACGTACCGGCGACCAGGTCGATCTTCTCGTCCTCATCACCATTGGGGCCTTCGCCGCGCTCGATGATCTGGATGCCGTCGATCTCGTCCTTCTCGTCCTTCTTTTGAATCAGACCCATAGTCAGTTACTCCTTGTTAGGAAACATAGTCCGCAATAGAATACGCCCGACAGAGCGCCGGGCGTATTGATTCTCAGGTTATACGCAAACACTTAAGTACTATTTTGGCGTTTGCAGTCTGCATGCCTTAGGCCAGGTGCGCGATAACGGCATCGGCAAAGGCCTGCGTGCCCACAGCGCCCTCAACGGAGCCGGTCTGGGCACGACGAACGTCGCCGGTGACCTGCTCACCCTCGTCGAGCGTGGCAGAAACGGCGGCGCGAATACGATTGGCGGCGTCGTTCTCGCCCAGGTGGTCAAGCATCATCGCAGCAGAGAGGATCTCGGCCGTGGGGTTGGCGATATCCTGACCGGCGATATCGGGCGCGGAGCCGTGCGTTGCCTCGAAAATGGCGCAATCGGCACCGATGTTGGAGCCGGGGGCCATACCCAGGCCGCCCACCAGGCCGGCGCACAGGTCGCTCACGATGTCGCCGTACAGGTTGGGCAGCACCAGGACATCGAAGTCGTTGGGGTTCTGGACCAGGCCCATGCAGGTGGCGTCGACGATCTTGTCGTTGAACTCGATATCGGGATAGTTGGCGGCCACCTCGCGTGCCACGCGCAGGAACAGGCCGTCGGTCGCTTTCATGATGTTGGCCGTGTGCACGGCCGTCACCTTTTTGCGGCCGCAGCGGCGGGCATACTCAAAGGCGT